>JAJYNM010000087.1 GCA_021786335.1 archaeon
AGGCGAGCCGCCACCGGACCCCTCCAAAGTACCCTCCAACAACGGCTTCTGAGTAGAGATGCCGTACCACCTGCTGTCCCCCCATGGTCTTCGCTGCGGCACCAAATCCTCCACGAGGAACCCTTAAATCAGGATTATTACATATGTTATAGTGTGGGTGAAAGCTACTCGCATCCGGAGGTCATCGTATCCACACAGTGGGTCTTCGAACACCTGCACGACCCAAAGGTAAGGGTCGCCGAGGTCGACTATGACCCGGCGGCGAACTACAACCAGGGGCACGCCCTCGGCGCCGTCCTATTCGACTGGAAGAAGGACATGAACGACTCTCTGAAAAGGGATATACTCTCCAAGGAGCAGTTGGAGGAGCTCTTCCAACGTAACGGCATCTCCAACGACACCACCTTGGTCCTCTACGGTGACTTCAACAACTGGTTCGCTGCATACGCGTTCTGGGACCTCAAATACTACAAGGTCGACAAGGTGAAGCTGATGGACGGAGGGAGGAAGAAGTGGTTGTTGGAAGACAGGCCGATATCCAAGGACATCCCATCGTACCCGCGCGCCAAGTTCAGTGTCGCCGGGCCAGACACGGCGGTCAGGATATACCGGGACGAAGTAAGGGCGGCGGTGGGGAAGCCTGACAAGGTCCTAGTCGATGTCAGGGGTCCGAAGGAGTTCACAGGCGAGATAACCGCGCCGCCGGAATATCCCAACGAGGCAGCCCAGAGAGGGGGCCATATCCCCGGCGCGAAGAACATCCCGTGGGGGATGGCGGTAAACGATGCTGATGGGACCTTCAAGCCAAGGCAGGAACTTGAAGCGCTGTACACAGCCAAAGGTGTCACCAGAGACAAGGGGGTGATCACCTACTGCAGGATAGGAGAGCGCTCCTCACACAGCTGGTTCGTTCTGAAGTACCTGCTTGGGTATCCAGACGTGAAGAACTATGACGGCTCTTGGACTGAGTGGGGTAACTCCATACTCTATCCTGTAGAGAAGTGATATTCAGCCTTTCTTCACTATGAAGTGACTGAGCGCGCCTTCTGGGCGCACCTCTAGGAGGAAGTTTCCAGTCTGGTCCTGCCACCTGGCCATCTCGATTTCAGCAGTGGGGTCATCGGAGACCAAATGGATAACCGTTCCCCTGGCTGACTTGGCCAGTTCCTCGTCCAGCCGCGCGAGGACGACAGAACACTCTGCTCCTACTTCGTAAAGCTCGACATCAGGGAAGGCGGCGAAGCAACGGACCCCCATGGAACGGTGTCTCTCTTCAAGTGTCGGGGTGGCGACTTCGAGAGAGCGAAGCCTACACCGTCCCCCCACGTTCTCCACCAGAGCCAGCCACCCGTCGCCGAAGGGGTCCCTGTTGACGATGCGCGGATTCTTCCCGAGCGTCTCATTTGGCTTCTTCACGACACATTCAAACGGCGCCCGGACCACGTCGAAGTGTCTGGGGCCTTCCACAGCGGCCAGCGAATGTCCCTCAGCAATCCTGGATTCCTCAGGTTTCACCGAGACAGCAGTGAACCCCCCCGAAAGCCAGGAGACTAGAGGCGTGACACCAACTCTCCATAGGCTCCCCTCGAGGCGCCCCCACGTCCCGAACTCGGGATCATACAGCATGTCATCCCTGTATTCGCAACCGCCAACTTTCATGCTCAAAAGGGTGGACCGGGGGGTCTTAGAGCATTTGCGGCCAGTGCAGGCGAACACCGGCTTCAGTGGTCTATCTCCGGCACGGAATGGCTCGTTGAATTCCTGAAATAGCGGCTCGCGATAGTAGACAGCCTTGTTTCACGATGGCCCCCGCCTAGTTGTAATCCGTAGTGCTTCTGTGCTCTTCGGATTCTTCCTCGGACTGGTGGGCGCCTCCCTGGACCTGTATTCAGCATATCAATTCATGGTCGGGCCTTCTCAGAATCCCATGCCCGCGCCCGCTGCGGGGATGCTGACTATCCAATTCGTCGGGCCTGGGTTCCTCTTTGGGGTCGGTGGCGCTGCATTGGGGATTTTTGTACTTGCATCCGCTGCGGCGAGCATATCGGCCTTCGGGGCCGCCCACATGAGAGCGTTCGGGGGATTGATGATTGTCTATGGACTCCTCATGGTATTGACAGGGTCATCCATGGGAGGGATGGCGTCAGCCAAGGGGCCGGAGTCCTTTCTTGGCTTCGGAATGTTGCTGGTGGGAGGACTCATGGCGATCAACGGTTTCATGATGCTGAGGGAAGCCGCGCTCTCGCCCAACTCGATGTAGTAGACTGTGCCCAGGGGCGCTTATCTTAAAGCGGACCGTGCGGGTGACCACGCACAATGACGGTGAAGCCAGATGGGTCAGTGAGGCGTCAGCCTGTCGAGAACGCCGTCGATACAGAGATCGAGTGGCTGGTCGACAGACACGATGGCGCGCCAAACTTCGAGATGAGGAGATTCAGGATCAGACCGGGAGGGAGCATCCCGAAGCACCTCCATCCGGCGATAGAGCACGAACAGTATGTGCTGCAGGGGCGGTACAAAGTGGGGATCGGTGACCAGATCCACGAAGTGAAGAAGGGAGACTCCATCTACATCCCCAAAGGCACTCTGCACTGGTACCAGAACACGGGGGACCAGGACGCGGAGTTCCTCTGTATAGTCCCCAAGACAGAGAAGTACGACTCAGTCTATCCGAAAGTAGAATGACGGCAGTCCTAGCACAGACAGCCGAATCAGACGTAGCACATCCTGCACCAGAGGAGCAGGATTAGACGTGGGTGCTGCTCTCCGGATTAATCTAGGACAACGGGCTCAGAGTTCTTATCTCCCATGTCTGAGGTTGCAACGCCGAGATGAACGAATTCACGAAGAGCTTCCTCAGGTCAGCTTACAAGGAGTACTACTTCCGCTGGGCCAGTTCTATCGAGTTCCCAGTTGACATCGAGGGAAGGGAATTCGGATACATCCCGTTCGGCGCCGGGATGGTCCGTCACCTGTCGTTCAAGAACGAAGGGGTGGCGGTCGCAGAGATTCTAAGACAGTCGCCGTCATCTGTGTATTGTTCCAACGCCCGCTATGAACGCCCCACTATGCCCATTGATGAGAAAGGGTGGCTGGGCGCCGAACTAATCTTCGACATAGATGCCACCGACATCCCCACTCCGTGCAAAAAGGAACACGACCTCTGGTACTGCGAGAAATGCCACGCCTCGGGGAAACTCCCCAGGCCGGCCAAATGCTCCAAGTGCGGGGGGCCCACCACGGAGTTCCACGGAATCTGCGAAACCTGCTTGGACGCGGCATGGGAACACACTATGAGAGTGGTCTGCTTCCTTACTGACGACTTCGGGGTCGAACGAGAAGCGATTAGGATTTATTTCTCGGGCAACAGAGGATATCATCTCCAAGTATACGATGATAGGTTCGAACAACTGGATCAGCTCGCCCGCGGTGAGATAGCGGAGTACGTCCGTGGGACCTCTCTCCCACCCAGCCAAAGCATAACTTCGACTCTCAGGCGAAGGACGCAGACCGGCGCCATCGGCGCAGGATGGACCAGGCGCATAACTGCATACATCGAACAGCGCAGGGAAGGCTACAGCGGCACCACACAGAAGCTCGTCTCCGAGGCGATTGCCTCCCAGCGTGCTCTGGTCGATTCTTCGGTGACCACAGATATCCATCGGGTGTTCAGGCTAGCAGGGACGCTGCACGGGACAACTGGGATGTCCAAGACGCGGGTGATGTCCAAGGATAGATTCGATCCCCAAGAGGATCCATACGTCTTGGCCGCGAAGGCGGTGAATGTCGCAGTATCTTTTTACCCCCAATTCAGGGCCAGGCACAGGGACTTTGGCCCGTACAAATCAGTCACAGTCGAGTTGCCCGCCTTTGCGGCGGTACAAATCCTGACTAGAGGTCTAGGCGAAGTGGTTTGAATGCCTGAAGCGACGCTCGAACACCTGAAGCGTAGGCTCGAGTTGGAGACGCAGTCAGGAGGACTACTCCAGCTCCCGGCTGACTTCTATGCGGGCATGTCAGCGTACACCCAGAAACTGAAGAGGTCCGCAGGCGCAGGGGCGTCAGAGATGACCGTCCGATTAGCTGCCGTCCAGGCGAGGATGATTGAGTCCATGGTCAGGGAGCTGCTGCAACTCAGGGTTGCGAAGGCGATGCGACAGGGCGCCATCCTACAACTTCTCCCGGAAGAAAGGTACGTGTGCTCCGCAGAGCAGAAGTTCGAGAAGCGCTTCCAGACCTTAGTAGAGGCGATTTCAGGGGGTCAACCATCCTTCCTAGAGTTCGCCCACATGACCGAGAGCCAGAGAAACATCACAGTGCGATTCGTGAAACACGTCAACGAGCTGGTGGGACTCGACCTGAGGCGTTACGGCCCATTCGAGCCCGAGGACGTGGCATCCATTCCTGCCGCCAGCGCAGATATCCTAATAGCGGGTGGTGATGCAATCGAAGTCACCACCAGAGACGACGTCTAGGTGGGTCTCGCACACAGGCTAGCTATATGACCGCCAGGTGTGGCTGCACTTAGCACACCTGTAGAACTGCGTAGGCGGTTCGTCCCCGCTCCTTGTCTGCAGAAACCACCAGAAGGCCTCGTTATGACCACACTTGGGGCACTCAGTCTTCGTCGTCGGGAGTGAATTGAGTTTCTCCTCTTTCTCCCCTACCACCTTTATTTGTGGAGTGTTGGAGAGTTCCTCCTCAGTCTTCTGGACCAACGCGTTCGCTTCCTTCTTAGAATAGCCACAGTTGTCGCAAATATATGTGACTGACACCTCCCTAACTCCCTTCACCTGTTTCAGCTTGAGTCGAGTCCCACACTTTGGGCAGAACTTCAGCTTGACCCACCACTGAGCGCTTTCTTTACGCCGTCGTAGAGCTCCTTGGTGGTCTCCATGGCCCTGTCGACACTGATAGCGAACGCCTTCTCCGGCCTTGCCCGTTGGGATCTGACCTTCAACACGAGCTTCTTAATCAAGGGGTGAGGCGGGAGTACTCCAGCGAAAGTGACGCTCTTCTCCTCCAGCAGTTCATGATGTACGATTTCAGCGAGGGAGTAATCTTCCCCTGTGATCTCCACCGTGAGGCCCTTTTCGTCTTCACTCGTGGTCTGAACCTGCATATTTTGTCTGGCCGCCCCCCGACTTGTTATTAAACAGATAGCAGCTTGTCAAGCAATGTTCCGAGTTCGGTGGCTACGGCTCGATGGGGGTTGTCCCGAAGTCCCTGGCCAGTTTCCTCTCCTCTACATTGCCACATTCATCACACTTCAGCTTGGTCGCGCTCCCCTTTAGAAGGGGCCTTCCGCAGTTCCCGCACAGTGCAGCGACGACTCCCATGTCAGGCTCGTCAACGGTCAGGTGTATTATCCCATTTACCAGACTGAAGACCCTGCATCTGACGATGTCGCCAGGTTTGACCGGGGTGGTCCTTCTAGCCCCCCTCCCGCCTCCAGAGAGGCCTCTCAGAGAGAGCATGCCAGAGAAGTCCTTGTGAGTGGGTTTTCCGTTGAGGAAGAAGATATGGACGTTCGCGGAGTTCGCCTGAGACCCTTCGACTTGGCCTGTGACCCAGTCGTCCACGCGGAACAACTCAGGCTCCGTAGCAGGCTGCACTGAAATTTCCATATTCTTTATGTCCCTCACCACGGAGCCCGCCCTCAAGGCCCTGATTAGTCCGGAGGCGTCGTATGTGTGCATGCCGGGGAGGAACTCCTCTGATACTGCAAGTTTGTCCCCTGGGAGGGCAATCGGCACTTTCCGCTCTTTCATTGCTTTATGAGCCCCACTGTGAGCTCGATCCATTTCGCGCGCTCAAGGAACTCCCCCGGATCCCTCCCCTCAATAAGTGCGACTAATGCGTCCGCCTGGGGGATGGATAGCACCGGCCTATCGAAGGTAAACCCATCCACCGATATCCTGGGGCAGGCTGTCTGGACGAAAGCTTCGATTTCTCTATGGGGGGCGAGCCGCTCCGTGGTAATGTCCCTCATTGCCAACCGAACCACTTTCTTCCCATTCATTTCTAGGCGCTTTGTTATCCAGTTGCTCCTTCCGAGCATCTTCTGACCTTCCTTCAGCCCTGTGATGACGCCGAACACCCGAGCATCCCTGGCCTTGTAGACAGCGAGTATGGCCCTCTTCTTCCTCTCGTTGGCGGCAGCCTGCATATCGGTCACCTCATTGGTGTAGGGGTCGAGCATGAACGTGGGTTTCCCCATGGACAGGGCGAGCCCTACGGCGTGGAATTCGCTCTCTCCAAGGAAGACAAAGGCGTCTACCTCGCTCCTTGTGGGGAAGGGCGCGGAGAAGTCGCAACCGAACACCTGCCCCTCGAGCATCAAATTGTTCCTCCTGCCGACCACAACATGGAACCCCTTGGCTTCAAGCTTCTCTTTCACTGGGCCGAGCTGATGGAGGTGCTGGCTGAACGTCGCGAGCCCAATCCGCTTGTAGGGGGCGAGGCCTTTCACCGCGGTCTCAACCACCTCCCCGAACTCCACATCGTCAACGGCGTCAATCAGATACGTGTAATTCCCTACCTCTCTGATAGCCGCATTGTGCCCGATATGAAGGGCAAGGTCTGCCTGTAACTTCTCGACGTCGTCATCGATGGTATCGCAAACCCCGAAGCAGCTGTCTCCTGACATTATCACAGTCACTCCGTACCTCTCTTTCACCTTCTCCATCAGCTCCTTGGTCTGCCTAAGCAGGCCCCCGGGGGCATTGACCAGGACAACCCTGGGCCTTTTGTCTTCGATTATCCTGAATACCTCGTTTTCATCTATTTTCACGGTCATGGAACATTCCTCGGGTGCGGTCTCAAGGAATGGCTCTCCGAGGCCAGTTATATAGTTGGAGGGAGGCAACCGGTTTCGTGCTGGGCGTCAATGGAAGGAGCAGAGCCCTCGGGCGTCGGAGTGACCCGCCGTGTCTACGGTGATTGACGCCAAGAGTATCGTCAAGCTCTACAAGGGAAGCCAGACCCTGCCCTGAACAGTCTGGACCTCAACGCGAGCCAGGGGAAGATATTCACACCGTCAGGGAGGACGGAGCGGAAGACCACGTTCCTCAGGATGGCGAGCATCCATCTTGCCCCCACCTCCGACACGGTCAGCGTGTTCGGGATGGATGCGATGTCGGAGGCGAGGAGGATCAGGCGCAGGGTCGCAATCACATCTCATGAGGGGGCATCTTCAGAGCGCGATAATCCTACCCTCTAAGAGAGCTGGTTCCACCCACGAGGAACAGCCCCGCCATCCCGGCGCATCCTTGGACCCGAACGCACGTGCCTGGCCCATGCCACCTGGTTGCCGCCGCTAGACCACTGTTTCCGTGCTTGCTACCCTGACCCCTGCCCATCCAAGGAACCGGCCCCGGTCTGTGCCCGACCCCTCAGCATCGCAACTGACACCCACCCCATCCAGAGAAGCATGGAAGCCAAGAACGCTCTCTCCGCGAGCCCTCCGTAATGGGCGAAGACGCCAGGAACGACGAAGCCGCCGAGGAGATCCACCAAGCAAAGGACGACTGCGGCATAGGCGATGGGGAGAGCCACGCCTCGGACCCTCGACAGGTGCCTGTTCCCTTCCATGCCTAGCGAAAGGTACACGGCCCCGAAGGCCCCCCCGAGGAAGGCGACGACGGCCACGGCTAGGTGTATCGCGCCGTGCCAGGAGATGGGGGTTGCAGGGACATCAGTGGGGAATGCTGCCAAGACCAGGGCCCCAACCGACCAGACGGCGAAGAGGTAGCCTCCTCTCCTGAATCGACGCCCCATGACGTCGCCGGCGGTCGCGGCCAAGGCGAGGGCGAACAGGAAGCAAAGGGAAAAGGCTCCTCTGTTGATGAAGTTCAGCGTCATGACGTAGCCGAACGGACCTACGGCGAGGTCGCTTTCCGCCTGGCTGACCGGACTGTAATGGGGCGGGAGGGCCTGGGCGGCCGAATCTAGGACGAGATAGAGGACCAGGCCTACCAGCGTGGCAGCGAAAAGGAGGCGCGTCCGTCTTGCCTGGGCGTCTTCTTCAGAGACGGCTACCAAGGACTGGTTCTGCTTTCCACCGGCAATTTAAGCTCGTAACGTAAGTCAACCGAGGCCAACCCACACCAAATTCGTGTCCATTACAACACAGGCGGATCCGGCGGCGAGGATCAGGCGCCAAAGCCATACCAGGTAGATGCCAGTCCGACCTTCATTACTCCACCTCGCAGATGCCACAGCACGGAATCGCCCTGGGCGTCTTGCGCATTTAAAACTGCAAAGGATAATCCAGCCTCCTGGTCGGACCTCGCGGCGGCTCAAATGGGCAACCAGGGTAAAGGCGTCTTCGCCGTCTCTCGCACGCTGCTGCTGAACAGGAATATCCGAGCGATTGCGGTCACCGGCCTGATCTCCGGGGTCTACATTGGCATGCTCAACTTCGCCCTTCAGCTCTTCCCTCTGTCTATTGGCCTCGGGATCCCTGCCATTGGGATCCTTCAGGCCGTGGGGAGCCGCTTCTCAGGCGCGGCGGGAACTCTCATACAGCCTCTCGCGGGCCATTACTCCGACCTCCACAGCAGGAAGGGTTCGATCATGCTGGGAAGCGCGACTACGATCGCGTCCATGCTCTGCTTCGTGGGGTCAGCGCTTACCGGGGACTGGTATCTGGTTATCATCGCATTTGTCCTCTATGGCTTGTCAGTACTGGGAAGCCCAGCATCCCAAGCCATGGTCGCCGAGTCGGTCGCGCTCGACCCTCACAAGATGGATGTCGCTTACAGCCTTGTGTTCTTCCTGGGGACCGTCCCCGGCGTGGTGTCTCCTGCCCTGGCGGGCTCCGCGGTGGGGACCACCGGCTACTTGGCTATCTTCGCTGCGGCCGCGCTCCTGGAGTCATTCGACCTCATCCTCTACTGGAGGGAACTCTCCGAGACGGAGCATGTCATGCCCGTCGAGCCAGAGCAGGGTCCGAAGTTCTCGTTGAGAGAGGCGTTCGCCTTTCCGAGGTCGGCATGGGGGTTCTACGGTGCGCTAGCCGCCGACGCCTTCGCCTTCGGCATCAGCTCCAACATCATCTATGCAATGGCCCAGGACCAGTTCCATTTCTCCGCTCAGGAGATTGGTCTACTTGTCGCAGTGTGGTACCTGGCCATGCTAGTCTCTCAGTACCCTGCGACCCGGCTCCTGATCCGATTCGGGCCGAAGAAGACCCTGATAGCCTCCGAAGCCCTTGGGACGGCGCTGATGACAGGTTGGGCCCTCTCAAACAGCCTCCCCGAGTTCTTGGTCTTCTCCGTCGTCTTCGGAGCCTCGGTCACCACTTGGGTCCCAGGTGTCTCCTCGCTCCTCATGACCCACGCCCCCCCGAAGACACGAGGAGGTGTAGGGGGTAAAGTGGCGGCCTTCAGAGGTCTGGTCGCGTTCCCAGCCCCGATACTCGGAGGGTACCTCTACCAGTATCTAGGCTATGATGCCCCCATCCTGGCCAGCCTCGCAGGGACCCTGGCCTGCGTCGCGCTGATGATCCGGTTCCTCCCCGAGCGCCCGACGGCGACCACCAGAGGAGGGAGCGGTACCTGACGCGCTTCAGGGTAGGAGATGCAGGGCCCAAAGGGAAGGGGGTGTTCGCGGACAGGGCAATCAGGGCTTCGGACGTGGTGGTCAGATTCCAAGGGAAGGCGAAGTGGATCTGGGACATCCCACGCGACGTGTGGCCATACACCATACAGGTCGACTACGACAGTTATGTTGTGCCAAAGAGGTACGGACTCGGCTGGTACCTCAACCATTCATGTGACCCCAACTGTGTGGTCTCAGGCATGTCTGTCGTAGCCGCGAGAGGTATCCGAAAGGGGGAGGAACTGACCTTCGACTACTCCACCGACGTGGACTGGCCCGGTTTCAGGATGCGGTGTAGTTGTGGCGCGCCGCAGTGCAGGAAGGTGATCAAAGCATATCGATTTCTTCCGGAGGGGCTGAAGAAGAAATACGGGACACATGTGGCTCCCTATCTCCGGCGGAAGCAGGAACCATCGAATACTGTCTGACTGTCAGGATAGAGTCGCGAAGGGCCTTCCGGCGTATCTCATCACTGTCCCGGGACTGACGCCACCATCTTCGGCTTAGGAATCAGAACTGCCCCTATGGCGGAAACCAGCGCCAAGACGGCCATGTACTCGAAGGAGGCGCCGAGCCTACCGTAGTCGTTGAGCACAAACGCGTAGACCATCAGGGGTCCCAGGGCGTTCCCTCCAGTCGTCCCCAGACCCCAGACCAGCGAGTTGCCTAGGTTCGATGCCCCGACAGGGGCGTAGTCCGCTGCGAGGGACAGCAGTACCGGAAACCCAGTGTACGCGAAGAATCCGAATAGCGATAGGCAGGCGTAGCTCTCCGCTCCGCCCAAGCTGACGAAGCCCACAATGGATGCGGAGGCGCCGGCTGCTGAGAGGGCCATCACAAGCCTATGGTCGACCCTATCCACAAGCCATCCGAAAAGAGGCTGCCCCACGATAGCGGGTGCGAAGTAGACTGTGGTCAGGATACCGAGCAGGGACCCTACTCCCGCTCCCCTTTGGGTGGTGAGAAAGATCTGAACGTACGCCGCGACTCCGAATATCGCCGCCGACCTGACGAAGGTGATTATCATCAGGATTATCATCGGCCTGGTGAGCGACCTCCGGAGAGACTCCCCTTCGCGTCTATCAGGCTTCCTGCCCGTTCTGGCCTCCCCTAGTCCGACCCAGATGAGAACCGCTGCTACCGCGCCCACCAATCCGAAGGCCGCCAGGGAGTCGGGTATCGTAACCACCAGGACTGCCGCCCCGTAAATCAGCGGGTACACCGCCCTGCCAACGCTCCCCAGGGCGCCGTTCAGGCCTAGCGCCCTTCCGGTATTGCTACGCTCGAACGAAGCCTGCAATATGCTCCCGCCCAGAGGATGGTAGAATGCGCTCCCAAACCCCATGACGAAGTCGAAGAAGAACGCAAGTGCGAAGAGCTCGGTGCCGGCCGTGTAGACCATCGTAGCGAAGAAGCCGATCAGCCCCATCGCCAAGAAAGCTATCCCTACGGCCATCAGCCTCCCAGATGCCCCCGTCCTATCTGCCCGCCTGCCGACAAAGACGCTGGACACCATCGAGCTGAAGTAGAAGAAGAAGAGAAGAATCGACTGTTCGAAGTGCGTGGTTCCGTACCGGCTCCCAAGAAGGTCTACGACCAGAGGAAGGAGGAAGACCGAGCCGTCGTTGGTGAAGTGCCCGAGGGAAGTGAACGCCAGCCCCCTGGCCCTTCCAAGGCTGGAAGCATCGACATCGGCTTGGCTATTCGCGGCCGTACGCCTCTCTGATCCGCCTCTGCTCCGCCTCGCTCAGTCCGGTGACGCTCCCGGCCAGCCTCCCGGCCAGGTATATCTTGGAGCTCTCTTCAAGCACCTCCAGTCTGGACGCCGCCTCGTGCAAGTCCTTCCCCATCGAAAAGAATCCGTGGTTCCTTATTCCGACTAGGTCGCATCTCTTCAGCTTGGTCGCTATCGCCATGGCTCCGTCTTCTCCAGGAACAACGAAATCTACCACCTCCATCTTCTCGATCATGACAGCATGCTCAGGAGTCATGACAGGTATCTTCATCCCCACACTGACAAGCTCTACGGCGTTTGGTGGATGGCCATGGACAACTGCGTTCACGTCTTCCCTATTCCTGTAGGCCACAAGGTGAGTGGGGAGCTCGCTAGAAGGCCTCCCTCTGGTGATTACCTCTCCCTCGAGGCTAACCCTGACCAAGTCGCCCTGAACCGCTCCACCCTTGAAATAGCCCGCAGGGGTAATCAAGATTTGGCTCTTCATACGGAGGCGGGCGCTGGCGTTACCTCCTACACCGGAGACCAGCCCCCGCTTGTACATCCTCCTGATGGTGCGGGCGAGGTCTTCTTTCAGGGATAGCGTCCCGTCCATATCCTCCCCAAAGCCGGCGCCAGGTGCTTATTATGGTGCGTTTGCGGCGCCGACTACTGGCGGCGGGCGGCGCTCACGTATCCTGCCTCACTTTAGCATCTTGTCCAATGCGCTCAACTCAGTAGGACGTCCCAGAGGATAGGAACCGCACTCTAGTAGTATCTTGCAGCCAGGTATTCGGTCAGGCTATCGAGGCGGGCCGTGGCAGGTCCAGTTGGCACCGATGCCAGTACGGCCCTAGCTTTGTCTGTGTGCAACCTGACCTTCTTGCGTACGTAATCCAGTGAACCTTTCTCAAGCATCAGCCCGCGCAGTCTCTGAACTTCGTCCTGGGTGTAGGCGCCCCTGCGATTCGTAAGCCCCACCACGAACTTCCGTTCCTCGGCCGAGCAACGGCCGAGGCAGTGCATCAGGACGAGGCTCTTCTTCCCTCCCCTCAGGTCCGTGAATATCGGCTTTCCGAGCTCAGACGCTTCGCCCATGATGTCCAACGTATCATCCTGAATCTGATAGGCCAGCCCTGCCTCCTCGCCGTACTTGCCCGCCGCCGCTGCCTCGTCGTCTGATGCCCCGCCAACTAGGGCTCCACTGGCGCATGGAGCGCTCAGCAAGCTTGAAGTCTTCAACCTGATCATCTCTTCGTACCGCTCTTCAGTCCCTTCTTCGTCGTAGGCCATCTCCATATCTATGAACTCTCCCCACGTAGTGGCTCTGCATGCGTCGCCCAGCAGGTCCAGGGCCCTTGCGAGCCTACGGCTCTCCAGATTTTCGTACTTCGCAATCATTTTGGGGACGTTGAAGAGGAGCAGATCGGAAGCCAGCAACGCTGTTGTTGAGCCATACTTCACTCCAATCGAGCTCTCCCCCCTACGCATCTCGGACCCATCGATTATATCGTCCTGGATCAGCGCGCTCGCGTGGGCAAGTTCGTATGCCACGGCCAGGGGTATTGCTGGCCTGTAGTCTCCAGAGAAGACCTCGCACCAGAGCAGGGCGAGCACGGCGCGCACCCGCTTCCCTCCCGCCACTACCGCGTCGTGCGCCGCTCTTTCCAGCGGGGTGGACGCGAGTTGCGGGGCAAGATCCTCCAGGGCTGAGTTCACCGGAACTATGTACTCCGTCAGCCACGAAGCCAGTCCTGGAGTCTGCACGGCACCAGTCTAGATCAGGCATTATGTAACAGGTGTGCCCTGCACACCCGACCGCGTGGATGGGCGGTCAGCGGCGCGCAAAAGCCCAAAATCTACTTTCATGACACTCATATCCTCGACCGCAGCCTGCATTCTATCAATGATGGATGACTCACCAATCCACCTAGGAGGGTGTCGCACCCGCTCCTTCCAGCCACCATGAAGCTATTCATAGCAATCAGGGGATGTGGCACAGCACATTCCGTCACAAAATCGGATGCGGCTAGTCCGCAGGGCACACCGCCGACCTGTACAAGAGATTTACGCACTGTCGCAAGTACTGCAATGCGCCGTCCGTGACGCATGATGACAGGTCCTAGGAGATATACCTAGACACCAGGGTAATGCTTCGAACGTCCTCGAACAGAAACTCAGGAAGCTAAAAGACGAAGTGTTGTTGTCGAGCGCATCCGACCCGCACAAGCCAGTCGAGTCCAGATGCCAGTTGACGCGAAGCTGCCTCGTAGGGCTCTTACGGCACGGATCCCCTGTATCCTGAAGTCGCTTCCGGTTCTGAGGGAGCTGAATCTGAAGGGAGTTCGAATGGAGCAGGGTCGGTCTGTCGATAGCCATTGTAGCATTCAGGAAGTTCGAACCTAGGGTCCAGCCGCTGGAAAAGAGGGTGGCGATTCTGAAGAGGCTTCTCGTCTCTAGGGTCAAGATCTGGGTGTCGTTCACTCCCGCGGTGCCGGAATCATAATGGTAGGCCTTGAGCGCCTCTTCGCCGAACTGAGCGACGCCGAGAAGGATTGGGCCATCTCTGCACAACGAGGTTCGTGGGTTATGAATCGAAACCCACGTTCAAAACTGCGACGAGGATGAGCGCGAGTCAGGTCCTCGCCGGGGAAGAATATGTCATTACCACCCTGACCAGGCTGGTCAGGAAGTATGGACGGAACTCAAGGGCCACATAGACGACCTGAAGTAGGCGCGCAAAGCACATCTGGCGTTGGACGGCTTGGCCTATTAGACCGCCCCAACCAAGCCTGCGCTCGTATCCCAGAGGCGCCGAGCAAGGGCCCTGTCATAGGACGCGGCAGCCGGTTCCTTCTCCCGCTTACGATCGAAGTACTTACCGGTCACGCCTTCGAGCCCAGGAGACGAAGCGAGGAACACCGGGGACTCCGCCCCTTCTTCAGCGCTGGCGAGGAAGAGCCTGGTGACCTTAGTCAAGAACGAAAACCGCCCGAGAGGCCTCCCCCAGATATTCGTTGCCACGGCGCCAGGATGAAGGGAGTTCACCGTGACCCCTGTACCTTTGATCCTCTCAGCGAGCTCGCAGCTGAAAATGACCTGGGCCAGCTTCGCCCTCGAGTATGCCTTCATCACGCTGTACCCTTCAGCCATCTGCAGGTCGTCAAAGTCGATGCGTCCGTCGTAGTGGGCGACAGACGACACGAATACGACGCGCGAAGGAGCGCTCTTCTTCAGCACTTCCAGGAGCAAATTGGTCAGCAGGAACTGCGATAGGTAGTCGACCTGGAACGTGGTCTCGAGACCGTCGACTGTCACTGACCGCGTCAGCTTGGCTATTCCAGCGTTGTTTATGAGGACATGCAGTGAGTCGTGGCTCTCGAGGTACGTCCTGGCGAGCTCCCTGACCGATTCTAGAGAGCTGAAATCTGCGAGGAGGAGCTCCATGGCGCCGGTTGCTCCCTTCTGCCTGATGCGGGTGATTGTCCTTTCACCCTTGGCCCTGTCCCTGCAGACGAAGATCACAGTCGCACCGAGCATGGCGAGCCTTTCGGCCGTTGCCCTGCCGATACCTGAGCTCGCTCCAGTTACCATGCAGACCCTGCCACCCATCGGTCCGGAATCCAAAGCTACGTCCCAACGCTCCGGAACGGGGGGCCTCCTAAGTCTTCGTGCAAGGTATGACGACCCGGCCTATCTAGTCTCTTCGCCGAAGTGGCCCAGTTCCTGCTCCCTCTGCTCGACCTCAATGATGGCTCCCACCATAGAATATGCTCTCAGAAACTCGTACCCTCGGGGCGTCATCATGTAGTCTACTCCGTCATCACCTTCCTCGGCTCGTAGCAACCCTTTGTCTGCAAGGAACTGCAGGTACTTCCTCGTCCTATCCAGGGGCGTGTTGGACGCGTACGAGAGGTGGGTTATCCTCCCTGAGCCGCCGTATGAGTCTATGGCGCGAAGCAGAGAATTGTAGATATCCAGCTTCGACCGCTTGACTTTCTTCATACTGGAGGGCTTGGAAGGCCAGAGACCTTCTCGGGCTGGCTGGCGAGGCTGACGTCCTTGCCCAGGTGGAGGGCTTCAGTGTACTGCAGCGGTCCAGATATCCTGCACCCCCTGCCGACCTCGGCCCTTCTGACGTAGACGCTCCTGAGAGAACAGCCAGCTTCGGCCCAGAGGCTTTCTGCATAGACATCCTCAGCCTCGGCATTTTCCTTGATCCTGACAGTCTCCCCTACAATCGGTCCTCTCACCCTGGCCCTCCTTGCTATGTCAACCTCTCGGGCCTTGGACCCCGCCGAAGTAGTAAGTCCTCCACCAATTTCCAGCTTTTCATCCGCCAACACCTTCGTTGCCTCTAGATTCCCACCTACGCCTATGGATCCAGCTTCCAAAGCTCCTCCGATCTTCGCATCCCCTCCGACCGAAAGCTTGTCTTCGAGTTTCAGGTCCTTGACTACCTCCAGAATCCCCCCAATCGAGACTTTCTCTCCTTTCCCCGAGCCAATGGTGAGCTGCCCTCCGACACGTATCTCTTCGAAGGTTAGCTCTCCCACGGACCTGAAAATCCCACCGACGCGGACGTCTTCAACCTTTCCGCCACCCACCGCGGCAGTCCCTCCCACGGTAAGATCCCCAATATTCACGTCACCGGAGACTTCGACCGTCCCCCCTACGTCCACGTCTTCCGCTTTGATGGTCTCCGCCCTGAGGTTTCCGCCTACTCGGACGTCATGGGAAATCAGTACCTTAACTTGGAGAGTCCCTCCCACTCTCACGTCATCCGACTCAAGCTTCGCCCTCGCTTCCAGCGTCCCTCCGACCTTGACGTCTTCCAATTTGGCGTCGCCAGCCAACACTGCAGTCCCCCCCACTCGCATATCATCCACTTCGGCTCTCCCGCCCACCCTGACGGCATTAGGCACGTCCACATCGCCGGCCCTGAAATCGCCTTTCACATCGAGGCTCGCTCCGTCGTCGAGCCTCACGTCGCTGGCTTCTAGGCCACCCTCCACCAGAAGATCTCCGTCCCCCCTCACCTCTTCCGCCTTTAGGCTCCCCTTGACGGTAGACCGGCCCCTGACAACGAGTGTTCCGTGTACCACCACCTGCATCCCTAAGGGGATCACCGTGGAACCTTCGAGGAGCAGGTCGCCATCCGCCTCCGAGATGGTAGCCGTCTTCCCGCGTTCTACCCTCTCTTCGAATCCGCTCATTCGGTCTTCGCCAACTTGGCGGTGATATATCGGCGACTCACATAAAGTGATTACCTCGCGCGCCGTGAATATTTAGAATAATGAACCCAATCCGTGTCCATGTCAGAAGAAAACGCGAAGAGGAAAAGAGAATCTGAGCGTAACGCGGAGACAACCCACGCGTCAGGTTACGCCCTGTTCCTCCGCCGATGAAGCCTGAGCCTTCCAGGGGCTCCCGGTCTGGG
Source organism: archaeon (assembly GCA_021786335.1). The sequence goes on from JAJYNM010000087.1 coordinate 16,758, forward strand.
TCGGGATGACGCACGCGCCGCCGATGATGCAGCTCACCCAGGCGAGCCGGCTGGGACCGGCCGAACACTTTTACTCTAGAAAGGCGGCATGCCGGGACAGAAGAAGACTTGACGACATACGCATCCAAGTGCAAAGACATCGGCATGCAGTGTGGATTCGAGGTGCATGGAGCCTCGCCGAGAGACAAGGTAATGCAATTGGCTGTCGTGCACGCCAAGTCTGCACACAACATGCAGACCGTCTCCCCAGACGTACCCAACAAGGCCAGTTCAGCGATAACAAACCGAGCTGGCCCTCCAACGTTCTTCGTCTCTCCTTATCGAGCTGTTTGCGACCCTTCGAGTTCCAAGGCAAGCGCAGAAGGCGCACAAGCCTAAGCCTCACTCACAGCCGGCAGTTAGCGGGCCGTTGCGAGACGCCAGTTCAGTTTTTCTAACACTTTGTTCAAATCAATCACGCACCTGACCCTATAGGTTCCGGCCTCGCCCAGAAGGGCGTGTCTCTGCTGGCAACGACCGAAGACGCCGAGCAAGTGGCGAAGTCCTGGTTGCAGAGAAAGTACGGGAAGAGGCTCGGCAAGATAAAGTTCGTCGAGGTTATGAGAGAAAGCGACCACTGGATGGTAAAGGCGAACGTCAAACTCGCATCCGGAGTGCTGCTGGTCAAACCTCACATGGTCCAGATTAAGATAGACTCCAACTCTACCCACGTCCTCGGCTACTCTGAGGTCGAAATCGAAAAGTCCTATTGAGAACCCTCAATAGCCTATCAGACCAAAGGCGGTCAGTCTGATGGAGAAATATGGTGCGATTGGCACCGTCTCCGGACGGTGGGCGGCCAGGTGACTCACAGCATGGGCCAAGAGGAACTTCCTGACATCAAGGAAATCGAGGACGCCTCCAGGCAGATTGCTGGAGTGGTGAGCCGGACGCCCTTAGTCGAATCTGTTCCCCTGTCCAGGCTGACTGGGAAGCAGGTCTTCCTCAAACTGGAGTGCTTCCAGCCCATCAAAGTCTTCAAGATTAGGGGAGCCTACAACAAGGTGTCCAAGGTGAAAGAAAGGGGCGTGGTCGCGGCGTCCTCCGGGAATCATGGGATCGCGGTGGCATACAGTTCCAGACTATTGGGCAAGAAGTGTACGATAGTCGTGCCTGAGACTGTTGTTCAGGAGAAGGTAGAGGCGATAGAGGACTACGGGGCCATCGTGGTCAAGGCCGGACGATTCAGCGAAGAGCGCGAAGCCAGGGCGAGGGAGATTGCGCGCGCAGGCGACTCAGCCTTCATACACCCTTTCAACGACCGCGACGTGATTGCGGGTCAGGGGACCTGCGGGCTCGAAATCAACCAGCAGCTAGCCGACTTCGATGCCGTACTGGTCCCCGTGGGGGGAGGGGGGCTGATATCAGGGGTTTCGATAGCACTAAAAGGAACAAGGGCCCCTGTAAGGGTGTTCGGAGTAGAACCAGCTGTTGCCCCGAAGCTGACCGCCGCCCTCTCCGCGAAGAGGGTAGTCCGAATCGAGCCAGCTGGCTCAGTAGCCGATGGCCTAATCCCTTCCGCTCTAGGCAATCTCACATATCTGGCCTGTTCGAAATACATCGACGGCGCTCTGACGGTCTCCGAGGAGGAGATAATGGGCGCCACTAGGGCCATGGTGAACATGGCAAGAGTCTTCGCCGAGCCTTCGGGGGCCACCCCACTAGCGCCGCTTCTGTCAAAGAAGGAAGGACTGGGTGACCGGGTCGTCCTCGTGGTCTCTGGAGGGAATATCTCCAAGGACGTCCTCAGAAAGGTTCTGGTTTGGTAAAGTCGCTCTGAGGCACGGCCGTGGAGCGCCCGCAGCGACGAATCGTGTTGTACAAGGAGGTTGAACAGGGCCCGCCACGACTTTCAAAATTGCCGTTTCAAAAACCTGGCAGACTATACCACACGCTATGATTGGAGGACTAAGGCGAAGGCTTTCGGGGAACGTCGAACACATTTGGAGTACAGACCAGGAACTCAAGCCCGAGGTCTCAGTTGACTCCGAATTCCATAGTGGAGCGGCAGTCCTGCTGACTACTGCGAAACCAACCAGCGAGAGGGAGACGAACGACGTCAGGATGAAAGAATACTACAAAGCCGTCCTAGGGACCGCCATAGAGAGAGGCGGCTGGTATCAGGGGCAGATAATGCCTCTCGCCTGGCTCAGGATGACACTCGCTGGCCTAGAATCCCGGCCTCTCCCGCCCGAAGCTTTGTGGGATGAGCAGGCAGCTGCTACAGGTGAGCCTGGCAGAGCCATCCCTTCCCGCGCAGACCTGTTTCCTGAAGAGAGGAGAGCCTGGCTAAGCCAAGTTAAGGCTGGACACAGCGCCTCTGGTGCCGGGGCCTAGTAGGTGACGGCGCGCACTGTGAATCGAGCGTACAAACCGGCCCTTCGCTAGCGCGGTTTGCGTCAATGGAAACCATTTAGCGCACCCTTACTGAAGCACCAGTGTGTTCGACGTATCACTAAGGCTGGACCATTCACTCCCCTTTTCCAATTTCTCTAAACTCTTCCCCACAGTTGGGATTCAAAGGTGGTGCAACTTGCAGGTAGACATCTTGGAGCTCCAGGTTTCCAAAGAAGAGGACGCTGAGAAACTTGAGCCCGCCCTGGGCGCAATGCTGAAGTCGTTGGGCGCCCGCCTGATACGGTTCAACCGATACTCTTCCAAGAACATGGAAGCGGTGGTGGGATGCAAATGCGCCACTGATAACTCCACGGTCGCATTAATCGAGTGGGCGGAGTGCATACCGGTCATGCCAGTCACCTATCGCGGAGGGTTTGAACACTGCCGCTTGCTGGCCTTCACCAAAGATACTCTAAGTGGTGCCCTAAGCGCCCTCTCGAAGGTTTCTAAGGTCGAGATTGAGAGCAAGTCAGTGGTGCCAAGGGAATCAGCGAGAGGGGCCATCACCATCCCAGTCGATGAGTTCTTGGGGGCACTGACGAAAAAGCAGCTCGAAGCGTTCATCGCCGCGCTGCAACTGGGCTACTATGGGATGCCCAAAGAGGTGACCTTGGATCAAATCGCAGCGAAGCAGGGGATGAGGAGGTCAACCTATGAAGAGCACCTCAGAAAAGCGGAGTTGAAGATATTGCAGGCCGTCAGGCCGTACGCCAGGCTTGCCTATGTGACGTCCCAGGAATCATAGCCCACATTCACTGATAGGGAGAGCCCTTTGCCTCAGAGACATAGGGTCTGATTCTGGCCTCAATCATCTGCTTTGGCGCGGCGCCGACGAGGCCGTCCACAGGTTCGCCGTCTTTGAAGACCATAATTGTTGGGATTCCTTGGATGCCGAACTGCTGGGAAGTCAGCGGGTTGTCGTCAACGTTCAGCTTCCCAAAAGTGGCTTTGCCCGCCATCTCCAACGCAAGTTCCTCCAGCACCGGGGACACCACCCGGCACGGACCACACCAGGGTGCCCAGAAGTCAACGACCACCACCTGATGTCTGCTCAACTCTTCTCTGAAGTTGGTGTCTGTCAGTTCGATTGGTCTTCCATCGCCAATGGCGTCGCCTGATTGGGGTTTCGCGCGTCTCAGCATCTCTTCGAACTTCTTCTCGTTGATTTTCCGCACTTCATCGTCGAACGTCATACATCAATCACTTCGTAACACATCGAAAGGAGGTTGATTTAGGCTTACAGCCGGCAGCCGCCGGCCGCTCTAGCCCTATCTTGGACGCTGTTCCGCTCGGCTCCGTCGACTCTTCACCTCATCCGAGACAATGAACCAGAATGCATGAACCAGTAAACTAAAAGAACCCATTTGCTCTGGTGAGGAGGTCCGCCCCCCGATGGGAGCTCGGTTTTCCCCTAGGTCAGTAGAGGAATTTCTGATTCAGATAAGCCAACAGCCTTTCTGCATTGTACGACTCACCGAACACTTTCTCCTGAAGCTCTTTGGGCGGGTATATCGCCCCAAACCGATGGATCTTGGACCCAAGCCACTTCTTGAGCGTTCCGATGTCTCCTCCATCCAGCACCTCCTTTACTAGCGTACCTCTCCCCATCGCGTGCCATATCATGGCAGCCACAATGTTCCCAAGGGTATATGTGGCAAAGTAGCCGAATGAACCTCCGCTCCAGTGCACGTCCTGGAGCGCGCCCTCGGCGTCATTCTTGGGTCGAATCCCCAAGTAGCTCTCGAAGGTGTCGTTCCAGACCTCTGGGATTTCAGCAACAGCCACCTCGCCTCCGATTATCTTCTTCTCGACTTCGTACCTCACTGCAGTGTGGAAGTTGTAGGTCAGCTCATCCGCATCCACCCTGATGACGCTCTTCCTGACTGTGTTGAAATACAGGTAGAGCTGTTCTGCGTCGTACCCCTCTACGAAAGAAAGGTTCTGTTTCAGCATGGGGTGGATCAGTTTGACGAATCCTCTGCTCCTCCCTACGACGTTCTCCCAGAACCTAGACTGAGACTCATGCATCCCATATGATGCCCCGTCGGCGACTGGCGTGTATGCAAGCTTCGCACCCAGCCCTAGACCATAGATAGCATGACCACTCTCATGGATTGTCGAGTAGAGGGACGCCTTGAAGTCTTTCCCCTCATACCTGGTAGTAATCCTCACGTCGTCCGGTGCGATTTGCGTCGTGAACGGATGGGTCGAGACGTCCATCCGGAATCTGGCCATGGGCATCTGCAGGAGCTTGAGGACCTCTTCGTTCACCTTTCCCATGGCTGCAGTGTCATAGGTGACCGCCTCCAGCGGGTGCTTCGAAGGGTACATGCCGTTGGCTGCCACCTTCTTGAGGAGTCTCTTGCTCTCCGGTATCAGTACCGCGTAGACCCTGTCTGCGTCGTTCACCGTGAACCCTTCTTCATAAAGATCGAGCAGGGCATTGTATGGGTGCTTCTCATAGCCCAGCTTGTCGGCCACCCTCCTCTCGAGCTCGACAATCCTCTCAAGGTGAGGCTTGAAGATTCGGAAGTCGGACTTCTCGCGGGCGGTCCGCCATACGACGGTCGCTTCCGTGGTCTCTCTCTGGATTGCGTCTACCAGCTCCGGTGGAATCTTCAAGAAATAGTCTATGCTCCTCGTTAGTACCCGCACAACTCCTTTCTCCACGTCATCTAAGTCCCTTGCTTTCTCCGCCTTCTTCACCAGGGCTTCCAGCCCAACGGTTGAATTCTGGACCATCATGGCAAGCTGACCAGACGCAATCCCTCTTGCCTTCGCCCCGGCTTCGGGCATGTGAGTCTCCGTGTCCCATCCGAGGACGGCCATAGAGTGACCCAGAGCCCACACCTTATGGTATTTCTCCAAGATTTCTCTGACTACAGGATTCTGAGCCAAAGTTGTTCCAACGGTCCGTCTCCCAGGCTTTTATGTTTGCCAGGTCTGGAAAGGTTCTAGTCAAGGCAGGAGTAATGTGCTGGTATGACACCTGAAGACCAGGAGACTTGGAAGAGAGCGCTCATTCGGTTCAGGCAAGAGAAGGATGAATTTTTCAGGTCAGATCCTAGCTCGCCCTTGCCCCAAGAGACTAGGCTCGTCTTTCCTGGCCTAAACCACTTCGACCCTGACTATCGATATCGATTCGAAGTGAGGCTGCAGAGGTCCCACAGCCCCGAGGGGGTGATTATGGGAACCAGCAAGGGGACCCGCCAGCTCTTCAACAAGGTGGGACACTTCGACCTGTCGATGGGAGGAGAGAACTTCAGGGTCAGCGCTTACCAGTCTGCTGAGCGCCTTGAATCCACCCTGTTCATCCCATTCAGAGATGCGACCTCGGGGAAGGAGAGCTATGCGGCTGCCCGCTATCTGGACCTGGATGTTGAGCACGATGATGAGTACGTGGTCGACTTTAACTACGCGTACAACCCATATTGCGCTTATTCCGACGGCTACGTCTGCCCCCTCCCACCGCAGGAGAACTGGCTCAAGATCGCAGTGAAAGCAGGCGAGCGGAAGCTCCACGGCTGACTATCCGTGGCTTCGCTCGGTTCCGCCAAGATGCGCCGACCAGTGGGCCTGCCCGCCATGCCCTGCGGACTCTCGCATCAGTAGATCATCATGTCACTGATGCGCAGCTTCTTCCCCTGATCCAGGAAGCGGGGTCTTTGGAGCCCTGCCATTCTCGCTTGCCCGACCGACCAGAGCTGAGCCAGGAACACGCAGTGGAAGAAGAGTTCTGTACTCGTCCTTCCCTGCGCAGGGGCGACACGGGCAACGTACCCGTTATTACGAAGCGCCGTTGCGAGTTTCGTCGACATTCCTGAACCGTCAAAATGGCCGAACACGTTGACAGCGTCGCCCTTCCTGAGTGAGAAGAGCTCCAAATGGCTGAACTCTTCGAGCAACTCGCCGTGAGCGCAGGCGCCGAGGAGCTCGTATACCTTGGCTGCGGCATAGAGGGCAGCTGGATATGCCAGTGAGTTGCCGAGGAGATATGTGACGCCTCCCCCTAGTGAGAACTCAACGTTCTCCTCTTTCGCCGCCCTTAGGACCCTTGCGAAGTCACAGGGTAGGCGCCCCCCAACCATGACCAGCACCGCAAGGGCGGAGAGGCTGAATGACAGGATACCGGGTGTCTTTGGCACATATCTCATGGGGATTTTGAATGTCTTGCTCACTTGCTCCACTAGAGGGCTTCCTTCGTCCGCCGTCAGGGCGGCGGTGCTCCTCGCTTCGGACTTGACCGCCTTTGCTGCGTAGACGTTGGATGCGGTCCTCCCTGACGCAGAGATGAAGAAGACGTCCTTCCCTCTGGCAATCCTTGGGTCGCTCGCCAGGCTGTAGGGGTCAACGGCCAGGCACTTCCCTCCCGACGCGTAGAACCCCACAAGGGCGGCGGCGTAGGAGTCCCCTGCACCCACGAAGACGGATCCCACAGGCGCTTCAGGGAGCTCTTCTCCAGAGAAAGCTTCGAGCGCGCGAACCTGCCCATCAATTTCGGCGAGGACCCTTCGAAATACCTCCAAGCCAGTGGCTGAGCGAGTACGCACTCGTCTAAAAACATGGGCCCGATCCGACCAATCGGACAAGCTGTGGGCTTAAGACCAACTTATAGATTCTTGAACGCCCTCCTTAGGGGGAACGTCATGGCGAGATTTAGCAGGGCAGTCATGCTCGAGTCTCGTGACAAGGTACCCAGATGCTACTCCCTCGCCACTGGGAGGGTGGGATGACAGGAGTTCGAGGGGCTCCTATGGCTGTACTCTGTGGCCTCAAAGTCTAAGCGGTCTCCACCCCGCGCAGGCGGAGCAGGACCGGCATGAATCAGACACCCGCCAATCCGTACGTCAAGTTCTCCCTGAAGAACGTGTCCCTCGCCCGCCTCCTCCCAGAGGCTCGAACGCCACGATATCGGCTGCAACCTGGTCTCCCGAGGACGCGGGTGTCGAAAGGTGGCAGGTGAACATGAGTTTTCGAAGGAGGATCTGTCTCTTGTCAGGTACTTCCGGAGCCACCCAAGGGGCCAGACCGGAGGCAGACAGTGACACTAGCTCTCTGCCGAGGTCTTCATTGCATTGACATACTCTGTGACCACCTGGTGGGCCGGGTTTGACTGCAGCGCTTCTAGTCTGACTCTGGGATGCGCGCGCAGGGTCTCCCGCAGCTTCTGAAGGAGCGCGCTTGGATTCTTTACACGGTCCCTCCGCGCTTCAGAGACCACCGACTCGTGGTCGCATACCACAGTGAAACCTCCAAGGGACCCGAGCTCTTCTATAGCAAAGAGCACTGCCAGGACTTCAGCGTCGTCGCTCTCTTGGGCTTCCACACGTTTTACATTCTTCATTTCGCTTCCTTCGACCACGTAGCCGACGTAGGCCTCCCGACGGAGCGACGGGTCATGCATGTTTAGAATTTTCGCATCGACATAGACCTTTGGGGTTCTGTGTCCGAAGATTCGCAAGATGTTCCCGGCCCCCAAAAACCTGGCCTCGCTTAAATAGCCCAGGTCGCCGTCGAGCTTATAGTCTCGGGTGCCCCTTCCGAGTCAGCTACCCAATAGTCTGTCCGCTCCCCGATGCTTCCGTACCGCAGAAGATGAGCTGGTTTGGGGGCTTACAACTGGCGGGGTGGTGGTGGGGTTGAGTCGTCAGTTTCGACATTTACGTGGCTGCATTCTCAAACCTCGCCGCTATCGGCGCTGTCAACGACATGACTTCCGCTCATGACTGCAACATCCGGAATGGTGTTCCAAGACTTCTCCCTTATCCCAATTGCCTGCGGTATTCAGATCGTGGCCCCAACATCACTCGCCATCACTTAATGGAGACTAAAGCGCTCGACCTCAGGCTTTACGTGCCATCAATCTTGACGATTGGTGTAACGACAGACGCAAGGTTGGTACAGCAGAGGCAGGGAATCCCTCTGACCTCGGCTCGCCTGGGTGCCGACGAGTCGACTGACAACTTGAAATCCTACACATCTGACTGAAATGCGAGACACGTTGCCGTATTTCAACCTCGGCCCGAACCAAGTGGCGTACTCGGTTGTCAGAGGGACAAGCTGCAGGTACACCTATTTTCGCTTCCGACCTGATTTGACACTGGAGGTGGTGCTCCCAAAGGGGAGGCCTGTAGACGTCGAGAGGGCCATAAGAGAAAAGACATCTTGGCTGCTGAGAGAGTACGAGCGGATGTCAATGACGAAGTCAATCTTGCGTGCCGATGCGGTGATGATGGGTGGGATAATGCTTAGGGCCGTGTTCCACGATTGGGCTGCGGACATGCTGGTCCCTGACCTCGCGCGGGGCGTGGTTGATGTCTATACCGACGACCCGAAGCGTTTCAAGGAACTCGTCCGAAGGTGGTTCCTCCATGAAACGTCCGCATATGTAGTGCGGAGGGTGGCAGAACTGGCACCGAGGGTGGGTGCGAAGCCGGCAAAGGTGGATGTGAGGGAGATGGTCAAGTGGGGCTATTGCACCAGGAGCGGGAGGCTTTCGTTCAGCTGGCAGCTCATAGCCCTCCCGGACCGGCTCAGGGTGTATGTGATTCTCCACGAACTCACACACCTGCACGAGTTCAATCACTCAGCCGATTTCAGGAGAAGGCTAGGCGCCGTCCTCCCTGACTTCCGGGACCTGGAGAAAGAGCTTAACCTGTTCGCGCCCTACGACCTGTTCGCCCCATAGCTCTGCGACCCGAGCCGCGGGCGTCATCTCTACTTTAGGCACTCCGCTCCTGCTTTCTGAACTTCCGCCTGTTTCTGAGGCTGACGGCGACATAGAGTGCGAAAATGACAGCAAAGACCACGGGACTGGCGAAGAGTCTGAAATAAACGAGCACGATTACGATTACGGCTATGACTGGGAGGGTAATCAGAAGTTTAGCTCTCGGGGACATCCTGCCCACCCTCGGGCGCTTCTATGATAAACTAGGTCGGAAGGCTGGGCTTTGTCCACATCAGATTAATACGTACCTGGGTTCGGGTGCTCCCAGTCATGCGGTATAGAAGGCTTGGCAGCGCCGGAATCAGGCTCAGTGAATTTTCGCTGGGTGCTTGGGTAACCTACGGCGGCCAGGTGGGTGAAGAGACGGCGACCAAGTGCACGTCAAAGGCATTCGAACTAGGCGTGAATTTCTTCGATAACGCCGAGGCATATGCGGGAGGGAACGCCGAGATCGTGATGGGCAATGTCATCAAGAAGCTCGGATTGAGGAGATCCGACATTGTGATTTCAAGCAAGGTCTTTTGGGGAGGGGACGGCCCCAACGACACCGGCCTCTCAAGGAAGCATATCTACGAAGCCTGTAGGAAATCGTTGAAACGCCTCCAACTCGATTATCTCGACCTATTCTTCTGCCACCGCCCTGATCCGAATACTCCTATAGAAGAGACAGTCCGAGCAATGGACGACCTCGTGCACCAGGGCTTAGTGCTCTATTGGGGGACGTCAGAGTGGAGCGCAGCAGAAATCATGCGTGCCTACGGGGTCGCGAAGGAGCTGGGGCTCACTCCTCCGCAAATGGAGCAGCCTCAGTACAACATGCTTCACCGCGAACGTGTGGAGAAGGAGTACCTTCCTCTCTATAGGGAGATAGGCCTGGGCACTACAATCTGGAGTCCTCTCGCCTCTGGCCTCCTTACCGGCAAATACAACGATGGAATACCTCCTGGAAGCAGGGCTTCCCTGGACGGCTACAGTTGGCTCAGAGAAGAGGTCATAACCCGAGAGAACATCGAGAAGGTCAAAGCCTTGGAACCCATCGCGAAAGAGCTGGGCTGCACAATGGCACAACTCGCATTAACCTGGTCTAGGAAGAACGACGACGTGAGCACCGTTATTACAGGTGCCACAAAGCCTGAGCAGGTAGAGGAAAACATGGCTTCGTCGGACTTCGTTTCTGCCCTGAAACCCGATGTGATGGAGCGCATCGACAGCGTCCTCCAGAACAAGCCGGACCTGAGAGCCAGCGACTAATTTGGACACTTACGACGCCATCGCGACCAAGCTCGACGTGAGGGAGTTCGCTCAAAGGCACGTAGCTGATGGGACCAAAGCGAAGATACTCGAAGCCGCACGTCTCACAGGCTCGTCGATGAACTCGCAGCACTGGCGGTTCATCCTTGTCAGCGACCCAGGGAACCTGAAGATGCTTGCTCAAGATAGCACGACCGGCTCCTGGGTGAAGGAGGCCGACTTCGCGGTGATTGTCAACATCGACCCCAAGGTCCCGGGTTCGGTCATCGATGCAGGGAGGGCAGCCCAGGACATGCAACTGGCGGCCTGGAACGAAGGAGTTGCTTCGGGCGTGTTCACTGGAGTGAAACTAAAGGAGACGAGGAAAGACTTCGGCATCCCAGAGGGTCTGAGCTCTGTGATAGTAGTGGGGTTTGGCTATCCCAGGAGGAAACTCGCCGGCCGTAAGAGGAGGGAGCCGCTGTCTGCCATCGCCTTCTTGGAGAGGTTCGGTGACCCGCTTCCAGGACAAATCCTTCTGACTGCGCATCAAAGGCCGTGTCCATCAGTCAACCTCTGACGGTTTCTATGCCCAGTTAGTTTTGAATCCGCCGCGCAGGGCTCCGAACTCCAGGACATATAGCAAGCCGATGCTTGCAGTAATCTTCATCTCTAATCACCGCCCTTACCTAAAGGACCGCGAAGACCTGTGTTCGCAATCCAGCCAGTGCACGCAGCAGGAGCGTCCAGCTCGTGTCGTCAATACAAACTACGAACAAGCCGATCCAGAAGACACCTCTCTGGGATTGTCCAGAGGACGAGGGATGATGGTTTCAACCTCCCGTGTTTGAGGGATCAGGGGCAGAAAGCGGTGGAGGTTTACGAGAGCGCCTATGCCCCTCACACGTTCGCCTTCGGCAAGCGCGGGGTCTTGTGCGACTGGGAGAGAAGCGGCAACTCTAGGGATAAGTAAGTCACGACGAACGACTTTCATCGATTATAGCTAGATGGAAGCCCTGTGCTGGGTCACATACACCATGCCTTTCTCGTGCGGCATCAAAATGGTATTCATCCGAGTTATCGTAGGGAGTTACCAATCGGTGGTAAGCCGTCCCCTGATTCCGGCGCTTCGCAAGTCGCCCGGATTTGACTAAGGCTCCCTCCCCTCGGGACTAACGCGCAAACTTCAGCGCTACTGCCAAACACAGCTTTCAGCGGCGGTTCTGGTCACAATGCATGAAGGGCCGAGGCGTGGGCGGCACAAGAATGAAGAACGCGTACTTCTCACCTGATCTAGGCGCCAAGTGCGGCGAGAGCGGCGGACTATCTCGGGCTGTCTACAACGACTTCCGTCTGAGGAGGACTTCTGTGCAGGTCGGGTAGGCGAACTGGCCGACCGATGGTCAGCATGGGTCAGGCGTAGCGCTGCTGTCTGAGCCAAGAATGTATGGCAAGGGTGGCCACCGCTTCCATCGTGGTGTTCCTCTCTTCGGCTGCCTTGCGAAGGCCATCGGCGACTCGTGGGTCAAGAAGGAGCTCTAGCTTGACCGCATGGAGATATGTCGCCTCCTTCTTGATGTCTTCAATGGGACGCTGCGGGGCCATGACGAAGTGGCTCACCACGTTCTCTGCCTCAGGACTAGTCAGTGGCGCGATGGTCTCGGCCAGCTCCTTCAGCTGAGTCGCCCTCTCTCTTCTGGGGAGCTCTTGGACTGTCGCCGCCGCTTCGGCCCGGTGGAGGAACGTCGCGTGCCTCACCGGCAGGACGCCTTCCTTCCTCTCACTGAGAAGGGGGGCCTGCTTCACTGTGATGTCGGCTCTCGTCTCACTCCTGATTTTCCGTACTGCCTCGACTGCACTTAATCTGTCATCCACATACTTCCTAGACTTGCCCAGGGCCCTGGCGACCTGGTCTGACGTACCGTAGGCGCGCGGGTTCGCTTTCTTCAGCGCTAGGATGGCATCATACTCTTCCTCGGGTTCGATTTCCCTTCTCTGTATGTTCTCGACCAATGAGACTACGATTGCTTCCTCGTCAGTCATGGGCCTGACTATCGTCGGAATCTTCTTGAGCCCAGCTATCTTGGATGCCTCGAAGCGTCGCGATCCGACGACCAGCTCGTATCTTCCACCTATAGGTCGGGCGAGGACCGGTTCTAGGATGCCCTTCTCCTTCACTGAGTCTACCAAGTCCCCCACGTCTCCAGGAGACTTACGGACGTTGGTCTTTCCGACGAAAAGCTTCGATATCTCGACAGTCATTACGCTCCCGAACTGCTCCTTCCAATTCTCCTGAGCCGAGCTGAACTTCACCATGAATGCCCGAAATTAGGACTTGGGCTCCTCTTAAGACTATCCGGCAACTCCACGCAAGATGGCTTCAACTTTATACTCATGGCACCCCACCCTCTGACTGATGCTCACGAAGGAAGAGATGGAGAAGAAGAAGGCGCAGCTGAATCGGGAAGCGGTGAACGTCTGTTTCTTCAAGGGCACAGAAGCGCCTTTCACAGGCAAGTACTGGGACAACCACAGCGCTGGAACCTACCACTGCGTGGTCTGCGGTACCCCGCTCTTCAGCTCGGACACCAAGTTCGAATCAGGCACAGGGTGGCCTAGCTTCTTCCGGCCGGTTTCCGACGACATAATCAAGGAAGAGACGGACAGCAGCTTCGGGACGGTCAGGACCGAGGTCTCCTGTGCCACCTGCGGTGTCCACCTTGGCCACGTGTTCGACGACGGCCCCATGCCGACCGGGCTACGCTACTGCGTCAACTCGGCGGCCCTGGAGTTTAGGAAGTAGAGAAAAGGCGAAGGCATGCCGTGGGCTCCGAAGGGGGGGCACGACCCGCCGCAGCGGGCCGGCGGCTGCCGGCTGGCGCGTTTCAATATCCACAGAGACCCCTAGTTAATTGGTTTGACGATCGGCGAACAAACATCGAATAATGCATCGACGGTCGACGAAGTAGGTCCCTAGAGACGTGGCCATAGAGGCTGGCTAAATTCGGTTAACCAAAGAGGGATGTCGTTTTGACAGCCTATCCCTTAGGGCCGTTCCCAGAGGGATTTTGTGATGAACATGACTTCCCAAGGGCCGCACCGCCCTTCGATTCGATCCAGCGGACCTGTCCGCCGTGGGTCTCTTGCCACTTTCCGGCATCGGAGTCCAGAGAGGGGGAGCATCAGGCCGATATTCACCATTTCACAAGTGCCGCACCGGAAGCAGAGATACGAGACCGTGGGCGACTGGATGCCGGGCAGACCTGCCCAGATCAGGGTTAGCAGGATGAAAGATCAGAGATATGTGTTCTTGGTAGCCCTGCACGAGATGATTGAGTACGAGCTGTGCAAGATGCATGGTATCTCAGACAAGGAGGTCGTCGCCTTCGACGTCAACTTCGAGGCCGAGCGCAAGATGAACCTCCACCCGATTGACGCGGAGCCGGGAGACCATCCAAAGGCGCCGTACAGGAACGAGCACGCATTTGCTACAACCATCGAGATGATGGTAGCCCAGAAGCTCGGGGTGAGGTGGTCAGACTACGAGAAGACGGTACTTTCCCTAGGGCCGAAACCCACGAAAGTATTAGTCCGCCCTCGCATAAGAAGCCGACGGTAATTCCGGCTCAGGGTCGGCGTCCCACAGTACACGCCTTCCCACGATGCGCGCTTACCAGAACGGATCAGTTCCCTGCGATTTGGACCAGGTCGAACATTTGTCTCCCCTTGGTCCCAGGCAGGCCTGATATGCCACCAATGAGGCTCTCGGCGGCTACTCCATTCCTCTCCAGCACTTTGGCGACCATCATCGACGTGCTTCCGCCAACGCACACTAGCAAGAGGGGTCTGCCATCATTCCGGAGAATGCCCTCGAACACTTCCGACGGATTGGCGCCATTCAGCACCGCCTGGACGGCTTTGGTGCTGGCTACTTTGATACTCCCCTCATCGACGCCCAGGGCAGAGGCGATGATGCTCCTCCCTTCTTCTCTAGGGACGAATGTGTTGTGAACCCACACTATACGTCCATACTCTTTGATGCTCGAAGCGGCTTCGTCCAGCCGGACTTGGTCCCTTCTTCCCTTCTTCGCCACTGCGCTGACCTCTGAGAGGTACTTCGAAGAGCCGTCGGCCACCATGACCACGAAACTCGATCCAGCCCCAAAGTTCGCGAGCTGCATGGTCGCATAGAGGGCCAGCGCTCCGCTCTCACCGACGTCATACCCTTTCCTGTTCATGAACTCGAAGAACTTGCTCGCCTCCTCGAAGTCGACTTCGTGTTCTCCCGCATAGGAACTCGGTTCGTAGAACTTCAGGCCCAGCGCTTTCTCCCTGGTCCTTATGCCAGCTACATCCTGGCCAGAAATTGGGAAGATTACCCTCACGCCCTTCCTCCCATACTTCGAGCTGACATACCTGCTAACTCCTGTAGCGGTCCCACCTGTGCCGAAAGCACAAACGAAATCAGCCTCTCCTAGAGAAGTTCCCTTATCTCGCAACTGCATGTCCACCTCCGGCCCGGTCAATGTCCTGTGGGCTTCGGCATTCATGTCGTTCTCATACTGTTCGGTGCAGAATCCACCATAGGCCTTGGCCAGCAGTTTGGCAAGGCCGATTGCGTCTTGCTTTGCGAGCAGGGTTTCGGCCTCCCCTCTGACTCCATCGAACACCGCTGGGTCCAGACTGAGCTCGGCAAGCTGCTGTCTGACGTTCGACGCGACTCCCTTCGCGACAGCCAAGTTCGCGTCGCCCCCGAGCCCTGGCGCAGGGCAGATGTCGATATCCAAGTTCACGAGCCTGACCCCACTTGCGAGCAGGCTGTCGATTACGCCCTGCTGCAGCCTCCTCGAGACCAAGACCACGACATCGAGTCCGAGGCTGCGTAGCGCGCCCAGGGCAAGTCCGAAGTTACCTGATGTCGCCTCGAACACCGTCTGTCCCTTTGTAAGTCTCCCTGATGCTATCGCATCGTGCAAGATGACAACAGCAGGCCTGACCTTGACCGAGCCTCCATTCAATTTCGAGTCCATCTTGGCAAACACCCTAACCCCCTTCGAGCCCAGTTTGATACCATATTCCGAGTCGGCGCAACTGATGAAGTCGTCAGTCACTTCAACCAATGGAGTGGGGTTGACCACAGCCCCGTCCCTCAGTCGGGGGACCCGGCTCATCACCTCGGAATCGAATCTGCCGAGGAGGTCTGTATCAACAGTTGAGCTCAACATTCATCTGGCAGCTTCACGTTGCCGCTATAAATTACATGTGTTGCTTGGTGTCGCCCGGCAGCCCCTCCGGGCCTAGTCTCCGCTACGAAATACATGCACACTACCCTAAGCAGGGATTCCGCTACGATTTTCCGGTCTCGTTCGACCCTCTGAGGAACTTGTCTGGTGGACCCAGATACAGATTGGTGGGATACTCCTTCGGGAGGACATACCTGATGTGAGGGTATCCTCTCTTATCGTGATATAGGTCAGAGCCAGTTTCGCCCTTCCTGAACGCGCTATCGAACTTATCCCAGTCTTGGTCGTGGATGGCCTGAAAGATAGGGAGGAGATACTCATTGTCGAACGCTGTGAGGTCGTCAGCGTATTTCGGCCTCGTCACCTTCGCGGTCCTGAAAGACACTCTAACCTGGTTCAGATGGTGGGCGGCCAGTTTCCAGTTGCCTCCTTTCGCAGCGTAGTAAGTCTGCGTGAACCTGTCTCCTGTTTCCTTCATGAGGGCTGCCATCCCAGGCTGGACTGCCGCGAGCTGGTCGATGGTGATTTCACCGTGGGGCGTCTTTGCCTTGATTTCGCTCATACGAGACGCCTCTCCGCGCTTCCTATTCAATCCAACTGAGTCGTCCTAGAGGGGGGTCGAATGGGAGGCAGGGGTTCTCTGGGGCTCCCCGGCCGAGGGAAACCTGGTTCCCTCGGGAAAGACGCTTGGAGATTGCTGCGCCTCATGCTTCATACTCCTTCGGTGTCACCGGAAGTTCGACGACCCTCCCGGCCCTCAAGACTTTGAGTGCAAGTTCCTGCCCGACCGCGTCGCCTTCGAGGGCCTGGTACAGGGAGTACTCGTCTGTAGCTTTCGTCTCGCCGAGGCTCAGGATGATGTCCCCCAGAGCTACGCCTGCTGCTCTGGCGGGGGATCCACGGTCCACAGACCTAACGAGAAGCCCACCATTCTGGCCCGCCTCTACCGACCCAGACAGCTCTTGCGGGAGTTCTATAGGTTCGACCATCACTCCCAGGTATCCTCTCTTCATCCCGCCACCCTTCGACAGCCTGACCACAGTCTTCTCCAAATAGTCTACCGACACGGCGATCGACCGGCCCGCAAAGTGCGCGACGTTGATGCCGAGGAGCCGCCCCGAGGCGTCGACTAGCGGCCCGCCCGAATAGCCTGGGTTGAGTCTAACATCTGTCACTATGGCGTTTTCTACCACCGCCCCCCAATAGCCCCGCACCTTCCTCCTCGCACTCGTGACTGCCCCATGAGTCGCTGAAACTCCATTGCCGCGAGCATTTGCAAGGGCCAGGACGAACTGCCCGACGCAGACCTCCCCGGTGTTCCCTCGCATTGCCGAGTGGATTCCAGACGAACCTATCTCGAGGGCGGCCACATCGAGGAATGGGTCCCTCCCTAGCAACCTGGCTTGAGTTTCAGTCCTCCCATGCAGGGTGACGGTTGGGGTGGCCGAGCGGCCTACCACATGGTTGGCTGTCACGACAATGCCTTCGGACCAAGCCACGCCACTCCCCCTCCTCCCTGCGTCTACGCTCACAACCGACCGCGAAGCGCTTTCTGCCAGCGCTGTCACAGCGTCCGAGAACGACTGCAAAAGCAGCCTCCCTCTGTTTCCGCTGTCCTGACTCATACCGCACGGTCAGGTGAATGCGCTACTTGTTGAGCTAGTTCGAAGGATATCCGGTCACATGGCGGTAGGTGCCACGTATCCAAGGCGCATGAACGCCGTCCTGCTCCCTGGCCTCGTGCCGCCGTAGAGCCTCGAAATCCTCGCCACTAGTTGATGGGCTGCACGCACGGCTTTGGGCAGGTCGGAGTCGTGAGAGACCTTGGCCTCGATATCGAGCTGACTCAACGAGAACTTCGCATCGATAAGGGCGGTCCCGTCGTCCGTCACCCATTTCATGACGAACCCGTCTTCCACCTCAGCCATTCCGACCCACCTGGCATTGTCGAACCATCTCCCTTTCAGCGCGCCCGCAATCTTCCCTGCGCTGGCAGGATACGGGAGGAACGTATGGAGTATGGGTATACTCTTCGAGCCGGCATCGGCAGACCTGAACGAGAGAGCCTCCTTGGTCCTCTCTGCGAGTGTATAACCTCCTGGCGAGCGCACGATCATGCCGCTCTCCTCCAGCCTTTCCAGGGCTCTCGAGAGCGTCTCCGGATGCGCCCGGGTGATCCGCCGCAGTCCATCGAAGGTGAAGACCGCGAGCCTTTCGTCCTCTATCGTCCGCAAGACCTCGGCATCTCTAGGATTATCAACGTCGTTGCCATAGGCAAGACGGTTCTCGCGGGCCGACAAGGATTTTCACTACCGTTTCGTTCTCACTCCCTTAAAAAACAAGCGCGTGCTAAAATCGGTATGGCCTCTGCGCCTCACTTCTAAGGATACAACTGGTTCCTCCGACGAAGCCTCCTTTGGTGGCCCGGACGAAAGGTGTCTTGCTGGTGATGTGCTGTTGGGGATTTTCCGGTATCGTTCTGCTCGCCTACAATTACAATCCACTACAAATGCTATCCGGAGCCGCTGCCGTTCCGGTGCCGTCGATCTTCATGATAAGCGGAAAGACGTTCGGCTTCAACTTCACAGCCGCGGACAAGGTAGAAAGGGAATCTGTGCTTATGGGCGCGAGGGTGACTGACGCAACTGCCACATAATCCGTGCTCCCTACCTGCAGGAAGGGGCGTTCTGGATGGATGACGCAAACGCCAGTCTCGACATCATGGGTAAACGCTTCAGCCCACTCATGTCGGACAGTCTTCCTCGTCGCTTCTGCTCCTCCTGCCACCATAGGGATGCGTTGGCCATATGCAGGCCGACTTCCGAGGCGGATTGTGTCATCGAAGCAAGAGGAGGCTCGCAAAAGCCGAACGAGACAGCCGTCGGCAAGGTCATCCATTTAGGGTAAGCTGGGGCCGCCTGTCTCCCCAAATCGTCAAACTGACTCGATATTTTCCTTATGTCTCCATCGATTCCACAATGGGAGTTGGGATGCGGAACAACTGATACGCGATGCTTTGCCCGAGGAGGTGACGGGGAACGGAAAGCACACGTTAGCACAGCATCTTCAGACAGTAGAACCCCTGTTGTTTCCGGCCAAAGCTGAGCCGAGACATTCTGCATGGAATTGCTACGCTGGCGACGCGTCTCTCTGCCACTGGAGGGCAGAGACGCTGTTTGCCCAGCCGCCGCGCGACACTGGCCAGCAGGCCCCCTCAGCTTATCCACCGGAGCCATCCCGCGCTTAACTCTTAATATAAGGCGGCCAGTCATTTAGCCGCTGATGGCAAAGTGGCAGTGCTACCGATGTGAGTACATCTTCGAAGGGGATAGAACACCCGACGAGTGCCCTAACTGTCAGTACTCCCTCACATTCTGGATTGAAGCTACGGAGACTAAGCCGCCTACGATCAGGAGCTTCGTCAAAACCGACCCTCTTATGATCGACGCCAATGAGACCGTCCTGAGAGCAGCACAGAAAATGCGTGAGAAGGGAGTAGGGAATATACTGGTCCTTGTGGGCGGTGAACCGAAGGGGATCATGACCGAGCGAGACATACTGAATCACGTGGCAGCAGACGACCTGGTCGCTTCCGTCGTGCCCGTAAGGAAGATAATGACTTCTCCGATGGTCTCGATCGAGGCAGACGAGCCACTGTCCGAAGGGATAAAATTGATGGCGAAGCATAAGATAAGGACGCTATTCGTGACCGACCACGGCAAGCCATTCGGCCTTCTCAACATGAGGTCAGTGGTGGGGGACCAGTTCAAAGTGGCGAGGAGTCTGGAATCCTGAGCTTCCCTGGAGGGCGACCAGCCAAAACATCAGGTAGCCGTGAAGGAAGGGGTGACGTGGCGCCCGGGATGAGTGCCTCAGGCAACAGCTCCTCAGTGCCCCCAAATCCCATGGGACGTTAACCCATGGCCAGCTGATAGCATCATGGAATCCCAAGGGGAAACCCCTCTTCGACTCAATCGCTGCCGTTGACAGAGTGGATTACGCCAGAGGCGCACAGGAATTCGCCGCTATCATCGTCCACAAGGACACTGGCTTCCCAGGTGAGGGCTTCTTCTGCGACGACGAACTGCCTCCCTCGCTGAGGCGCCCCTACTCAATGCCTCTGATTATAGACTCTCTGCAGCAGAGATGAACTATGTCAAGGACGTTCAGAAGAGGGTTTGGGGCTATTATTCAGGCACCCAGGAGTGACTCCGAGTCTGTGCCGGGGGCAGCTCCTGGAATGACTTCAGTTTGGCGGCTGTCTTCGACGGCTCCAGGGACTCGGTAATCGACCTCCCCACAAACACGAAGTCCGCCCCAGCGGAAATCCCCGATGACGCATCCCCGCCCTGAGCGCCGACACCTGGGGAGAATATCAGGCACTCCTCGCCTACTATCTGCCTAGTCTCTGCTATCTTGTCGGCTGACTTGGCAGACACGACCACCCCGTCAGCCCCCCAGTCTCTCGCCCTATGTGCGAAGACGCGGTACAGAAGTTCACCTCCCTCGAGACGGAGGGAATACCCCTCGCCTGCTCCTTTGTGGCTCATGTAGACCAGGAAAAGTATGCCCCCGTTCTTGGAGTGAACCCTCTCAATCACACTTCCAAGACCTTCCTCTCTGCCGACGAATGGGTTCGCTATGACTGAGTCGAAGCCGTAATCAAGGAGCGAATCGACGATGTTTAGGTTGGTGGACTCAATATCGTTCATCTTCAGGTCGGCTATCAGAGGGAGCCCTTCGTCTTTACAGGCGCTGATGACGCTCCGTAGGCCCTGGAGGCCGTATGGAAGCAACAGATGGTGGTTCACCTTCACCGCGGCCAGGTGCTCCTTCGTCTCATTGAGAACTCGCACTGCATTGTCGAGCCTTCCATCGTAGGGGCCGAAGAGATCGAGGGCTAGGATGAGCTTCGAGCCTCTCCGGCGTGAAGCTTCAAGGAGCCTCTGTCTGAAGCCCAGCGTCGTACTCTCAGATTTCATCCGGCATGTGCCCTCCCGACGAGGTCTTCAAGTTTCGCAATTCCTTTCCTCTCGAGGTATGAAAGGATTCCCAGGTTGACATCGTTGAATCTATCAAACTTCCTGATTGTCGAGGTGCCAAATTGCACCATGTTCGCGCCAGCCAGGAAGAATTGCACAGCGTCCTCCCAGGTGGCTGCTCCGCCGCATCCGATTATGGGAACATCCAACTGCTCCCTCAGTTCATAGACGCAACGCAATGCGATGGGTCTGATAGCCCCCCCAGACAACCCGCCGAAGCCATTTGAAAGGGCGGCTCCCCCTTTCTCCACATCAATGGGGAACGACCTCACGGTGTTGATGGCAGTAAGGCCGTCGGCGCCAGCGTCCACGGCAGCTCTAGCGACCTCGACCAGCCTCTCTGTGTTGGGCGAGAGCTTGGCGAACACCGGTTTTCCAGTGGCGGCTTTCACTGCTCTGGTTACCTTGTTAACTTCCTCTGGGAAGTGCCCAACCTCGGTGCCGACGCCTGAAACATGCGGACAACTGAGATTGAGTTCGTATGCGGCAAAGTCGTTACCGTCCACTACCCTGACCACCCGTTCGAACTCCTTCTCCTCCCCCCCGAACACGGAGACGAATATCGGCAACCCCTTGCCGTTGTGTTCCGCAAGCCTCTCCGCGAACTTTTCCGCTCCTGGGTTTGGGAGCCCGGCCGCATTTACCAACCCGCCCTCCACCTCGACCAAGGTCGGCTCGGGGTATCCATCCCTCGGTTCGATCCCTATCGACTTCGTGACAGCGGCCCCTGCACCCACCTCCAGGGCCTGGATTACCCTTTCAAGGGAGCTCCCATGCACACCGGAAGCTAGCATGGTGGGATTGAGCAGGTGCAAACTCCCTACTTTCACCTCGATTGCATCCGGGTCCAGGTTACCTCGCCCCCATCTGCCTTAGGACTGACTCATAGTCCCCCTTCGTGACCTTCTTCTGGGCATACAGCGTTTCTACGAGGTCCTTGATGTCGGTGAACGAGTGGAGTTTCACTCCAGCGTTCGCCAAGCTTACCTTCCCACCTTCGAGCCTGTCGACCAGCACCACCACATCATCAACCGAGCATCCTGCCCTCCTCAGGTTCTCAACCGCGGCCGCTTTGCTCCCCCCATCGGTAATCAAATCGTCGACCACTAGAGCCCGCCAACCAGGGGTGACGGCCCCTTCCACTAGCTTGCCCAATCCGTGCCCCTTCCGCTCGCTCCTCACGTAGACCATCGGTTTCTTGAGCAAGTAGGCAAGAGGCGAAGAGATGGCTATGCCGGCTGTAGCCACTCCTGCGATGACATCGAAGTTCTGCTCGCCCATCTCCTTGACCATGGCCAGGTATGCCGCGATAGCTAGTTCGTATGCCTGAGGGTCGCTTGGGACCACCCTCAGGTCGAGGTAGTAGGCGCTGACTCTGCCGCTGGCCAGGGTAAATTTTCCGAACCTGAGGGAACCTATCCGGAAGAGGGCCTCGGCGAGTGCGACCCTGCCGTTCATCTTGTCAGTCAAGAATCAAACTCCCAAAAACTGGGTCCTGCCAGCTTCCACACACTCGCGTAATTGAACCCAAGCTAAGTTTAGGCTTCAGCGTGGATTTAAGCCTTGGACGGTCCGGTGCCAATCCAAAACAGACAGGGCCATCCTATCGTACGTCTCAGCGTCGATCTCCTGAACGTTCGCCGAGTCGACGTCTATGACAAACACCACGTGAAGCCTCGCTTGCATCAGGTCATCCATGGATGTCTCAGGCTCATTGTAGATGACATCGATCAGCGTCTTGATTTGGGTGGCTTCTTCGCGAGTCCTGTCCCGAGGAGGCTTGACGAAGAAGCAGGGGACATCCAGTGTGTATGATGGTGTGGTCCCCAAGGCGAACTTATCCGCATATCTGCTGTACCTGGTGATTTTGCTGGAGATCCTGTTCCGCGCGTACCCAGAAGGTTCTAGGGCCGCTTCCGGCGGTATGAATCCTGTCTCAATCTCGACTATGAGGCGCTCGTCCCCTCTCGATCCCATTACGTCGCATACCAAGATTTTGTCTAGTCTGTGCTCCACCTTAACCTCATAGCCTTGTTTTATCAAGGCCCTGGCGCACACCAGCTCAAGAGCCGAGTGGTTGATTTTCACTAGGTTCTTCCTGTAAAGGTTCACCAGGATGTCTGCGATGGCGAAAACATTCAACCTCACTTCTTCGCTGTCATTACAGCAGGCCCTCCCGGCCAGCTCATAGAGGTCGTCCTTGAACCTTCGGACGTCCAAGCCTAGCTTGGTCCTCGCTGTGCCAGGGCGAAAGGGACCTCACCGACGCCGAGAGACGTTCTTGTCAAGGATCCGTCTCACTTCGATGTCTTCCACCTGCCCGAAGTCCTCGTAAAACTCGCCGATTGCCAAGAACGGTCCTGGGGTCGACAGACAGACAACCTTGGTGCCATCTTCAATCAATGCCTGTACTGCGTCTGCCGGAGCTACCGGGACCGCTACTATCACCTCCTTTGGTCCACGCTTCTTCACCGACATCACAGCCGCGCTGACCGAACTCCCCGTGGCGATGCCGTCGTCCACTATGACTACCACTCTACCGCCTAGTCCAGGGTAAGGTGATGACCCTCGAAGCCTTCGCATCCGGTCCTTGACCTCTTCTCTCTTCTGGCGGATCTGGTCTTCTAAGTAAGACGCGCTTGCCCCCAATGACTCGGCAGCCTGCCTGTCCATCATCACGTCACCTTCTTGGGTGACCGCTCCGATTGCATACTCAGGTTCCCCTGGCGCTTCGATTTTTCTTGTGACCACCACGTCCAGCGGGGCGTCCAGTGCCTTGGCCACTTCGTTCGCTACCACCACGCCTCCCCTGGGAATCCCGAGTACGACTACGTCTTCTCCTCTGAGGCTCAGGAGCGCCTCGCTGAGGCGCTCCCCTGCGTCTACTCGGTTCTTGTACAGCAAGGACCCCACCATAGGCCTCAATCTTCTGATATTTGGTTGCCTCGTCCGGCTCTCAGGAGGGATGTGGCTTTCCTCCGACGGCGGCCTCGTAGCGTTCCTTCACCGCCGCCGTCCCGGTTCGCCCTCGGTTTGGCCTTCGTGAAGTCCAGGTTTCCCCGGCTCTACGCGCCACCATCCCGCTCGCGGATGGTATCAGGCGCCAGGGCTTTCCCCGACACCTCTTCCTTTCCGCGAATCCATCCTTCTCCTGACCGGACGAGTATCATATTAAACGGACTGCTGATATTAAGCGCTTACTTCGATTCCCAATCCTGGGAAACGTCGGCTACTGCTGCTATCTCAGGTTTCACATGGAATCTTGCCATCGTCGTGTCCCCGCCGAGGACCCAGGCATCCTAACTGCGCCCGAATCGCACGTCGACCTGGCAGAGCCTCCTCCGCGGGAGAGCAATGCCTTCCTGACCACACTCCGTGGAAGATATTTGATTGAAACCGTACCGTCGAACAATCCTTGGCTTAGAGCGTGCTCACACAAGGGGGTTTCACATTCCAAGACGACTTCGTCGGCTCCATCTTGCGACCGGTAGCGGAGCAGGTCAGGGCGATAGGCTGTCCATGACACTCTGCGCCGAGGGAGGGGCAGATGGTTCCTCCACTACCGTGAGTCGCTTTCGCTTGAGCCCCAACCACATCATCTTCTTCATCGACTCATGGACCGCTGACTCCATCATGCCGAAGCTGCATGACCGCCAAGTGATATCTTGCTTGGGCTCGGCGTCTCACTGGGTGTCCACATCAGTAGGCCGGCCGCCCCGGGCCCCCATGTCAGAGGCTCCCGACTCTTCGGTGGGTTGATGTCTTGGTCAACAGAATATCTGTTCTTTGTCAGCAACAAGAGTCAAGCTAGGATAACAGGGATGGGCACCCAGATAGCCGCAGCTCTCTCGCTGTCGGCTCCGCCGATGGCCTGGGGTGCAGCCCGAGTCGACGCCGGTTATACGCGCGAGGCTGGGAATATTCCGGGCTGCTCTCAGGTCAGGAGCAGAGCCTTGTGCTCGCCAGAGCCCGGTGCGGCCAGGGGACCGTGCCCGGGGAAAGTGGAGGAGCGCGGGCAGGGTTGAGAAGCACGAAGGAGGAGGAACGCGGGATGGGGGAAGACCCTTCTTCGGTCGAGTGGGGTGTGGAGCTCCATGCTTAGCGCCGCCTCGACCCAAGAAGAGCCAGAATCCAGAGCGCGAGCCAAATCCAGAGTGCAGATTGACCTCTGCAACGCGTTCTGAAGCTGGAGCCGGACGCGGAGTCTTGGTCTCATCTGACTCTGCACAGGGGCAGACGAAGGCAGCGAGGGGCGGCTTCTCTTTAATTACTTCCATCAGAGCAGCGTCGTAGTCATGAGCGAAGTGAAGGCCCAGAACGGAGACACAGTGTCAGTCCACTACGTCGGGAAGTTCCCTGGTGGGAAGGTATTCGACACCAGTATGAAGGCCGAGGCGACAAAGTCAGGGCTGTACACACCGGCGCGGGACTACAAACCCCTTCAAGTCGTGCTCGGCCAGCACCAGGTGATAAGCGGTTTCGAAGAAGCGCTCGTTGGAATGAAGGTAAACGAAACCAAGGAGATCACGCTTCCGCCGGAGAGAGCCTATGGGAAGTCTGGCAGGCATCCCATGGCTGGGAAGACCCTCCAATTCAGGCTCCTCGTCACAAACATCAAAAGGCCCTGACTCGCTGAGATATAGCCTGGTATTCGAGTTCATTGTGCACTCCCATTGACCCCGAAGCTATTTACCACCGACGACCCTGCCCAGACGCCGAGAGATGGCGAAGAGATCGTTCACGATAGACACCGGAACCGAGAAGATACCGGTGGAAGGCCACACCCACCAGAACGTGGCAGTGAAATATCTCATGAAGCGCAGGCGGAGCCTGATATTCACCAAGGACCTTGCCAAAGTCGAGAAGCTCTTCTCCGACGTCCCGAAGCAAGTGAGCATAATCGGGGCGAACGTCACCAAGACGTACAATGTCACATGGGAGAGGGTGAGCACCGGTGAGTTCGCCGGAGCCAGGTTCACATTCACACTGGAAGAGGTAGGGTAACCTTTAGTTGAGGGCCATCGATGGATGGCCATGGCACCAGGTTACAGGCGCGACGCTTACAACGATGCCATAAACCGGGTCCGCTCAGAACATTCAGAGTCCGTGAAGCACGCGAACATGACCGTTGAATGTCCTAAGTGTGGCACACGGCAGGTCATCACGGACACGCCTGGCATGAGGGTCTGTGTCAAGTGCGGCTTCGAATTCAGATAGCCGCAGCGGTGACGCCCCAGCCGCGGGATGAAAATTAGGCTTATGTATCAATGGCACGAACCTCTGTGATTATGATGAGGCCTCCCAGACCTATGGGTATAGCTATCTTGGCAGTTTTGGAGATTCTCGGAGGCTTGCTCATACTTCTACTCGGCCTGGCCGTGGCTGCCATAAGTGGGACGCTCTTTTCGGCCCTTGGGCTCGCTGTACCCGCGGGGATAGGGATTGCCGCAGGTGGCGTGGTAGTCATATTCGGCTTACTGGGGCTCCTAGTGGGATGGGGTCTATGGACTGGGAGGAGATGGGCAAGGATATTGGCTATAATTCTCTCTGGTCTAGGAGTCTTGGCCAGCCTCGCTGCACTCGTTTTGGGTTCGATTCCAAGCATCGTGGGGTTAGTCATCGACGTATCCATACTATGGTATCTGTTCCGGCCTAACGTGAGGGCATTCTTCGGAGGGAACACCCCGCTCATGCCCCTCCAACCAACGTCGTCACCTTAAACTGCGACAGCCTGGATATGGTGCGTCCTCCTAAATCAATTGGTCGCCAAAGGGGCGTGGTGAACAGCCGGGCGACCTTATGTTCTGTCTAGCCGGAACTACTTTCTCTTCCAGTTTTGCGCCCTTTTGCAGAACTCTTCAGTTTCGTTCGCTGCAATGTCGCAGCGCTCGTAATGTCTTACTATCTCGCGGAGGAGCTCTTCGATGGGCGTGGGGGCACCAGGGCAATCCGAGTCAATCTGCGCCCTGATCTCCATGAGCGGCTGCCAAACATCACCAGGGATGACTACAGGAACCCCCTTGTTGCTAAGACCCATAGCCCCGGTGGGTCCGAAAGCACTATTTCTAGATTGGGCACCCAACCCTGGAAGGGTGGAGAGGGAGGCGTGCCGCACCAGAGCGGTTTCGCCGATAGAGCTCCGGTCGGGACATCAGGCACAATACATTGTCGACGTACTACACTAGCGCCGGCCTCCTCCTATGGAGTACGTTCCATCCACCTGAACGGGGCATCATGTAATGGATTCTCGCCTCGAAGCGCAGATTGCAGGAGAACTTTGTCAGTACAAGTACCGGGTAAATCGCCGCCATGAGGCTGATGATGACAATCACGACCAACCTTGAGCCTCCCGGCCTTCAGGCGGTCGGTACCTATTTCAGTCCATTAGAGGCCCAGGCTATTGATCAGTTTCCCAGAGTTCGCGTCGAAGACGAGCACAATCTTCTTTCCCTTGTGGTCATACCTGGCGAACCAGATCGGGGCGTGAAGCAGCTCCACGTCGCCCACATCGGAATCCGTCGTGAGCTTCTGAATCATGTGGTACTTGGCGTGTGCCTTCTCTGACTGGAGCTGGTCGACGAGGGTCTTTGCCTGCGACTTCGCTACATCTTCGCCGATGTCCCCATTGAGAACCTTCACGTTCTTGGGAATCTTGGAGATGTCGAAGAGGGTCCGACTTTCAAGATCGAACTGGTAATCGCGCGGCTGGTACTCAGTGAGCGCCTTCAGGGCGACCACCGGGAAGTTGTAGTTCTCGTCCATCTGTTCTGACTTCAGCGTCCCTCCTCCGTATCCCATCCCCATTCCGTAGAGCATAAACCACCTTGACAGGAGAAACCCGTTTGTCGGCCTGGGGACGGAGATGCCTCCCCTGAACAGCCGTCTCCCGCCGCCGAACCCGCCCCCCATTCCGCCGAGTATGACTCCCATCAACGCCGCGGTCGTCGCCGTCTGGCCCACCTCGGCAGCCAAGTTCGTGGCCACAACTGTCGTCCTCGCCGAGACGCCGACGATCCAGTAGGGGACGTACGAGAGGCTCATCTCTTCTTGGATTGACTCCTCATGCAGATGTCTGTGAAGGAACCCTTTGTCCATCATTGACGTGATTATCGCGTTGACCTTGTCCGTGTCTCCGAGCTTTATCGGCAGCATCGTCTGTTTCTGTACGCCCGTCCATCCCTGGTCGCCAAGGGTCACCCCGCTCCCACAATACTCGCAGGTGATTACCATCTCTCCGAACTTGGGGGTGAGCGGGGCCCCGCAATTGGGGCACTTCAACGAAGTCGCTCCATGAGGTGCTATGACCTGCTGCCTTTGTCCCGGCTCATGCCCGGAAGCCGCTTCCTGTACCCCTATCTTCGTCCCGCATTTGTAGCAGAAGCTGGCATCGTCAGGGAGCTGAACTCCGCAGTTGGGGCAGTTCAGCACGATTCACCTACACCTTTGTCCCGCAGTTGTTACAGAACTTCGCCCCGGCTGCAATGTGGCTTCCGCAATTGGGGCAGAACTTGCTCCCTCCGGCAGGGGCGGGAGCTCCTTCCGGAGCGGGAAAGTTGAAACCGCAGTTAGGACAGAACTTCGCCGAAGCCGCGACAAGTGACCCGCAGTTGGGACAGCTTTTCTGATTCATCCCCTGGCCCATCCCCGCGGCCATGGATCCTCCAATCACTCCGCCGACCCCTATGCCTGCCCCGAGTCCCGCGAACGTCCCAGCTCCCCCAGACTGGTTCTTGGCAGCGTCGTCGATGGCCTTCCCAGTCTGGTATTGCATGAAGTTGACGCCTAGCACCTGCATCTGAGATCTGGTGTCGATCGCCTTCTGCACCTCGTCGGGGAGGCTGATAGTCAGGCCGGAGATTTTGTTAATCTCTATTCCGTACTGTCCGAGGTTATCCGGCCCAGACGAGAGGACCTCTTGCTCGATGTTGGTCAGATTGGCCGCCAAATCAGTAATCTTCAGCCCCTGAGCCTTCATTTTCCCCAGGGAATTGTAAACAAGTATCACCATTTGCTCCTTAATCCTGTCTTCTACATCGCCCGAAGACTCCGATGCGAACGTCCCTACGAACTGGTTGATGAACAGCTCGGGCGAAGAGATCCTCCACCTGTACTCCCCGAAGACCCTGAGGTTCACAATCCCGAACGTCGGGTCAGTGAACTGGTACGGCTGCGTGCTCCCGAACTTGCCATCTAGGTACCTCTTGGGCACGTAGTAGACCTCAGCCCACTGGGTCACACCGGTAAAGGATTTCAGAAGCTTCCCGACGATTGGTGCGTTGAAGTCTGTCAGCGCATATCTGTTTGGCTGGTCGAAGTACGTGAGGACCTTCCCATCTCTGTAGAACACAGCTATCTCGTCTTCCCTGACCACTATGTTGTCATTCAGCCTGATTTGCCTAGGCGCCTTCCAGAGGACGTTGTAGACCCCGGCGGAAGGCTGCTTGTACTGGTCGTCCCAGGCGAAGGTCGTTGACCCGAAGACGCTCCCTCCGGTCGCCGGAACGCTCCCGCCACTGCTCTTCTTGCCGAACACCATCTATCTCACTGCCCGAGGGCAATTCCCTCTATGACTTCGACCCTCTGCGACCATTTCTGTCTTATATCCATCACCGAGCGCGAGAAGCCATCCAGCACCCCCTGGACCGGGTTGGGGGTCGCGGGGTCGTAGATCAGGGTCCCCGGCGCCGAGGCGCGATCGAGCTGCCAGACTGCGCTCACAAAAGAGTAATCGTATTCGTAAAGCTTGTTCAGTTTGTCGTCAGTAATCTGAATCGGGGCGACCCACCCCGCGTATCCCTGGGCCGCGTGTCTCACCTCTCCACTGAGTGCCTGGACATGGGCTATCAGAGAGCCCACCGCTCCTAGATTTATGAGGTCGTTGCTCGAAGCAATCTGCTTCCTGAGCTGCTGCAGGTTGTCCTTCACATGGTCGAGCTTGTCGGCGACTTGGTTCCTCAGGAGGGAGTCGGATGCCCTGAGGTCCTCTTTAGTTCTGTACCCTCTGAGACCTGGGATGAGGAGTTCCAGTTTCTTGGCGATGCCCCTGTTACCGTCAACCTGCTGCCTGATATCAGGGCTGTTCTGCGACACGGGCTTTCAAAATTCGACCCTTCTTCCATCTAAATAAATATGGCGAACCACCATTCCCATGAGAGGGTGTGCCTCGTTGGGTCTTGAGAAGCTGCGTATCGGGTGCAGCGGGTGGTCCTACAAGGACTGGGAGGGGGTCTTCTACCCGAAAGGGCTTGCAGCCAAGGAGTACCTCTCCTACTACTCGAAGGTCTTCAATGCCGTGGAGATAG
This sequence comes from archaeon, assembly GCA_021786335.1. The sequence goes on from JAJYNM010000087.1 coordinate 46,738, forward strand.
ACTCGAGTTTCTACCGGGTCCCCAGCCAGTTCATAGTCAACCAATGGAGGAGCAACACTCCGAGCGGATTCGTCTTCTCCCCCAAGCTCCCCAAAAAGATCACCCACGAGAAGAAGCTCAAGGAAACCGAATCGAGCCTAGTCTATTTCTACAGCGTCTTGACCAAGCTAAAGGACAAGCTGGGCCCGATTGCCATCCAGCTCCCCCCCTCCATCAAGCTCAGCACCCACGAGGAGGTCATGAAGGACTTCGTCTCGAAGCTGAGCCCTGAGTTCAGGCACGCGATCGAGTTCCGTCACAAGTCATGGTTTACCCCAGACGTCTACTCTCTCCTAAGGAAGAACAACATCGCGATGATCTGGTCCCTGAACCAGTACGTCGAGACCCCTCCCGAGCTCACAGCCGACTTCATCTACGTGAGGATGGTCGGAGACAGGGAGATCACGGAGTTCACGGCGGTCCAGAAGGATAGATCGGAGGACATGGAGCGTTGGGCTACAGCGGTGATGGAAAGATCGTCGAAGTTCGAGGACGGATACGTCTTCTTCAACAATCACTTTGCAGGCTTCAGCCCTGAGTCCGCCAACGAGTTCCGCAGGCTCCTCGGCTTGATGGAACTCGACTGGAAGGCGCAGGGGACTGGACAGCAGACTTTGTTCGGGTAGTGCTTGATATATGCATCCTCAGCGCCGGTGCATCCTCCATGTCGACTTGGATGCGTTCTACGTCTCCACGGAGGTCAGAGAGCACCCGGAACTGAAGGGGCTCCCTGTAGTCGTGGGCGCGGACCCGGAAGGAGGGATGGGGCGGGGTGTCGTTGTCGCTTGTTCTTACGCTGCCCGGAAGTTCGGTCTTCGTTCTGGGATGCCTATCACTCAGGCTTACAGGCTCTGCCCTCAGGCGAAGTACATACAACCAAACTGGGGTCTCTATGAACGTGTTTCGGAGGAGGTAATGGCTACGCTGAGAAGCTTTGCCGATAGGTTCGAACAAGGGAGCATAGACGAGGCTTACCTCGACGTCACAGGCAGAGCAGGGGACGAGCGCTCCGGAGCAGACTTGGCCATGGAAATCAAGAGGACCATTGGGGAAAAGCACGGCCTCACCTGTTCTATCGGGGTCGCACCGAACAAGTCTTCGGCGAAAATCGCTTCTGATAGGAACAAGCCTGACGGCATGACCGTTGTTCCGTTCGGGGAAGTGCGCGGGTTCCTCGCCCCTCTCCATGTGGGAGTAGTCCCAGGCATCGGCCCGAGGACGCACGAGTTTCTAAACGAGAAGGGTATTGTGACTATTGCCCAGCTCCAGCAGTTGGAGGGGAAGCAACTCCTCTCTTGGTTTGGAAAGAACGGGGTCTGGCTGTGGGGTGTAATCCACGGCGAAGAGGCGGTCGAGGTAAGAGAGCAGGCGCTCCCGAAGTCACTCAGTGTAGAGCGGACTTTCAAGGACGACGTAAGCGACTTTATGACGGTCAGAAGGGAAGCAATCGATGCCGCCACTGAGCTGATGCGGAGGGTGAAATCTGCGGGTTACTCTTACAGGGTAGCTGGGATAAAGATCAGGTTCCGCGGGTTCGAGACCCACACTAGAGAGCGAACCCTCATCAATCGCGCTGACAACGAACGGCCTTTGTTTGCAAGCGTAGAAAGGCTTCTGGACGAGTTCGAGTCTTGGGAAAAGCTGGTGCGCCTTATAGGAGTCAGAGTCGCAGGCATTCAACATTCCTCCTCGGGACTATCAAAACTCGACGACTGGGCCGTGGGCTAAGTGTGTCCCTATTTCTCCGGGAGCCTTGCTCTCCTGAACATGCCCTATGGACGGATACCTGCCAACATAGGAGGAAATGAGGTAGACTGCAGCGGCGAGGCGCCCTGCATGAATCGGGCCGTACTCCAAGTAACCTGAAGGGAGTTTGGGCGCCTCCGCAGGGACGCGATGACACCTGACGCTGCCACTCTTTCGTCGGAAGACATGACCACCGCTGCCGGCGTCAAAGGACCGGCGACTCAAACAACCCACTCGTCGCATAGGAGGCTCCGTGGCCGCTGAGAACCCGGCGCCAGCAGAGCAAAAATCACGCTCCCATGCCCCGATCATCGGTAAGGAAGCAGGAGAGTCAGCATAGACGAAACCAACCGCGACGCTTGGAATTTAGGTGAGATATATCAGGAGTCTTGCCTCTCTCAGAATCCTCATTGTGCTCGCTGAACAGGCAGGCTCCGCCAAGCATCAAATCCAGTCAGTATGAACGCGAACTACGAGTCAGGACGTACACCGGGAACATCCATCAGCGCGACAAGTACGCTCTACCCTAAAGTACCAGCAGAGAGCTCCACCTGCAGCATGAAGCCCTTTCCTGGGGTTGCCGCCGAGGCAGTAGCACTGTCCGTCATGCTCGCATCCGCTAGGGCCGTGCCAGCTGGGTCCTCCTTCGCCGTGTACCTCGTCGTGATGCAACTGTTGTCCACGTACCTGATACACTGTCCTGCTCATTACTTGTTGGGAACCTTCGCTGGCATAAGGTTCAGGGATATCCGCTTCAGGCGAACCTCACTTGCTCGCGCCTTCCCAATGAAGGCGAGGCGTTTCGTCGGGCTTCTGCCGACTCTTACACTCTCTACGGAGAAGCCCTCTATGGCACGGGCTTCGCGTAGAGGGATCGCTGCTATGTACGCAGCAGGTGCTGTGGCGTCGATGGGCTCGGCGTTGCTCATAGCCGTCGCAGCCACTCTGGCCGAGCCAGTCCTTTACTCGGCCCCCGCATGGGCAATAGCCTTGGGATACCTGCTCTTCGACATCGTCTTCTCTCCAAGAAGCGGAGACTTGATGCGGTCCAAGAAAGCCTTGAAGGGCTTGTCGCATCCCATTCATGGTCCCTAGGCTGGAAACCCGGGCGCATCTCCTACTCGGGTCTGACCTGAAAGAATCGTGGACAAGGGAGGGCCATAACCTGTCGTGTTTCTCGCCGCTAGCGGAATTCAGCCTGGTTTGCGATGTCGGCCACGCCCCCCTGACAAAGACGCCCCCCAAACATACTTGCCAGCGAGCGGCATGTCTCGGCATGGTTCCATGATTATGTGGCCGCGCGCCGAGCTGCTAGCTCAAGCTTCTCTGCAAGCCATGGGAGTGCCTGGGTGATGAACGACGGCCCATGATGCGCGAGGAAGTCCAGCGGGCCGGGCGTCACGAACACATTCCCAAGAGTGACAGCCTTCAGCCCTGCCCAGCCCCTAGTGCGTAGCAGGGCCGGGAGGTCCGCGTCTCCGAATTTGGAGTACATCTTGGGTTCATAGAATATTACATCAGGGTTCCTGGAGGACACTAGATTCAAATCTGGGACCAGCCACTCACAAGATTCCTTCTCGTACACATGCGAGCTCCCGAGGAGCCTGAACGCATCTGTGATGTAGCTGTAGGCGCCGAAGCTCACGGGCCCCCCCAAATTGATTTCAACATAGGAATTGAGCTTCGAAACCCTAGGAAGCCCCCCAAGTGACCTGAGGAGAGCCGTCTCCAGATCCCGGCCCATCCTTGCGGCACCCGCCACCAGACCTATCTTGACCACGAAGTCTACAATGCCCGCCACCGACAGAGGAAGCTCGAGCGGGAACACTGGATACTTTTTCGACAACCTAACTGCGAATTCGCGCTGGTATCCCGTGACGGCAAGGATCAGGTCCGGGCTGAGCTCATCGAGGACTTCTTCTCTTACCGTGTTGTAACTCCCAAGCTTCCGTTTCGACTTCGCCTCCGCCGGCCGAGCGCAGAACGCGGTGACTCCGACGACCTTGTCACCAAGCCCGAGTTGGAAGAGTGTCTCAGTGGCCGCAGGGCTAAAACTCACGATTCTTTCAGGCGAATCTGGGACTTGCACTGCGGTCCCGAGGACTTCACTGAAGACCTTCATCATCGCGCTTCTTTGAACACCGTTGTGATATCTGTTTCCCGGAGACCTTGACGAGTTATAACACCTGTTAAATACTCTTCATCGGAATCCTTGGGCCAACCAGCTTGGTGGACTCCAAGAAACTGATTACGGCCACGCTCTTCGGCGTAGTGATAGGCGTAGTCTATGGCGCACTACCGTTTGAAATCGGCGACTCACTGATCATATTCGAAGCCGTACTCCTCTCGCTCAGCTTCATTCTACTCGGTCCCGGAGGTGCGACCTACACAGGCTTCGTCAACGGGCTGGTAGAGACACCGCTGCAGCTCTCGTTCGGCCCGTTCGTATTCGTGGTGGCGTTCTTATATGGGGTCCTAGTGGACTTGTTCTGCAGCGTCTTCAAGGTGACCTCCGGAGGCAAAGTCCATCCGAAGAGGCTCGTGGCTTCGTTGACCCTGAGCACCGTCATAGTAGGCGCGGCTGCGACCTACGCTTTCCTGGCATTCGGCTTTGGTACCTCAGCGCCTTTCCTGGAATTGTATCTGCCGATCCTGATTATAGGGGTCGTGAGCGGGACCGTAGGAGGATTCCTCGGCGCCAGGCTGTGGGAACGGAACCTCAGGCACAGATTCACTCCCGTCCAGCAGCCTGCGAACTAGTTGGGTTGCTTCGGAGCTCTCTTCCCAGTTTCCTGGTGAACCTTCGGAGAAAGCCATAGAGCACGAGCCCGAGGATGATGAAGGCTGCCCCTTCTACTTCGTTTGTCACAACTCCAGCTATGACTCCCGTGAGCAAGACGAACAACCCAATGATGGTTATCAGAATCGCGGCTGTCTTCGATATCGGGCTAGCTCTTACTGCCAATTGCTGACGCTTCGGAGGGGGGTTAAACAACTGTTGCGACTCTGAGCAACCGGCCCCAGAAGGCGTCAGTGGCGCTTGGTCCGTTTCTCCTCTTCCATGAGAATCTTGTACAGTCTGAACCTGTCGTTCTCTCCGGGAGAGAGGGTATAGCCGCACACCCGGCAAGAAACACCTTGGCCAGTCTCCTTCAGGTCGAATCGCCCGCACTTCGGGCACTTCATCTCGTCCCGCTGGGCCTTCATGACTCGTCCCCGACATAGGACCGAGTCAAAAGCATTGACACTTTCACCAAATCCTAACCACTGGCCCCCCGCTGAACAGCCTGTTCTCCTGCGAGAAGTACCGGTAGACCTCCGGTGGGAACGAGATGTCAGCCAGGTAGAGGTCTCCGAGAAGAGTCTTAGCTTTGGGGTTAAGGAATCCTGTCTTCGGAAGTCCGAAGGTCAGTGTCAAGTCGGCGTCAATGCATGGGTGACCAGGCTCTCCTGATGTGGCATCCAACCCTGAGGGTATGTCCACAGCGAGCGTCTTAGCCGTAGACTTTGTCGCCTTGGTTATGAGGGTCGCCAAATGCTCCCGGGGATTCCCTTTGGAAGCGTAGCCCAAAAGGGCATCAACCAAGAGGTCGGCCTCACCGATATCTCCGTCAGGCCCTGACGTTTCGATTCCGATCTTCTCGACGGCCACGAGCTGCCTGGCAGGAACGTCGCGCATTCCTCCTCTCGTTCCACCCAACAACACGCGCACACAGGCTCCCCAGTTGTGCAGATGCCTCGCAGCGACAAGACCGTCCCCCCCGTTATTTCCCCTGCCGATCAGGCAACACACCGCCTTTCCTGATACCTCGCCGCCCAGCATCCCCCTGGCTACTTCAGCTGTTCTAAGCCCTGCGTTTTCCATCAAGGAGAGCACGTCGATTCCATAGGATTCAATTGTCATTCTGTCGGCTTCAGCCATCTCCTCAGCTGAAAGGAATGTGAACCCACGTTCCGATTTCATCTTCCTGACCTCCGTGGTCTTCGTATTTCAGCATAGGTCGCATTGGCACTTCTTCCTTCCGACCGCACCTGTCAACTATATTTCTTCAAAATGGCACACGGTTTAGAGCCCGAGGTATATTCGACCTAAGTGTCCTTTCGGGGCAGGCAATGAGTTTTTCATCCAAGTGGCAGAGGAAAGACCAGGGGCCTGGTTTGGTGGACAGGCTCAGGGGCACGGTCAGACCTCCGACGCCGCTGAAATCTCAGATTGAGCAGGCCAACAGGCAGATTAGGCTGCTCATCTCTCAGCTTGATGGGACAGTCAACAGAATCAAGCAGCGCGACTCAACCATATTCAAGAATGTGGTATCCTCTCTCGCGAAGCATGATATGCAGCATGCGGCGGTTTACGCCAACGAGCTCTCTGAAATACGCAAGATGGGGAAGATGGTGACTCAGGCGCAGTTGGCCATGGAGCAGATTTCCCTCAGACTCGGAACCATTACAGACCTCGGCGAGATAGCCAACACATTGGCCCCCGCGGTCTCGGTCATCAAGAATATGAAGGAGGGCCTGAGCAACGCGCTTCCAGACGCCGACAGGGAGATAAGCGAAATCTCAGGTCTACTCAGCAGCGTCCTCGTGGACGCCAGCACTTCAGGAGGAATCTCCTTGAACTTCGACGCCGCGAACGAGGACGCACAGAGAGTCCTCGAAGAGGCCGCGGCCGTCGCGGAGCAAAGGATGAAGGACAGCTTCCCGGAGATACCAGTCGGGGTATTCAGCCAGGACGAAGGCGAAGGACTCACTGCCTAGGCCAGTGGATTCCCCCCAGGCAACGACGCTTTCATTTATTGCAACGGCCTTGACTGGTCAATCAGTTCGGTTCGTTTAATATCGGGAAAGCTGAATCGGGTCATGGCTTGAAATTCGTGGCTAGGCACGCTCGTTCCATCTCGACGGGCGGACCAACTCCACCGGCGCCGGACAGCCGAGGAGGAAGAGCAAAGGGCCTAGTTGTAGTAGTTCTGGTCCTGGTAGCTGCGCTCGCGGTGGTCGATCCTTCGCTGTCTGCCACGCTCCGACATGACTACTCGACCCTCGTTGCTCTTGTCTCGGGCGGAAAATCGGTTTCGAGCATTTCAGTCGGAACGAGCATAGGGAGCTGTTCAAGCGCGGTCACAATCCAACCTCTGACCAATCCCGACATAGTAAACGGATCCGCTGTCGTCGCATATCCTCCTGACTATTGCACCCTTGCGGGATACGCCCTCGTGCAGATCAACGCCGACAGGGCGGCTAACGGCACAGGGCCGGTCGCGCTTGCCTTCAACCGCGCCGCCCAACAGCACGCCGACTCCATGCTCTACTACTCCTACTTCAGCCACTTCGACACCCAGGGATACAAGCCATACATGCGATACACCCTTCTCGGTGGGCGAGGAGCAGACTTTGAGAACATAGCATACTCGGAGTACTCGGTGGGGCTTCTTGGACGGACGGCAGCAATAGAAAACGCAATCAGAAATCTAGAGCACCTGATGGTCTACAACGACGTCGTCTGCTGCAACAACGGGCACAGATACAATATACTCGACCCCCTCCACAACTTCGTGTCCGTCGGAGTGGCCTACAACAGCACCTACGTCTTCTTCGACGAAGAGTTTCAGAACGAATACCTCAACCTGAGCCTCAAGGTTACAAGTGCTCCCTCTGCGAGTCCATACCAAGTCACAATGCTTGGTACTCCTATTTTAGGAACGCCGGTCCCGACCGCAATCTACGTGGCGTTCGACACCACGCCCGCCCCTGAAACCCGGACCCAGCTCGAGAGTGGACCCACCGAATACGGACCTGGTGCTCTGTTGGGCGGCGTTCTCCCTCCGACTGGGTTGTTTGGGGGCTGTGGCCAATTCGCAACCGGAATCACTCAATGCGCAAGCAGATGGGCATTCAATCCAACTGCCATTTACATCGCATTCTCCTTGAACCAGTTCGTCAAGGAGAAGGGGCCGGGGGTCTACACCATCTATCTGGTCACAGGCCCGAGCACAGACACGGCCATAACCACCATATCTATCTTCGTGCCTTAGGCCTGACCCATCTTCGCCCTGATAATCCTGGCTGTTTCATCCATCTCTGGTTTGGAGAGCCTCTTTCTGTCTCCGAATCTGCCTTTGTCTTCCATCTTCACAGGAATGACATGCACATGAACATGGGCGACCACCTGATTGGCAGCCTCGCCGTTGTTCTGGACGAATCTGAACCCGTCAGCCCCTGCCGCTGAGACTACTGCCCTGGACACTTTGGACGCGACTCGAAAGAGGCCCGCGACATCCGTTTCTTTCATGTCCCAGATGGTCTCTCCGTGCTCTTTCGGACAGACCAAAGTGTGGCCCCTCGAGAAGGGGAAGATGTCCAAGAATGCGACGTACTTCTCGTCTTCGTACACTATGTTCGAAGGGGCCGTCTTCGACACAATCTGGCAGAATATACAGTTTCTAGCTTCCTTGAGGGGAGAACCGAGTCCTATCCGTCGGTATGGGCCCGCCACTTGCCCGTTGGTCCCCACCATGTTCCCCTCTTCCAAGCCGCCCTTAATACGTGCTCATGGTAGACTCTTAGACGATTGCCATGCGAGAGATGCCGTGCCGGGGAGCTGACAGATTATGAACGCAGAATAGAGGGTGAGGAAAAGGTCACTATCAGAGGCGTGCGGTGCAGCCTGTGCGGCTACACCGAGCTGGCAGACGACGAGGCGATCTGGGCTGCGGTCGGGCTCTAGGTCTACTCCAGAGCGGTCCGTTGATATGCGGATATGAACTCGAGCGCGAATTTGTCTGCCTGTTTTTCCGTTCCACGATGCTTCCCGCTCACTGATCTCAAGTGGTGATAGAACTCATGAACCATCACGAAGGGGTTGTAGAGGAACTCACGGCGCGCAGCGAGTATCTCCTTTCGCCTCTGCGAGTAGACTGCGGCGACGCCCTTGGTCTTCCCTTCGACCACCCCTATCCCTAGCTTGGGTTCTGAAACTTTGTACCACTTCGAAAGGACCTTGATGGCCTCCTCGGGTTTGGAGTCAAAGATCAAGGCGACCACATATGCCTGCATCTGTTCTTGCGAGAGCCCCATTGGAAACCCCGGTGCTCCATCCCACTTAAGCAATCGAGCCTGTCGTTACCAGTTGAGCCGTTGGTCAGCAATCATTGATTCCTCCGTTCAACTGGCAATTGGGTCGGAAGGAGGTGCATGAACAGGAGAAGGCACATAAAACTCGACGGTCCGAAGGGAACCAGGTTCAGGGGACCCCCCTCTCTGTTTTCCATCGGCTGAGCGTCACCAGGCTCATGCGCGGCTAGGTGCAGATTGGCTTCTGCCTCAGCGAATCATGTCTCTGGCTGATGACTTGTAGAGTACGTGATTCACGCGGGGAACCGAGCGGTTTAATCACTAAGCGCACCAGGGAGATAGGTTTGCCGAGGACCAACGCAATTCTCTCATGGAGCGGAGGAAAGGACAGCTCGCTGGCTTTGCAGGAGGCGTCGGAGTCTCCGGACCTCGAGGTCGTATCTCTCCTGACCACTCTGACGGGAGACTTCAACAGAGTCAGCATGCACGGAGTGAGGAGGACTCTATTGCATATCCAAGCGAGGAATTTGCGGCTCCCGCTCGACGAAGTCTGGATCGGGAAGGGGGCCTCGAATGACGAATATTCCTCGGCGATGCGCGAGGCCATGCTCAAGCACCATGGTCGCGGTGTGCGCTGCGTCGTCTTCGGCGACATATTCCTTGAAGATATACGCCGATTTCGGGAGGACGAGCTTTCAAAGGTGGCAATGGAAGGGGTGTTCCCTCTGTGGATGAAGGACACGACGAGGCTGGCCACCCAGTTCGTCAAGGACGGGTTCAAGGCGGTAGTGTGCACAGTAGATCCAAAGGCGCTTAACAAGAGCTATTGCGGCAGAGAGTTCGATGAATCGTTCATCTCTGACCTCCCGCCTTCGGTGGACCCATGTGGAGAGAACGGAGAGTTCCATACCTTCGTGTACGATGGGCCGATGTTCGAGAAGGAGGTTCCGATTCGGAAGGGCGAAATCGTACTCAGGGACGGGTTCTACTTCGCAGACATTCTCCTAAGGTGACTACAGCAGCGGGAGGGAAGTTCATAGGCTGTATCGCCGCCGCGATAGATCAAGACGAAAGTCATTCCGTTGACCACACGAATGTGGTCGGCCGGGACTAGGCCGCCCTCCAAGAACCTGTCTGGTTGGTAACGAGGATAAATCAGAACTCATCCTGTATATTCGACACGCCCCTTTTTCATGTCACATGGTGTTCTCCACGCTGGATACCACGAGCACGACAGCAACAAAGACAGGCATGCCTTTGAGCTCGACGTTGGAGAGAATAGAGGGCGAAATTGGAGCCGATTTCAAGAACCGCGAAAGTGGCACCCGCAGCGGTGTCCCATGCTCCACAGTTGGACGTATCATCCAACGAGTCAGGGTTAATCGCGTTGGTCCTCGAAAACCAGATAGCGAAGAACAGATTATAGAGAGCTAAAGGCAGAGTACCGTACGATGGCTGCCGTCTCGACGCTGCTCGAGCTCGTAGAGAGAAGAGGCCAGGGGCCTTCGCCTGGTTTCAGTAGGGAGCACGCCCTGCTGGCTTTCCTGACCATCGGTGCTTCCGGGGAGATTGGAAGGCAGGCACTTGCGAGAAGTTTGAACCTAGGTGAGGGGTCGATGCGGACAGTCCTCAGAAAGTTCACCCACGCGGGCTATGTGGAGACAGACACCTTAGGGTGTCATCTCACGCCTTCTGGCAGACGACTGCATGCTTCTATCCTGAGAAGCATCCCGAAGATGGCAGCAATCAAAGACTCTCAGGTCGAGCTCGGGAAGTCCCAGGTTGCTATCCTGGTGCGGCCTATAACCGATATGGCCGCCAACGGTCTTGTCCAGCGTGACTCTGCGGTCAAAGTAGGAGCCACCGGAGCCGCCACCTATTTGATCAAGGAAGGGAAGTTTGCCATCCCAGGAAGCTCGCCTGATTGCGAGAAAGACTTCCCCGGATCTATCTGGCGCGCCCTCAGGTCTGAACTGTCGCCAAAGGATGGGGACGTGGTGATTCTTTGCGGCGCGACCGATGAAATCGCGGCCAAGCTGGGTGCCCTTTCGGCGGCTTTCACGCTTCTGTGACTATTATTTGGTCGCCTGCTCGGCAGGAGCACCCTGAGGGCCTGATTGTTTGTTCACCTGTCGATTTATGGCGTCCGCGAAGTAATGTCCGGTCACAATCACTTTCACAGACTTCACGCCCTTAACCTGAGCAAGGTTGTCCTTCAGGTCTTGAGATATCTTCAGTGCGAAAACAGGAGGGCAGAACTGCGTGGTTGCATGATACTCGACGTCTACGTTCCCGTCTTTGACGTCTAGCTTGTCGATAAGGTTCATCTCCACGATTGGCATTCCTATCTCGGGATCCACTATCTTCGAGACCTGTCTCTGAACCTCCCTCACGTCCACCTCTTCTGACGACATAGAACCACTGAAAAGCGCCCCTTCCGCTAAAAAAAGCTTGTCCCGGGACGAGCTCAGGCAGGTTTACAACCTACCACCGCAGGTGTCATCCCACGAAGCCAGAAGACGTACTCGCATCAATAGAGGCTGCCGCCCCCAGCAAAGGATGGCCAATCATCGGACCCAAGAGGGGGATCATATTGGATGAGGTTGTGGGGAGACACAAGCCATCGTCGATACTCGAAGTGGGGACCAACGTAGGCTACAGCGCCATAAGGATGGCGCGGCACCTGAAGGCAGGCCAGCGACTCACATGCGTCGAGGTCAGCGGGGACATGGCACTGGCAGCCAGGGTGAACTTCGAGAAGGCCGGGCTTTCGGACCTGATTGAAGTAATCGTAGGGGACGCACTGTCTGTGCTTCCTACGTTCACAACCCGTTTCGATATGGTCTTTCTAGATGCGGCGAAAGACGATTACCTGGACTACCTGAGGTCAGTCGAGAAGCTCCTTCATGCCGGGAGCGTGGTAGTGGCGGACAACGTGAAGTCCTTCTACCCCGCGGTCAAACCATATCTCGACTATGTGCGCAACTCGGGGAGGTACGCGAGCTCCTACAGAGACGCTCCGTCGAACTGGGGGACGGACGAGGGGGACGCTGTCGAAGTGAGCGTCAGGCTCTGAACCCCTCCACCAGATTCTGCCACGCGGGGCTCCCGTCGAATGGTAGGTACACTCGCACTCTGTCCAAGAGTCCTCGGTACTTGTTCTCAATCTCCCCGCCAACCTCTTTCCAAGTCCCTCCTACTACGAACTCTTCTAGCATCGCGTCATCCACCTCAGATGCCATCGTGCGCCACTCCCCCCTTGTAGACAGTGCATGCAGCCGTTCAGCCACGTCCTCCCAATGATGGAGCTCCATCACCCTCCTATACGTACGGGTCGAGGCGTAGAACGCTATCTGTTCCCTGTATGCTTCTCTGACCGCAGAGATCTCATGTTCATTGTCTCCCACGGCAGCGAACACCGACGCGGCCACTTGCACCTCTGACCTGCTCCTCCCGGACCTCGCCGCGCCCTTTGACAGCGCAGGCTCTATGACTTCACGGAGGTATCTGAGCGTGTGGAGAGGGTGGATATGGAGGCCATCTGCAACGCCCCCTGCCAACATGCACATCGTCTCGTTGACTCCGGCAACCAGGATTGGAATTGAAGGGTGCCCAATCGGACTCGGCGTGAAGAAGGGGGTCATGAGGTCAAGCGTGTAGAATCGTCCCCTGAAGTCCAACTTTGAGCCCTCCTGCCAGCTCTTCCATACAGACCTCAGTGCCGACACATATTCCCTCATTTTTGGAGCCGGCGGGTCCCATTTCATCCCGAATCTCCGCTCGATATGGCCCTTGACCTGGCTCCCCAAACCCAGCATGAATCTGCCCCTGGAAACGCTCTGAATGTCCCAGGAGGTGTATGCCATCGTCGTGGGGCTTCTGGTGAACGCTAGTGCTATCGACGTCCCTAACCCCACGCGCTTAGTGGCAGCAGCAGCCAGAGCTAGCTGCACGAAGGGGTCGTGCTTTGTCTCGTTCGCCCAGAAGGCGTCGAACCCGTACTCCTCCGCCTTCCTCGCGAGCCCGCCTGCTTCACTCGGCTCGCCCAACGCCACCTCTGCGTCTATTTTCAACCGAAGGGCACCGTCGTACGTGTGCTTCTTAAAGCCGGACCAGCGAGGACAGGCTCAACCTCTTGCCGAATCTTTCGGTCATCGCCGGCTTGACAACAGCGCTGTGCTGGGGGACTGGGGACTATCTGTCCAGGAGCCAGTCGGAGAGGATGGGCTACTACAAGACTCTCACATATTCAATGATAGTGACCTTCCTAGTTCTCGTCGCCCTCACTCCGGTTGTCAGCCCTGAGCTTAGCGCTCCTCTCATACCATTGGTCGTCCTCCTCGTCGCAGGGGTCTTGAATTTTGTCGCCTTCAATTTCCTCTACCAGGCCTTCCACAGAGGGGTCGTCTCAGTCGTCGCGCCGGTTGCATACACATATCCTGCTATCACTACGCTCCTCTCCATCTTCATTTTAGGCACTGTTCTGCAGTCCGCCGAGATCCTCGCAATCGCAGGGATTATCATCGGCGTGGTCCTTACGTCAACAAGATTCTCCGAGATAAAGCGGTCCACCATTGGCAAGGGCTCCGCAGGTCTTACCGCTGGGTTCATTCCTGCCGCCGCCGCTTCGCTCTTCTTCGGGTTCGTCTATGTAGGGGTCGGATACGCCGCGCCGTTGGTGAGCCTGGTAATCCCGGTCATGATTCTCCGGATAGTGGGAATTGCGATGGGGTTAGCGCTGGCTCCGGCCCTCAAGCAGAGCGCTAGGCCTACCAAGGGGGTCTTCTCGAGTGGGATTATCACCATGGGTATCTTGGAGGCCGTGGGCTTCCTCTCCTTGACCTATGGTATCTCTGTCCCTGGAGGATCTCTCCCAGTCGTAACGGCGATATCTGGCATGGGAGGAGCTGTGGCCGCGGGCTATGGGCTCGTCCTGCTGAAAGAGCGGCTCGAGCCGAATCAGATAATCGGAGTGGTCATGTCCCTCTTGGGCGTCTTCGCATTGCTGTACCTGGGGGCCTAGGGGGTGGATTACTTCACCGCGATCCAAGAAGGAAGAAGCAGGGTCAATCGGGCGCTCGCGGTGCTTCAAAATGCAGCCGGCCCGTCATATCCGATGCTTATCCTTAAGCTCGGTGTCCCAGAGTGGACCCCTGTGGGAGATGAGATGCTGTACAAGGTGGTCCCTGGGAGGAACTCTACAGCCGCCCTGGTGATTTGCGACGCCGAAGGAAATTCTAAAGCGATGAGCGCCTGGCTGCGCGCAGAGAAAGCGGACGAGGTTTCCCAGAGATTGGATGCAGAAGGGATTTCCGTCTATCTTGGAGACGTCAAGCTCCCGATCTGAGCATCCTATTTATTAACCAGTCTAGAGTCGGAACACCTTGCGCCTGGCCTGTGCCTACCCTAGGCTTCGAAGAGGAGTTCTGTTTTGAAGCTCGGGTCGAGCAGGTTGGACGCAGAAAAATTGGGGGTGAACGAATGGCAAGATGTTCGGTCTGCAAGGGTCACGCAGTGGCGTCGTGCGCAGAATGCGAAGCCTTAGTGTGTATGTCGCACTCCACTACAATCTTCGACGAAGGGAGCAGGGCTATGAAGACTTACTGCGGCAACTGTACGGCTAAGCGGATGCCCATGTGGGTAGCGCGGCGAAGGTGAAGGTAGGAAACGCCCTCGAGTGGGCATAACCTACTTTGAAGTCTAGATGCGCTCTATTCTATAGGATTAACTACATTCCTGAAGGTTCGAGGCTGCGCTGACTGCAATTGGGTTATTCAAAAGATAGGCTAGAGCGCGTCCATAGCGGCCTTGTCTTCGTCGACCATATCCTCTCGAACTGTCCCTTGGCGGGTCCCTTCGCGAAGAGGCCTAGCCTTCCCAGCTCCAAGCTCGCGGAATATTTCACTTCAGTTCCGTCAGCGACCTGCTTGAGGGCCATGGTCACCTTGCTTCCCTTGCCGTCTCCCTCCAGAGTATCAACATAGAGGGTCTGGGTGGCTTCGTCAAAGGTCAACGTGTTGATTGAGCTGATCTTCTTGCCCATCATGGCAGCATGTTGTTCGATCCTAACTCCACCCCCGTAGCCAAGGACTTCCACCTCTTTCACGAGGTTAGGGTGCACTTTAGGTAGGTTCTCAGGGTGCATGCAAAACTCTATGGCTTTCGAAATAGGCGCCTGCGTCTTCCCCATCTTTTCCCAACCTGTGGGCATGGCGTGGATGTTGAGAGTGGGATCGCTTAGGTGTGCCCCGACTGCGACGCCATAGCCTCGGGCACCAGAGCAGGTGTTCAGTCGTATATCTGTACCACCGCATTGACGTACCCGGTGGCACCATTGGGGAATGTTCCCTCTCTATTGGAAGTCTGCACCTTCCCAGCCGCATCGACGGCCCTTGCCAAGATTGAATACTCTCCTGCTGACTGCGGCTTCCACTCGTACGCCCAGAGTGCCCAAGTGAGGTTGGAAATCGGTGGTTTGACCTGGGCTTCTTCCCACGTCTTGCCATTGTCAAAGCTCACTTCTACGGTGGAAATCCCCCTGTCGCCCGCGAACGCATATCCAGACAGGAGTATCGTGCCTCCATACTTTGAAAGGCTCGCCTGGTCTGGGGCAAGTGGGACTATGAACGCCTGGGTGTGCACCCTGGCTGTGTTTGTCCACCCTCTGGTCTGCCAGTATCCATCATAGACAACCCCAACTACCGAGATTTTGTTAATCCACTTCGCGCTCATCATGCCATACACCCCTGGAATCAATCCTCTGAGAGGGTAGCCGTGCCTAACTGGAAGGTCTTGGCCGTTCATACCGTAGGCGACCATACTGTCTGGCATCAGAGCCTTTGCCAAGGGGATTCCGACGCTATATCCATCTACTGAGTAGAAGACGACATACACCGCTCCTGGGCTCGCGCCCCCTACGTCAGCCAGCAGATCAGAGAGCTTCACCCCCGTCCATTTCGCGTTACCTATGAGATTCCCGTTCAACACGTTGCTCACACATTCGAGCGTGGTATACTGGCTCGTCTGAGGAAGGGAACTGAGTTCCTGCAGCGTGTAGGACTTCGGGGTACCCACGAGTCCGTCCACTGTCAGAGCCCAAGCAGAGACGTCCACGGCGGGGTCTATGACATCTATGGCTACCCTATAGAAGCCACTGTCAGTCGTCACCTCAGAGTCTACTAGGGAAGCGAGTCTCGGGTCTCTGAAGATAGAGGGCGCCTCTTGGAGGTTAACAGGCTGGCTCGTCCCCGTTGGTTGCGCACTGGAAGCGAAGAGCTGGTTCAGGCCCATGAGCCCAGCGATCCCAGCGATGACCGCGAACACCATTATGGTCCCCTTTTCAATGAACTCCCTCCTCCCTCTATCTTCGATGCCGGACCCTCCAAGCAGCCCTTGCCTAGTCACCTGCGGCCGATACACCGACGAGAGCAGGAGTGCGAACACCGCCTGGACCAGTAGCAGCCCAAGGGGGAAGACCCAGATTGCCTTCGAAGGGGCGTAAGGGGAGGCAACCCCGAAGATGGCGTCTCCGGCCGCGGGGAAAAGGAGAAGGCCGAAGACCATCCAAGGGATGAGGCTGAGCACCAACAATCCCTCGAACCTCTTCAGTGCTCCGAAAACCCTCTTCGCGAGGAGGAGGTCGAAGAGAACGACAACCAGGCCGTAAACAACGGCCGCGATCAGGGTAGCAATCACCAGTCCAATCTGACCAGCTAGATCTCCGAAACGTTGAACCATCGGCTCCTCAATCGACGCAGGAACCACCCTGAGGAATGCGGCCAGGGCTGACTCAGGAGGGAAAGGGGCGACCCCACCCAGCCTGAGGAGGAAGTTGAAGCAGAGCCCTCCCAGACCGGCCAACGTCCCTATCAGTAGCAGGGAGGAAGCGTGCCTCAGGCTCAACGGGCATTAGGCCCCCACACTAGAAGCTTGGTGTAAGCCTGCCTCAACGCTTCGTACCTGGAGGTCCCCGCCGGGGTTACCTAATGACAAGGTGGACGCTAGGCTCCGAGCCCCGGCGGATTGCTCCAACTACGACCGAATGCTTCGAGTGGGGACCTCGGTGGGTGGACACTCAGGGCCATCGCGAGGGCAGGGAACGACGCTGGATAGGCCGAGCCTCTTCACTTCGTCTGCGCCGGGGTAGTGGCCCCGCCTACCTTCCCCCTCGACGCCAACACGAATCCGAGGGCAGCCATCAGTACACCGACCAGAGCTATGATTGAACCTGCATAAATCCAGAATGGCACACCGGTCATTGATGAGCCCCCGATCATTCCATCCCCCTGAAGCGCGAACACCGTCCCGAGGAGTAGTAGGATGATGCCGAAGACACCCAGACCTAGAAATGGACCCCTCAACGCTTCTCCAAACAGGTTTACGTGGCTTAAATAGTTTCTACTGTTTATTTCGGCGCTGTCAAGTT
>JAJYNM010000079.1 GCA_021786335.1 archaeon
GGAGTAAAGGAGCCGGTCGCCACCCTCGCCGCTTCGCCCGGACGGATCTTGACCTTGGACTGCTCCCCAAGCCCGATGTCGCCGACTATCTTCAGCACTGCCGGGCTCCCCTCCGAGGCTCGGACGGTGTCAGAGCTCCTGACGGCAAAGCCGTCCATACGAGAGATGGTGGAAGGAGGGACATCGACCGGGGAGATGACATCCTCCGCGCTGACCCTGCCATAGGCGTCCCGGGCCCTCACCGTATCGGTTCGCCTCGTTTCGGTCATCAACGCGAGAACATCCTCGAGCGCCTGACCGACGCGGACGTATTCGGAGACCGGGGCGACCAAAGGGACGTTCAACATGCAGCCTCTCAGGGTCGTCTTTAACCTTCGTGGAACCTTGGCCCCCGCAGCCAGCCCTGTTGTGGCCCCGCCCTATACGATAGCGGCGCCGGCCCTGCGACCGCCTATCTCTAGCTCCGCAGGTGGAGGACGACCCTGTTGGTGCCGTCATCCTGCGGCTCTACCATGACGTCGAACTCCTTGCCGAAGAGCTCTGACAGCATCTCTGTGGTCGTGACAGTCTTGAGCCTCCCGCGGAGCACCGTGTTTTCGTTGACGAAGACCGGCTCCATAGGCTCGTCTATCTTCTCGCCGCCGTCGACAAGAAGCCACACTTCTGACGGATTCAGCTGCTTCGCAATCTCCCTGTATCGCTCTCTATCAGAGCTAGTAATGGTCCCTGCGGCCTTCGTGTAGACGTTCTTCCCTGGCAAGCGCAGGACGTGGTCGAACTCGGCCTTCTCGCTCTTCCCGGGGGGGACCCCAAGCTTCGCGCCCCCAGCTCCTTCGCTCAGGAACCTTCTGGTGAGATATTGTTCGAGGCTGCTGTCAACGTCCTCCTTCCGCATCACTAGCGAGACCGTGCGCGGGCCCTCGACGTTCAGCTGGAGCCTCTCGAGCCAGGGGAGAAGCGGGTAAAAGTCGTTCACCTTCTTTGTCGTCTCCTCTGTCTGCTTGTTGTACCTGTCCATGGCTGAAGTGAGGAGCTTGCTGGGGGAAGAAAAGAGGCCGAATCCGATGGCCGATACAGCCAAGTGAGGCAGGAACTTGACGAACATCTTCCTCCTGGCGGCGTCGACGTCCTCCTCCTCGGTCACAGCAGGCTTAGCAGGGGTGGAGCCGTATAAGTTAGTCGGGGTCCGCCTTCGTCACCGCATCTCCCATTCTGTCTGAATGCGTCCCACAGGGTACCATGCGGGCCTTCCTCGGCCCAAGTCAGCCTAGAGGGCGCGGTCCGTCAAATCCTATGTTGTGCGTCCTCGCCAGGCCCCATGGAGCCTGTACGGCCTCGCATCAGTCCTGGCTTTCCGGGCCCTGCGGCTTCTGCTTCCGCAGCACCAAGGACCTGGAGACCAAAGCCCCACCGAAGTAGAGACCACTAAGCGTCAACCCTATCGTGGTCTCTATGATGCCCCCCGTCGCTCCAGGAGAGATGAACATGGCGACGACGAATGAGCCAACTATGGCATACCTCCAGTTCCTCAGCCAGGTGTCGTAGGACGTCAAACCCACATAGCTTATCGCGACCATGATTACCGGGATCTCGAATGACAGGCCTAGGGCGATGATGTATGCGATCACCGTGGACACGAAGGTGCCGACCCCCAAGGTGGGTTCAACCCCGGTGGACAGCGTGAAGATGTACAGGAACTTGAAGATCACTGGTAGCACGATCTTGTAGGCGAACAGGCCGCCTGCCAGGAAGAGCAGAGATGCAGGGATCAGGATCATGCGTAGCATCCTCTTTTCCCTCTGCTTGAGCGCAGGCCCAAGGAAAGAAGCGGCCTCGTAGAACCAGACGGGCGAGGAGAAAATCGCCGCAAGCGCCATCGACGTGTAGAGGATCGCGACGAATGTGTCGAAGGCGCTCAGATTGATCAGAAGCATGTGCGGCGGAAGCAACTGCTGCCTGGCGTAGTTGAAGAACTCCGTAGTGAAACTATGGAACAGGTCTGGATACGGATAGAATATCCTGAACGATCCAACCTTGACCCACACCGGCTCGAAAATGAAGAAGAGTATGAAGAACGCGAAGAAGGCCGCCAACGAGACGAGAAACCTATGGATGAGCTCGGCTACATGCTCAAGGATTGGCAGTTCCTTCTGACCAGATCCGGCTTTCCCGATAGACAACCTCATCCGCTTAGGGGAACACCAGGAGACGGCCCTTAATTCCGCTCTCTAAAGGCTGCCTACGGCCCTACGCACCGGCCTTCTCTTTGAGCTCTTTCAGCTCTTCCTCGAGCTGTGCTATGCGCCTGCGGTCATACTCGTTGTCCTCGTTCACAGCCTTGTGCGCCTGAGGAGTCGCGTCCTTCATAGACTGTTGAGACATGCCCTTTGCTGGGGCTGTTACGTCGATCGACGACCGTATCTCTGCGACTTCCTTCTCTATCTCAACCTGGCCCTTCCTGAATTCGCCCATCGCCTTGCCCATGGAGCGAGCCAACTCCGGAATCTTCTTTGCGCCGCCAAAGAGAACGACGACTACGACTGCCAGTATGGCCCAGTCGGTTATATTTCCGATCATTTCAGGTTAGGTGACCTGAACAAGCCGCTCCTATTTAACCATCGCGGGGGCGGAGGGTTGTTGAACAACTAAGCTGTCGGTCAGCCCCTTCTGCCCTGCATGATATTGTAACAGCGCGGTCCATGCATCCTCGGCGTGCCGTCGAAGAAGCGGGACTGGAAGGCCTACAACGAG
>JAJYNM010000012.1 GCA_021786335.1 archaeon
ATCTTCCTCATCCGCTCCGTGAACGACGTGGTGATTATGGCGTACTCCCTTGACGATATCGCCTCTCTCATCAGATGAGTTGACCCTCTTATGTCTCCTATGACCACGTGTATCCCTGTCTGGTCTCCGGCCCCCAGCAACCGGGCGAGCTCGCCCCTGGAGATGGCATCTTCCCAGTTGGGGGGGGCGTGCATGTCAAGTTTCTTGAGCGCCTCTTCTCCTTTCAGATCGGGCTTCATCGTCACTAACCGCTCGACCTGCTGCCTGTGTCTTATAACTCACCTGAGTACCTTCCCTTCCGTCCCGTCCACATCCATCTCTCGCGGTGGACTTCGGTAAGCCGGCCTTTGCCGCTGGTCGTTCTCGCCCATGCCGGGCCTGACCAACGGCGCGAAGCCTAAGGTTGACTTCGCGCGCCCAGGTTCGAATCTCTGTTCAGTGAGCCTTTTCAAGAGGCCTTCTTTCACCGTGGGCCATTCTTCAGAAGTTTTCGAGCACAGCGTGGAATTGCGGAGGGTCCCGCCTTGGCGTGTGATGTGGTTCCCGAGGGTCCCCCGAACTTCGCGCCGAGCTTCAGTATAGCGCGCTGCGAGTGCAGTTGCGGTCGTCCGTCTTGAGCTGGACCGTAACAGCGCCCCAGCCGTCGAACGCGTGCGCCAACAGTATAAGCTTGCACTCTGGTTGACCACGGTCCCCCAAGAGCCCGGAGAGTAATAGGTCCACCCTATCACCACCCCTCTGTGCCTCTCGTTTACGTCGAGATATCTCGTGCTTCCAACGACATGGCTGTCGCGGTCCGAAAGCACCGTGAACTCGTATTCCTCTCCTCTCCTGCAACGGAAGCCTCTCGGAGATGAACTCCTCGGCCGAACCCAGCGTTGTGAGAGTCGACTGCATCATGGACCAGTGGACCCCTCTCCCCGCCTCCAGCAGCCCCTGAACGTGGGCGTAATCGAGGGCTCGAGGCGCACGTGCCTTCCCAGAAGCGTGCGGGGTCCTAGAGGTTCGCGCATGCGAATCGCTTTCGAACCGCGGTGGTTGAACAATGCGACCTGTGTGAGACCGTCTGTGGGTTCGATTGTAGAGACAGTACCGGTTCAGGGGCTCGGGGGCGAAACGGCGGTGATCTGGAACTCTTTCTCTTCCCACATGTCATAAGCTGTCGCCGAAGATGAAGCCTGAGTGATGATAGCCAAGGCGTTCACCACGTGGAGGAAGCTCACCACATCGACGTACAACGAACCCCAGGCGAGCATGATCCCCAGCACCAACGCCCCGCCCAAGATTGCCTGCAAGACAGCCAGGTACCATGTGGCTTTTGTTATGCGTTTGATTCTTCCGGGACAGGATGTGCGTCCCACGCTTCTGTATACATGGAAAGCAAGGACAAGTATAGCCAGTGCCACCACTACGTGGACGCCGATGTTGATCGACTCATTGAGGGGAGAGAAGAGGATGAAGATGATCTGGAAGAAAGCGGCCCAGACTATCATGTACATGGACCTCCAGACGTCCATATGGGAAGGACCCCGGCTACGCGATTTAAAGCTATGAATCGTCATTCAGACGATTGAGCCTGTAGCCCTGGCCGTGCGTCATCCATGCGCTAACGAGCATGCGAGTAGCCCTGCGCGGAGGTTGAGGACTCTAGACACCTTGCGTAGGACCCCTGGCTATGGGGTTGCTAAGGAAATCCAGAAGAGGTGCATTGCTGTGGTGAGTCTGGGTCCTATCGAGCATCACGATGGTAGACATACTTGGTGAATCGGCAGTCGAAGCCGCAGACGCGACTGTAGTAACCGGATTGGAATAAGACTCCCAGCCGCATCAGCAGCATCACGAACGCTGCGACAGCTTTTTTGGCAGTCCGACTTCAGTTTCCCAGATCTGGAGATGGCCCGTCCGTTGCTGGATCCGATTCCCAGAGGAGGATAAGTTGGCATCGGGCGCCGAGCCGTCGGTTGACTCGCAGCTCCAGCGCGAGGTTCGAAGCAGTCACAGGAAGGGCGCCCCGTTACAGGTTCAACAGCCTGGCTGCGTTCCCGCCAAGGACCAACTTTTCATCGGCCCCGTCGAGCTCCAGCCCTTTCACGCGCCTGACGCAGTTCTCTAGGTCACCAATCTGGTGCGGATAGTCACTGCCCATCACCATCTTACCCGGACCCCAGAAGGCGAGAGACGAGGCGAGTACATCGGCGTCGTAGCAGACCGTGTCCAGCCATATGCGTTTGAAGTATTCTGAAGGGGGCTTTGGAATCCTAGCCCTGGTCTCAGGATAGGCTCTGTAGGCTGCATCTATCCTACCTCTAAGGTAGGGAAAGACGCCTCCCGTGTGGGTAGCAACCAGCTTTAGCCCGGGGAGGCGTTCGAGGACCCCGCTGAATACGAGCCTAAGTATTGCGAGGCTGGTGTCCACACCGAAGCCCATTATGGGGACCAGACGGTAGTCGGCCATCCCCACGGAGTTCAGAGGAGACGTCGGATGTACGAATAGAGGTACGTCCAGCTTGACAGCCTTCTCGTAGAAGTGCATGTACTCCTCGCCGTCGATGGGCGACCCTGCGGCGTTAGAGAAGACCATGGCGCCCCGGAGGCCCCTATCCTTCACCGCCCTCTCTAGTTCGTCAGCCGCGGCCATAGGATCCCGCATTGGGAGCGTTGCCAGGGCCACGAACCTGTCGGGGAACTTCTCCGATATGTCCCCAAAGGCGTCGTTTGTCACTTTTGCGAGCTTGGCGCCGAGTTCCGGCGCCTCCATGTCGACTCCAGGTGTGGTGAGTGAGACCACCTGCATGTCCACCCCGCACCCTCTCATCGCCTTCAGGCGCTCGTCGAGGTCGACGTGCCCCCCCACCACCACGTTGTAGTCCCCCGAGTACCTGAGGATGACCTCACCGCCGGGTCCGCTTTCTAGCGAGACATGGCCCTTAGACTCCTTCAGTCCTTCTAGGTATGCCCTTGGATAGAAGTGGCTGTGGAAGTCGATGTGCAGGGGAATCGGACCATGAGAGAGCGGACTAAGTATAAGGGTTCGTCGGCCCAGCGCGGGTCCATGCCTCGCCGATTCCATTGTGATGTACTTCATGCCAGGACGTTCGTCACTGGCCAGAAGTCGGGTATCGGAACGCACCGCACCCTCTCCCTTTCGCACATCGACGCAAGTTCCGAGCCCCTCATGGCGAAACTCGCGTCCGCCTTCTTGACCGCAGGCAGGTCGGAGGCGCCGTCCCCGACGAAGAACACCTCGAACCCTCTCTGCCTGTACCAGCACACTGCGTCCTCTTTCAGGTTGACCGCCTCCGCCGTGCGCGGTGAAGGGAAAGCGAGAGTGATACGCCCCGCCTCCAACTTTGCCTTCGGCGAATAGATTTCAAGCGCGCCTCTGCTACGCACCCTCCTCAGGATGTTTTCGATGCAGAAGTCGAGGCCATAGCTGGCGACAGTCACCGGGACATCAGAAAGCGCGGCAGCCGCCAGCAGTTCTTCAAAGCCGGGTCTGATCTTGACGTGTTTGTCTACCAGGCTCAGGATCGAAGCCTTCGTGGCGCGGGTCACATCGGAATATTGGCGTCGGAGGCACTCTTCGAAGGAGAACTCGCCCCGTAGGTATTGCTCGTGATGTTGCATCCAGTCGCCGTCTGAAAACGTTGCCAGGACTAGCCGCCCCGTGTCCACGTCGGTGATTGTCCCGTCGAAGTCACAGACGAGCGCTCGCCTTGAAACCCCGGGCGCCTGGCTCTCCTGCTTATCGGAGCTCATGCATGCCTGCACCCATCTGCTGGCATAAACACATTTGAACGACTGCATCGCCATCAACTTCACGCAGGACCTCATCCTGGCGATGAACACTTGGCTGGTCGGCGCTGTCGACTGACGCTCCGTTCCGGTGTCAGAGACCATTGCACCCGTCTTCAGGAGAGAGACCGTTCAGCGTCCAGTGAAGAAACTGCGGGCGTCAGTACGCTGAAGCGGGTCGACGGTCGACTCGATTCGTAAGCATGCGATAGGCACGATGATGTCTGGTAGGACACATGGGTTCGTTCATCTTACTCCTCACAGAAGGCAGACCTAACTGTCAGGTGAGTCTAAGGCTGTATCCGCACCTGAACGACCCTCCCGGCGACAGGACGCGCAGCCCGATCCCGTTGTTGTACGCATCGGGGAGGCCGCTGTAAGGCTCGACTGCAACGGAGCTCCAGCCGGCGTACTTCCCGTTGTAGAGGATGAAGTACGGCATATTCCTCCTTCTTAGCGTGAGCTCTCTCCCTCCAGTAGAGAGTTTGATGTGTCCCGCTGTGCTGAAGCAGTCGTCCCACTCCGACCTGCCAGCGTTCTCCAAGGAGCAAGCGACCCTCTTCCCAGTTGGAAAGTAGCCATCTGCGAGTTGGTAATGGAGAATCCTGGAGCTGGACCCTATGCTCCATTCCTCCGCGATGAAATATGGGTGGAACCCTACCACCAGGGGTGCCGCGTCTTCACCGACATTCCTGACCTTGCAGTCGGTTGAAAACGTCTTCTCGCCTACCGAATATGTTATGCTGGCTTCGAGTGCGCCTGGATACCCTTTCCTACGCAGGCTCGCCTCCATCACCACGGAACCCCGTTGCCTGGCGTGGCTGTCCCATATGATGTCTTTCGCGAAGCCGTGGATGGCGTGGCCGTCCTTTCCCGTTGGGAGTTGGAACATTCTCCCCTCGAACGAATATCTGCCATACCTTACCCTCCCCGCGTATGGAAGGAGGACTGCGACGCCACCGTGGGTCTGAACCCCGTCGCTGCTCGGCTGTACGACGGGGACGCCGTCGATTGAAAGGCGCTTTACGTGCGCACCCAGATGGTCGATCACCGCGACGGTCGAGTTGTGTGAGATAGATATCTCGTGCGTGGTGACGGAACCTAGGTCTCGTACCATACCAATCTGGCTGCTTGACTGGCCAATATGATAAAAGTTAGGAACGTAGACTTGAGGGAGCTGCCGGCGCCAAGTTGTGCTGTTGGGGAAGCCGCGACTATAGGCCGCTGGTCACCGTCAAGAGCACCACGGTCAAACCTCGGAAGAGCCCAGAAAGCGAGAGGCTTGCACGACAGCGCCAGAAGCACGGTGTGACTTTTGCCATAAGCCGATAAGGCAGCCGCTGGGGACGACCCGCTTAGTCGGCCAAAGGCTTCACCTATCTGAGGAGATGACGCCGGTTGCCCACGCTGGATTTATAATGGGCATGAGGTTCGATTGGCCATGAACAACCGGGCCGGAGTTGCGGTCACGAGCCTAGCGCTTGCCATCCTCCTCGCCGCGTCTTCGGTCGTAGCCGCCCAGCCCACTGTCGGGTTTGTCGCATACGAAGTCGAGATAGTCAGCCCCGCAGGCCAGCACTCTCTCATCATCAACGAGACAGTCGGGCCTGCTGCGAAGGCAGGGTTCTCAGACCTCGTCTTTGGATTGATAGGTGGCCAGCAGAACTTCACGTACTCGAAGCTTGTCAACTCGACCTCGGAACTCTTCCCGTATCTCTCAGCGGTTTCCACCCAGGCGCTGCGCTACACCAACGGGACTACGCAGGGGGTCAACGCGAACGTCACGGTCTCCGGGACAAGGACGGTCGCGTTCCAGGGGAGACAGTACGCTCTGACAGAATATTCTTTCTCCGTTTCAGGGGTCTACAGAAACAAGACCATTGATGCGAATGGGACGCTGGAGACATTCCCGTCCACACTGATTTACTCGGCAAGTGTCAGGTCGGGGGACGTCAGTGCTCAGGCGACTATGCAAGGTACCGACCTGCAGCTCGTTCAGCCTACGACCGGGAGCCTGAGCGCAGCCGCTGTAGGAGCAGGGATGGGGCTCGGAGGGCTAGCCTTGGTTGCGGCTCTCTTTGTGCGCCGCAGAGAGAAGAGGGCCCAGACGCAGCGGGAGAAGCCTCCCTACTGGGTCGACTAGAGTGCGCTGATTTGAGCAGCCCGGTCATCGAATTCTCAGGAGCAGTCAAACGTTACGGAGAGAAGACGATAGGTCCCATCCAGTTCTCGGTGGGGGAGGGGGAGATATTCGGATTCTTGGGACCCAACGGGTCAGGCAAGACTACCTGCATACGGATGCTTCTGGGGCTTGCCAGGCCCTCGGGAGGGTCGGTCAGGCTCAAGGGAGAGGACCCCATCTCCAGACATGTCCAGGCGCTCACGGGGGTCGGATACTCCCCTGAGCTTCCCAACATTCAGACATTCCTGACACCAAGGGAGGTGCTGGCGTTGGCAGCTGCGGAGTCGGGGCTGAAGGAAGCTAGGGATGAAACAGACCGGGTGCTAGAGGAGGTAGGCATCATCGAATACGGCGACACGAAGGTCGGCAAGCTGAGCAAAGGGATGGTCCAGAGGCTCAGTGTAGCCCAAGCGATGCTCGGCCGGCCAGAGGTGATGATACTGGACGAGCCCATGATTGGGCTCGACCCTGCGGGGACCGCCCATCTGAGGGAGGTGTTTAGGAGCTATGCCGAGGAAGGAGGCACTATCCTGATGTCATCCCACATGATGTCCGAGGTGGAGGACATATGCTCAGGAATCGGGCTGATACACAGCGGGCGACTCCTTTTCAACGGCACCGCCAAGGAAATGATCAACCAGGTACTCGGAGCAACTGAAGTCCGGGTCGAGGCAAAGAATCTTTCCGCTGACGCAATCGAATCTGTCAGGAGGATGGAGGGCGTCGTCTGGGTGGCTGAGACCCCTGGTGGGCTGGACGTGAAGGTCGACGGAGGTTACGAGATCAGGCCGGCCATCGCCAGGGTCCTCGTGAGCTCAGGGGCGGAGCTCCTGAAGCTGGGGGAGGGGGAGAGGATGCTGGAGAAGGCCTACGTCGTAGCCCTGAGGGGTGATGGCGATAAGAGCGACTAGGGTTTCCGCCTTCGCCGCGTATGAAGTCAGGAGGGCACTGGCGAAGAAGAAGGTGCTCGCCGTGGTCGCATTCACGATTCTCATCGATACGGTCCCTTATTACATCCTGTCGACTTCGGGGGCCTCCTTCATCCCCGCCGAACTGTATCCCTACCTCTGGGTCGCCGGCGTCTTAGCCCCATTCGCGCTCTTCATCCAGTTCATCGCGATATTGATAGCGGCGGGTGCCATGTCTGAAGAGTACGAAGCAGGCACCGCAGAGATCCTGCTGGCCAAGCCTGTCAGCAGGACGGAGTTCATGATGGGCAAGTTCCTCGGAGGCTACCTGCTTCTAGCTTTAGTGATAGCGATGAACGCAGCGCTCAGCGTGATAGCCGCGGACTGGGCGTTCGGGCCTCAGGCCGGTCTTTGGACGCTCCCCGGAGTCGTGCTGCTGGAAGTCTACTCGACCGCCCTGTTTTTCACGGTGGCTTTCATGATAGGGGAGCTGGTCAGGCGATCTTCCCTGGCATACATCTTGTCCTCGGCGCTCGTTGTCTCCAGCCAGATAATCGGCACCTATCTCTCCATCGCCTTCGAATTGACGGGGGGGAGGTTCTATGAGACGATACACACCTACCTTCCAACGACGGTCGCCGGCTCCTTGCCGACACAGTACGAACAGGCTCTTCTCCCAAGCTCCGCCGGGAGGCTCTTCCAATTGATACTCGGACCGCTCGGTGGGGCGCCCTCTGAAGTCTCAGCGGCCATTATCGTAGCAGTCTACGCTGTGGCAGCGGGGGCCATCTCGCTTGCCTACTTCAGGCGGGCAGATGTTTCGAAACGGATAAGCTAGGCGAGGACCCGAGACGACTTTCCTCATTGCTAGGGAACGTCCGGGGGGCCGGTCCGAAGCGCAGCTTGACGGGCCAAAGCTCAATAGGGAATCGGCGTTCTTCAGGTTTCGCTGTCAAAGTTGAACCGGATATGCGTCGTTACCTCGGAGGCGCGCTCCTACTTCGCCCTCGTTACAAGGCTGAGGAGAGCGGAACTCCCCTTCTCGAGCCTCGTCCCCGACTCCGACCTTCGCGGATGCGAGGTGATCCTGACCACCGCGCTCGAGGCGAGGCGGTTCGGGCAAAAGGCACTTGCGCTGGAGGCGCTCGACGACAACCCTGGGGTATTCAAGGGCCAAGTCCTTTCCCGTCTGGGTATCGCTGGTGACACCATCCTAATCGGCGTCGATCCCGGGAAGAGGACTGGCGTGGCCGTCTTCTACGGCCAAAGGAAGCTTGCCCTCAGCACGCTCGAATCGGCGGCCTCTGTCTGCGTGCGGATCGGCGCCTTCGCCAGAGGCATCCCTGAGAGCCGGCTCCTGGTCAGGATAGGGGACGGCAACAGGCCAATGGCCATGAAGCTGGTCGAGCTGCTGAAGAGGGAAGTCCCCCGAGCTGCGATAGAGTTGGTGGACGAGTCAGGGACCTCTGCGGGGAGCTCAAAGCTCAGGGGAGTCCAGCGGGACCAGGCCGCAGCGGCCAAGATTGCCTTCAGGAAGGGGACGGTAGTCAGGTCGGCCCCGACCAGAACCCGCGGCTGAGCGATTCTACTATATCGGGGGATAGGTCGCCTTTGACGAGGTCCCTCCTGAGCCAGGAGGGCATCAACTCCATGGTCGATGCCGTCCCGAACCTTTCGTCCAAGAAGAACACCATACCTCGCTTCCCTGGGTTCCGGACGTGCCGCCCCGCTGCCTGGAACGCCTTCCTGAGGGCCGGGAGGCGCGAAAGCATAAGATACGAGTCTCGTTCTCCTGCCCTCTTCAGGCTCTCGTACTCTGCATACATCATGGGAGATGGGGGCGGGAGGGCCATGCCGACGACCACTATCGACCCCATGGCACCACCTTCGAAGTCCTCTCCCTCCGAGAACCGTCCGCCCTGGACCGCGAATAGGACGGAGTCATCCGTCGACCTGAACGAGTCGAACACCTCTGTGGCCTGGGCGTTCGATAGGCCGGGGGTCTCGACCACTGTCTTCCTGCTGCCGACGCTCTTCGACACCATCTCATAGATTGGGCCCAGGACTGAATAGGAAGGGGCAAAGACTCCGACGCCCGAGCTGGTGGATCTTATCGCCGCGGCTACCCTCGCAGATATCCGCTCGTACATCTGGGGGGTCCGCTGCTTGTAACGGGTCGAAGTCCCGGTGTCGATGGCGGTCTTGACTACGACCGCCGGAGCCGCCCCGACTCGATACATCGTGACAGACCCCGGTCGGAGGCCCACGGACCTGGCGAAGACGCTGGACGGGCTCACTGTGGCCGAGAGGAGGACAGCGCTCCTGAAACTCTTAAAGTAGCCATAGGCATCCTTGACAGGGTCTGGATCTACGAGCCCGAATGAATCATCCCACTTCACCAACAAGGCGGGTCCGGAGGAAGAGAGCCTGGCGATGAAATCTCCCACGCGGAGAATGAGTGAGGGGAGCCGTCTCTCGTAGACAACCGACCCCCAGGCGGCGCCCGAGCTCGCGTTGAGCTCGAAGGCAAGGTTCTGGAGCCACGCCGTCCCATGCGCGCTGCGGAACCGGTCCAGGACCGAGCCCCTGTCGAGCAACCAACCCTGGCGCTCCTCGGCCAAGCGCTCCAGCGTGACCAGCAGCGACTTTAACGCCCCAGCAGCTTCTTCCATGAGCATCGCATCAGCCTCACCTATTGCCCCTCTGACCTGTTCGAGGGTGACGACGGAAGAGTTCACGCCTCGGTAGAATTCCCTGAGATTGTGTGCCTCGTCCACCACCAAAATCGTCTGCTTCTTCTCTATCGAGTTCCGGTCAAAGAGGACAGGCGCGGCTCTCGCGTCGAGGGCATAGTGGTATGGCACCACAGCCACAGTTGCCTGCGCTACTGCCAGCCTCGCCACCTCGTAGGGGCAGACATGGGTAGCTTCGGATCGGCTCATCAGTTCGGGATGGCTCGGGGAGCGGGCCAGGGACTCCCTCACCAGGTCGTCGAACCCTCCTGCGAGTGGGACGTTGAGAAAGTACGAGCACAAGCTGTTGCTGATGTTGAAGGTGCAGTACCAGCCGAACGACTCCCTCGGCACCAGTCTCCCCCGCCGGAGGAGGCAATAGTCGAACTTCGAGAACAAGGAGGCCGCTTTGAAGTGATGTTTGAGCTGCAGCCTTGAAATTTCTTCGACTACCCTGTTGATCTGCCTCTTGGTCCTGCAAGCGTATATTACCTTGCAACCAGTTTCCTCCGCCACTGAAAGGGCGCCCGTGAGAACCGCAGCCGTCTTGCCGAAGCCGCTCATTGCTTCTGCGACCAGGATTTCTCCGTCTCGACATGTATCGCGGACTCGAAGGGCGAGTTCCTTCTGGCCCGGGCGGAAGACGGCGTACGCGAACCTGTCCTCTATGTCCACGAGGCGACAGGAGGCCCTAATATTTAGTGCCCCCGCACCTAGGTCATCCTGGCTAGGAACCCCTTTTCGTTGAAGATCCTGTTCGCCACCCTCGACACCCCTCTCCTGTGCTTGGTAGTCGTGTAGACCCGGAGGACGTCCATGAACCCGGCGATGGACCCGACTAGTGGTAGCTTTGCCAGCGGGACAGACTTCAGCACCTGTTTGTTCTCCTCCATCATCAGGAGGCCTATCGTCTTGAACACCTCCCTCGAGTAGGTGTTAGGAACTGACGGTGTGGTAGGGACGTCCAGATACAGCGCCTCTGGGTTCGTCCTAGCCTCCTTCGCTATCAGCGAGACCGTTTCGCTTCGGGCGTCCTCGTCGGTGAAGATCCTGCCTATCTTCCCTTCCGTCCGCTGCATCACCCGTTCGAAGGCGCACTTCACCAGGCGCCTGTCCCTGAAGCCCAGGGCGAGGCGCTTGGCCTCCTTGAGTTCCCGGTTCGATGGTTCCAAGGTGACCAGCCTGTGCAGGACCACCTCGTCTGTCAGCTCCAAGTAACTCTCCATGTCAGAAAGGTCTGTCAGGCCAAGCACGCTGTCGGCTAGAGTCATCGCGCGTACCAGCATCAGCTCTGCAGCCCTCACCGTCCTGTGGAAATAGACGGCCTTGAACATCTCATAGCGGGCTAGCAGCAGCGCCTCGAAGGCGTAGAGCGCGGTGTCGTCTATGACCAGGTGTCCCTCGACCACTCGCATCGAGTCGATTACGCGTTGGATGTCGACCTTGCCGTATTCGACTCCGGTGAAGTAGGAATCTCGCGGCAGGTAGTCCATCATGTCGGCGCTCAGCCCACCGGCTACGATCTCGTTCATGAACGGCTCCTTGGACCTCGCCCTCCCTACGGCGAGGTCAGACATCTTCTTCGAGGAGTACCCGTTCCTCTCCAAGATGTCGCTCACTGTCGTCTCCAATATCACCCTCCTTGAGATTTCCTCATGGGAGCGCTCACCTTTCCCTGAGAGCACCTCCTCGTACATGTGCGAGAATGGTCCATGCCCGACGTCGTGCAAGAGGGCCGCGATCCTGACCTCTTGTATCATGTCTCGGCTCACGTCACAGGACCGCGCCAGTGACTCGGCAACTTGACCCGCCACGTGCATGGTCCCCATCACGTGCTCGAACCTAGTATGAGTGGCACCCGGGTAAACCATGTACGACCCTGCGAGCTGATGAACCCGCCGGAGCCTCTGGACGAATGGGGAGTCTATGAGCTCCCGTTCCGCCTCTGTCGTCTTGATGTAGCCATGGACCGGGTCTCGTATCTCGGCCACGGCGCCCGCAGTCAACCTAAGGCAGACATGCCTCTGCCAACTTAAATGGTTCGCCCGCTGGCGCCCAATGCCTTGGACACTGCCGAGCGGATCGAACCGCCTACCTCTTCAATCCCTGCCCCCGCGTCAACCACAGTCCAGCCGAATCTCTTGGCCAGCTCGAGATAGGTTCGCCGGGCCGTCTCTTGAAGGTTCGCGTCCCCTTCATAGGAGTCTTTCGTGCCACCGCGCCTGGGCATCGTCTTTGCGAGCGGAGCGTCCAGGACGAGTGTGAGGTCTGGTTCGGGGAGTCCGGAGTCGAGGGCCCTCAGCCACTCGAGGGCCAAGCCGCTCGAGACTCCGTAGGCCAGATTGGACCCTGTGTATCTGTCGACTATCGTCACGTCGGTCTTCGAAAGTGTGGCCTCCAACTCGCCCTTCTTCTCCCACCTGTTGGCCGCGTACAACATGGCCCGCACTTGGGGCGGGTATGATATCTTCCCGTCGAGGAAATCTCGGATTTGCTTTCCGATGGGGGTCTCGTATGCAGGGAAAGAGAGGGCACTGACTGAAAATCCCCGGGCTTCCAACCACGCTTTCAGCAAGGAGGTCTGGGTTCTCTTCCCAACCGCGTCGACCCCTTCGACGGCGACGAATGTCGCACCCGGGCGGCTCACGGTCTCCGGTGTTACAGCGCGTCTAAATCCGTTTCCTAAAAGACCATGGCCGCTATCAGCAGCAGCCCAGAAACGACCATAGCCAACCGAAAGTATCTTTTTGCGAACGCCGAGCTCGACTGGGTGATGGCTGCAAACTCCTCCAAGGCCTGCGCCCCGAACACCCTGAACTTTCGGTTTTCGGTCGCTGAGCCGTATTCAGGCGGGGCCAGCCTCGAGTCTGCCAGTTGCGCGAGCTTTGTCGCTAGTTCGACTATTGCGTCGACGCTGGTCGCCTCTCCCAGTGCCTCGTATCCTCGCTCCACCGTCAGCCCTCTGGCCGCGAGGTTGTGGCTATCCGAGGTGCAGAATTCGACAAGGTCATACCCTGCGGAGTCGAGGGCCTTCTGCACCTCTCCGCGTAGGGCCGACGCGGAGTTGTTCGCGTCAGCGAGCACTAGGACCGACTTCATGTCTCCTGACCGGACCATCAGGAGACCGATGCCGTTCTCGGTCAGGTCCCCTCTGCCTACGAACCCCACCTCGGCAGAGTGCGCATAGGCCACTTCGAATTCTTTGGTCTCCTCGTCCCCCGTCGCCTTGAGCAGCCGGCTCCAGCCAGGGTCGCTGATGTCTGGCGACTCCAGGCCGTCCGCTATCGAGTTGTGTGCGTCCACCACCGACACCTCGAGCCCTGCCTCGGAGGCGAGCCCGACCATGACCTCCTCTACCCCCGTGTCGAGGTCGTCGGACCCGTAGGGGGCGAAAGAGATGGTGAGGAGCGCGTCGTTGGAGAAAGCCGTCGCGCTGGCGGTGGCTTTGCCGACCCTCGCGTGCAAAGGGCCACGAACGAGGGGGTCTCTCTCCAGCTCGATGGACTTCGCGAGCTCCTTTACGCCTTTGGCGTAGTCGAGCGTGTCTGCCCTGGTGGCGAGGTTCCGCTCATGTCCGCCGGGTCTGTGGAGCGTCATGACGTGTCCGAGGCCCCTGAATTCCCTTGAGATTACTCCGGGGAGGTCGTAGCTCCCAATCGGGTAGAAGGGACCGGGGTGTACCCCCGGGAGCACCAGGTACGTGTCGCCTGCGCGCGTCTTGAAACGGAGGACTTTCGTGGTGACTTCGACCTCCTCGGAGTGGCTGGCAATCACCGCTTCGAGCTCGTCCGGGCGCCCTGCCGTCCATGTCTTCATGAAGGCCCTGAACAAGCTGAGGGGGTCGTAGCCACGGCTTGTCTTCTTTCGCCCCAAGAGTGCTGGGAAGGCCACGATGACGGCGAACGAGAGGGCCCCGGAGACCAGCGCGATGCCGTCCAGGCGGGCCGCATGGTCCGCAGGCGCGACGATCAGCATGGTAATCGCAGGGTGTAGCGAAGCAAGCCCGAACGACAAGGCCGCGTTCTTCGTGAACGCGCCGTTGATTACCAGATATTCCACACCGGCGCAGACGAAGGCGCCGTACAGGTAGGCGTTGGTGAGAGAGCCAGGGGAGCTGGCCGCCCAGGCATAGGCTCCCCCAACTGCGACCAGGAGGAGCCAGAGAAGGGCGCCGGCGAGCAGGAGCGCGAGGACCCTCCTGAAATTGGCTATGGTGTCCTTCTCGGCGAAGTTGAGGACGCGCGATATCGCGTAGCCAGACACCACGAACACCAGAACTGCGAGGACCGACGACAACGCCTCTGCCCTCCACCCAAGCGCCAGCGCGAGGACTAGCGTCGTGACCCCTCCGTACAACATTAGCCTGGGAGACGACGGGAGGACGAACAGGTGCCTGTATCTGCTCGCTAAAATCTCTGTGGAGGATTGATTCCTCTGCCTCGGCTCAGGCGAAGACGTTGATGACAATCGACACAGCTATCAAGGCAATAGACCCGATGATGACGATTTCAGGCCTGATCTTCACGCCTTGCGTCTCTTCGTTGAAGAAGGTGAGCAGGCCTGCGCTCGATGCGGGCATCGGCGCGTTGTCCTTCTTGCTCATCGAGAGACTCGGCCGCCCATAGAGTTCTTAAGCGTAACGTCTGGTTTCATATGAACCCGCTCTCCGTAAGCCTCGTTACGACCCTGGTCCAGAAACCTGTGCTCATGGTGAGGGCTGCTGCTCCTGCGACGAGCGCCAACCCTCCGATGAATGCCACGGGCGGGAAAACGACGGCGACGGAGACCAGGACCAACACGACCACCATTGGAAGGGCGGTCGACATCTGCCTCAGGCTGAATTGGGCAGGCATCGTCAGATCGTCCCCCTTGACCTGAATGGGGGCGATGTAGGCGGCCCAGAGTATCTCGAGGACGAAGGAGCCCGGGACAACGACCGCCGTGGCCACCAGAACGCCCAGTGCCTCCGCGTAACCGGACCCGTAAAGGACGGCGTCTACGACGAGGAATGGACCGAGCATCAGGAGCAGCGACGCGACCCTCGAGATGATCAGGTGCCTGAAGTATGTGGCAGGTGGGAGGGAAGTGAGCGACAACCAGACCCTCTCGTTCGTTATCGCCGACTGAGAAAGGAAGAACGCGAAGAAGGAGAGGACGATCGGCACCAAGACCGAAGCAGGAAGGAGGTTGGAGTCGGTCGAGATCGGGTGCGGGGGGCCGAGTCGGATCACGAACGCGTAGTACGCGATAGCGAAGATCGATGCCGCGGCGATGACCCATTTGGTCTTCACCCGCCTTGAGACATATCGGGACGCGCCCGCCATGTTCATCCTCCCTGCCAACGAGATCGACGAGAGGTTCATTGAGTAGATCGCCCCGATGGGGGTCTTCCCTGCGTAGCTGATTGGGGACTTGACCTCCGTCGACGTCGATCTTACAAGGCTCTTCATCATGTCGAGCTCGATTCGCGAGAGCCCCCTGAAGGCTGCCGCGGTGGTTACGGCGGCTAGGGCCACCAAGGTTGCGGTACCGTCATAGAGGTTCCCGTAGAACGCCGAACCTGGGGAGAACGGGAAGCCTACAAAGGCCAGCAGCGTCCACAGGGCCAGCCCGGCGGAGAGCGGGATCCGGACCTTGGTGGCGATCGCAGGGGCGACCACGCCGAGCGAGGTGAAGGTCAGAGCCAGGGCGACCAGATCGACCAAGAAGACCGGTGAGTCGAGCGACTGGTACAGATAGCCGAACATGAGCAGGATGGTTATCCCGAAGGCCATGAACTGCGAAAGGAAGATTGACACTGAGAGGTCCCTGGTGCTGAGCGGGAGCGTGAACAGATAGTCTCTGTCTGACTTCAGGATCATCACACCACCC
>JAJYNM010000072.1 GCA_021786335.1 archaeon
CAAAGGAGGGACCGCGGCCATTCCCGGCCCCTTCGGGAGCGGCAAGACCGTTTCTCAACAGCAGCTCGCGAAGTGGAGCGACAGCAGGATAATCATCTACGTGGGTTGTGGCGAGCGAGGGAACGAGATGACCGAGGTCCTGGCGACATTCCCTGAACTCGAGGATCCCAGGTCCAAGAGGCCCCTCATGGAGAGGACGATCCTCGTAGCGAACACATCCAACATGCCGGTCGCCGCCAGAGAAGCGAGTATCTACACCGGGATCACGCTCGCGGAGTACTACAGGGACATGGGGTATGACGTCGCCCTCATGGCCGACAGCACGTCAAGGTGGGCCGAGGCCCTCAGGGAGATTTCAGGGAGGCTCGAAGAGATGCCGGGCGAAGAGGGGTATCCGGCGTACCTCGGGAGTAGGCTAGCCGAGTTCTATGAGCGTTCAGGCAAGGTCGTCGCGCTGGGGCCCGACAGCAGGGTCGGATCGGTCACAGTGGTGGGTGCAGTCTCCCCGCCCGGTGGGGACTTCTCTGAGCCTGTCTCACAAAACACTCTCAGGGTGACAAGGGTCTTCTGGGCGCTTGACGCGAGCCTTGCCTCTAGGAGGCACTTCCCGTCTATCAACTGGCTCACAAGCTACTCGCTCTACACCGATGACCTGAAGGGCTGGTACCAAGAGAATGTGGCCAAGGAGTGGCCGGAGATGCGCGCCGAGGCGCTGGGCATCCTCCAGAAAGAGGCGGAGCTCAACGACATCGTCCAACTCGTGGGCTATGACGCACTTCCCGAGTCAGAGAAGGGGGCCATGGATGTCGCGAAGAGCATCCGTGAAGACTATCTGCAGCAGAGCGCCTATGACGCGGTCGACACGTACACTTCCGTGAAGAAGCAGTACCTGATGTTGAACACCATCCTCACCTTCGGAAGGAAGGAGGCGGACGCAATAAAAGCCGGCGCCCGGGCATCACAGGTGTCCTCTCTCCCTGTCAAGGTAAAGATAGGGAGAATAAAGTGGACCCCGGAGGAGCAGGTGGACGACTTCGTCAAAGGGGTGATGGCCGAGATGGAACAGCAGTTCGGTACCCTAATCCAGGAGGTCAAGGTCTGAGGTGACCGACCTCGTCTCATACAGGACGGTCTCACAGGTCGCAGGCCCGCTGCTTTTCGTGGAGAAGGTAGAGCACGCGGCCTACGGCGAGATGGTAGAGGTCACCAACGCTCTCGGGGAGAGAGTCCGCGGACAGGTGCTCGACGCGGGCGCAGGCCTGGCCGTCGTCCAGGTCTTCGGCTCGACCCTCGGGCTGAGCACCGCGGGCACTTCGGTCAGGTTCCTCGGCGAGACAGCAAGGATATCGGTGTCAGACGAGATGCTCGGAAGGGTCTTCTCCGGCCTCGGGAACCCGCGCGACTCTGGCCCAGCCATTGTCTCGAAGACCAAGGTGGAGATCGTCGGCTCTGCCATGAATCCCTACAGCAGGGAAGAGCCATCGGAGTTCATCCAGACGGGGATATCCACCATAGACGGCATGAACACGCTCGTCAGGGGGCAAAAGCTGCCGCTCTTCTCGGCCGCAGGCCTTCCGCACAACCTACTGGCGGCTCAGATCGCAAGGCAGGCCAAGGTCCTCAACTCCTCGGAGAATTTCTCCGTGGTGTTCGCGGCGATGGGAATCACCAGCGAGGAGGCGAACTTCTTCATCAGGCAGTTCGAAGAAACGGGCGCCCTGGAGAGGACTGTCCTGTTTCTCAACCTCTCTTCCGACCCCTCGATGGAGCGGATTCTCACGCCCAGGCTCGCACTCACGACTGCAGAGTATCTGGCTTACGAGAGGGAGAGCCACGTCCTCGTCATACTCACAGACATGACCAACTACTGCGAGTCGCTCAGGGAGATCGCCGCGGCGCGGAGCGAGGTCCCAGGCAGACGAGGCTACCCTGGTTACACCTACACAGACCTAGCCACCCTCTACGAGAGGGCGGGCAAGATCAAGGGCCGCAAAGGTTCGATCACTCAGATCCCCATCCTCACCATGCCCGCGGACGACAAGACTCACCCGATTCCCGACCTCACCGGGTACATCACCGAGGGGCAGATCTACGTCAGCAGGGACCTTGACAGGTCTGGTGTCTACCCGCCAATCGACGTCCTCGAGTCACTCTCCAGGCTGATGAACCAGGGGATAGGCCCCAATAGGACAAGGGAGGACCACAGGGGGATGGCCGACCAGCCCTACCCTTCATACGCCCAGGGGAAGGACGTGCGCGCACTCTCAGCCATCGTCGGCGAGGAGGCTCTCAGCGAGGCAGACAGGAAGTTCCTGAAAGTCGCAGAGCGGTTCGAACAGATGTTCGTCAAGCAGGGCGTCTACGAAGACAGGAGCATCGAACAGACCCTCGACATCGGTTGGCAGGTCATCGAGCCCCTCTCTGACACGGATATCAAGAGGATAAAACCGGAACTCGTCGAAAAGTACCGGAAGAGAACTACGGCCCAATAGGGCTGGTGGATGGGAACGATGCCCGTCGCGATCAACATCAAGCCGACGAGGATGGAATACCTCCGGACGATGCGGAGGATTGCCGTCTCCCGTAAGGGGCTGAAGCTCCTCAAGCTCAAAAGGTCCGCCCTGATACTCGAGTTTTTCAACCTGAGCAAGACCCTGGCGGACATGAGGAGCGGCCTGCAGGCCAAGCTGCTCAAGGGATACGAAGGAATCCACGCGACTGAGATGTTCGTGGGACCGCTCAGACTCGAGTACGAGTCCATGCGAATCCCGCGCATCCACGAGTTGACCCTTACGAGCAAGAACGTGATGGGCGTCAGGATTCCAGAGATCACGTCGCAAGTATCAGGGAGTGCCGGTCAGGAGTATCTCCTCGAGATCCCAGCGGCGGTGAGCCAGGCGATAAAGTCATTCGAGAGCCTCCACCAGATGGTCCTCGACGTGGCGGAGAAGGAGACCGCCCTGAGGAAGCTCCTGATGGAGATAGAGAAGGTCAAGAGGAGGTCGAACGCCATCGAAAACGTCCTCATCCCCAGACTCCAGGCCAACGCGCGGTACATCAAGTTCAGGTTCGACGAGATGGAGAGGGAGAGCTTCACAAAGCTCAAGACTGTGAAGAGGAAGCTCGCGGAGAGGGAAGAGGAGGAAGCAAACGCATGAGTGAAGAACCCAAGAAGCCAAGAAGGCTTCTGGGCATCCCTCCCTTCTACTGGGCTGTCCCCCCAACGCCCCGTCGGAAGGGATTCGTCAACGGACAGCAGAGGCGCTTCTACTTCGTCATGACCGCGCTCAAGGTGGCGAAGGTCGTGGCCATCGCTGCCGTCGCGTTGATGATAATAGGGGTGCTCTAGGACGTCCACGAACTACACGGACCTCCTGAAGAAGATCAAGGAGGCCGAGGAAGCAAGCAACCGCGAGATATCCGAGAAGAGGAAGGCCCTGGAGGCGGAGCTCCTCAACCTGGAGAAGGAGACAGACAAGGCCATCGCAGACGGCAAGGATGCGGCTGGCGCCTACGTCGCCGCCGAGACAGAAAAGGCCAGGCGTGCAGCCCAGGACAAGGCAGACTCCATCCTCACGGCCACCAAGAGGGAAGCCGACGCCCTCTCGGCGAAGTCGCTGAGCGAGAAGCGGCTACGCGAGATTGTCGACGAAGTGCTCTTCTCAGATTTCAAGGGCGAATAGGTATGCTGAAGCCGGCCGCGATGCAGAGGGTAGGGGTGGTGGGGTCGCGCGGGGAGAGGCAGCACGTGGTCTCGCTCCTACACGACCTGGGGGTCGTCCAGATCGAGCCCCTCTCAGAGGGAGCGGCCGCCCTCCTCCGCGCCGACGCCGAAGCCGCGGCCTCAAAGGAGGTCTCCGAAGAGCTGCTGCGTATCCGGTCGCTGATGTCGGCCCTTCCAAGGGCAGCCGCGACCGGGAAGAGGGGTTTCTCCTCCACCAAGGAAGTGATGGAAGTTTCGAAGTCCATCAAGATAGACGACGAGGTGGCCTCCCTCAAGCAGAGCGAGGAACGCCTGAAGTCGAAGATAGACGAACTTAAGGCCCGGGCTATCCTTGTCAGGAGTCTAGACTTCATCGACGCAGACCTCGGGGTCCTCGACCTCGAGAGCGCAGCTTCATTCTTCGCCAGCCTTCCGGCTGACGGCTTCACCCGGCTCTCAAACGGACTCTCCTCTATCCAGGGGGTGATGGTCCAGTCTGCCGGCAGCGACCCCGTGCGGGTGGTGGTCGTCGTCCCCAGGGATGCATTCGAGAAGTTCGGCTCAATAGTCCAAGCAGCCAACATCAGACTGGAACGCATCCCACCGATGGCAGGCACCGCCTCCCAGGTGCTGGACTCCCTCGAAGCGGCGAGGTCTCAGGCAGAGTCCGACCTCGCGAAGGTCGCGGAAGGCCTCCGGGCACTCTCGGAGAGGTACTATGGCGCCCTCTCCTCCGTCGAAGAACAGCTCCACATCGAGGCGAGGATCTATGAGGTCATAAACCAGTTCGGGTTCACTGAGAGCAGTTTCGTGATGGAAGGGTGGGTCCCCCGGAAGAGCGAGCCAGCTCTCAGGGACGCCCTCGCACGCCACACCGAGTCGACCCTTGTCTTCGACCTCCCTAGCGACAGCAGGCCTCCTACGCTGATGGAGACGCCGAAGAGGCTCAGATTCTTCGAGTCGTTCGTAAGGTTCTATTCGCTCCCCCAGTCCAACGAGTTCGACCCCACAGTGATCTTCGCGTTCACTTTCCCTATATTCTTCGGGCTGATGCTCGGCGACGTAGGGTACGGCCTGGTGATCCTGGGGGTGTCGCTATGGATAATCAAGCGCGTCGAGCACCCCGGGGGGAAGACACTAGTCCCGGCCGGCCTGAGGAGTTTCGCCCGGAACATCTTCAAGCCGACCCAGTTCCGGAAGCTGGCGATGGCCATGGTCCCAGGCTCGATCATGGGGATTATCTTCGGGTTCATGTTCAACGCATACTTTGGGTTCCACTTCAACCAGTACCTCTACTCATACCTGAACTCTGCCCTCAAGCTCGACCTCCCCAGCAGCCTCACCACCAACGGCGCGATCCTCGACCCGATATCTTCGCAAGGCCTCAAGACACTGCTCCTGGTCAGCGGCTACGTCGGCCTCTTCGAGGTCTCCCTGGGGCTGGTGATGGGGATGGTCAACAAGTACTGGGAGGGGGAGAAACGCCATATCTATGGCAAGCTCGGTTGGCTGTTCGAGGCCTGGGGCATCGTGCTCATAGGCCTGACGGTCCTCCACCACGGGGACATCGACCCCGCCTCAAACCCGCTCGCAGGGGGGTACATCGGGCTCGTGGTGGCAGGGATGGCGCTCATCGCCTACGGCGAAGGGGGGGAGGCGCTCATCGAGCTCCCGTCTATAGTCAGCCACATACTCTCTTACACCAGGCTCGTCGGGATCCTACTTGCTTCCGTCGCCCTTGCTCTGGTGGTGGACACCCTTTTTTTGGGCGACGTAGCCAGCGGGCCGGCCTACGCTGTCATGGGCGTGGTCATACTTGTGACGGGGCAACTGTTCAACCTGGTGCTCGCCCTGTTCGAGCCTGGCATCCAGGGGGCCAGGCTCATCTACGTAGAGTTCTTCTCGAAGTTCTATCACGGCCAGGGAAGGATGTTCACCCCTTTCAGGGGGAGGCGGACCTACACCATGGGCAGGTTGGAGATGGCTGCGGAGGGTCAGGCCGTCCGAGCGGAACCGGCGCGAGTGCCTGCCTGAGTCTCCCCAAACTGCGCGGGCGTCAACCTGTATAGAGGGCTCTGCCGCCGATCCACACACGCAGTCACGAGCTCAGCGCTGGCGCCTGATTGAGAAGTCGGCCAGGTCCTCTAGCAGT
Organism: archaeon; assembly: GCA_021786335.1. The sequence continues at coordinate 5,856 of JAJYNM010000072.1, forward strand.
ACCGTGGCCTCGTTCCGGGGGATGTGGATGAGCACACGTTTGGCCTCTTCTGCATAGGACTGGGCCTGGGCAGTTATCTTCCCGACTACCTCGCTCTCGCTGTGTGTCTTCAGCAGGCCTAGCGACACCTTGTCCTTTGACCTCCAGTCAAGCAGGTCGTCCTTGAGCTGGTAGGCGATCCCTATACATCTGCCATAGTCGGCCAGAGCTTGGACCTCCTTCTCGTCCCCGCCCGCGATCATGGCACCGAGCTTCGCCGAGGTCTCGAAGAGGGACGCAGTCTTCTCGGTGACTATCCTGATGTACTCGTCCCAGGTGAGTTTGTAGATCTGGGGGTCGATGGTGAGCTCAGAGTACTCTCCCTCAGACATCTGGAGTGCTGCGCTGCTGACCTCTTCGGCGATCCTTTTGTCGTCGTATCTCGCCGCGATGGCGAGTATCATGGCGAAGACGAAGTCCGCGCTGAGGAGCGACGCGCTGTAACCGTACTTCAGGTGGAAAGGGACCTTGTTCCTCCTGGCCTTTTCTTCGTCGATGACATCGTCATGTATGATTGACTCGGTGTGCAGGAGCTCCACGGCTACCGCCGCCCCGAGGACTCTGTCGTCTTTGCAGCCGAGGGCCTCTGCAGACAGCATGAGCATCACGGGTCTCACCCGCTTCCCTCCCTCTATGGCATAGACAAGCGGATCGTAGAACCTCGAGTGGGTGTAGCGCTTGAACTCGCGGACCAGTGCCGAGTCTGCGCGCAATGCGTAGGACTTCATGCGCTCTTCCAACGACTCGAGCGACACGGCCCTGTCTTCTCCCACCCTCTCCATGACAATAGCGAATGGATTAGGCTGGTTATATAATGAGTTCTCTCAATCGCTCAGGCAGTTGCTTCCATTCAAGGCGCATCACTTGCTGGTCGGGAACAGGCACATCCTGCCTCTGCCAAAGCTCAGTTCGCCTCAGCTGCAGTTCCTCGTTGGAGAGATAGAGAAGAGAGGCTTCGTTGTAAGACAGGAGGCGGGTTCCGTCACGGCGACGTCTCAGGGTCCAGCGGTGCACCTGGAGCAGGCTGGCTACTGCTGGTCTTCGAAAGACCCGTCTGACCTGATACTGCCGCTCGTCCCCGAACTTCTCTCATTCCCAAAGGAGCGTGTCACTGCCATGGAATTCAGCCAGATGTACTTCTCGGCCTTCCTCGCAGACGGGGTCCCTTCGGTCAAGGCCCGCCCTAGGCTGGAGGCGGCCTCGAACTGGGCGAAGCTCAGGGCTATTGGAGATTGCGGCTTGACCCCCGACGAGCGCCTCGCGGCCTCCAGCCTTGTAGGCTCCGCCGACCTTGTCGGACCCCTGGTGACTGACTTTCCGACCGACGAATCGTCTTCCATGTTCATCGGTCGGAGGATGTATTTCCAATCAGTCGTACCTGGCCCTGAGGCTGGGACAGCTCTCAGGGAGGTTGGAGAGATGAAACGCAGGAACTGCTATGTCCCACGAGACGGGGTATTCAGGAACTTCGGACCGTCTCTCATGATGGAATGCTCGTCCGAGGTAGCCTCGGAAGCCGGAGAGTGGTGCTTCCTCAGGCCAGAATGAGAAAGCTCTAATTGCAGACCCGCCCGGCCCTGCTCAGCCCCGGTAGTATAGAGTCCGCAAGGGCGTAAAGCCCGGTCAAACACAAAGTGTCGAGAGTATGCCGGCCTTTCGAGTCGGCGACCCGGGTTCGAATCCCGGCCGGGGCAAAGAATCCTACCTCAGAATGAGCTCCGTTAATTTAAGAAAGGTTGATTAAGGTTATTCCAGACAAGCCGTCGCTACGCTTCAAGCTACGATAGTCAACAATTCGTAAGTATGTCATCGCTCTGTAACCAAGACAAAGCCGAAAGCCGAGTACTTATGAGACGGCGCGCAACGAGCCGACAGAACGTCACTCTTGTGGCGACAGTATTCGTAAGTGCTCGTGGAATAGCCGAATGTGCAAGCCGGCGGCCATCATGTCAGATAATAGAAAGTCAGTCAGGTGGCGTACCTGCTGGCGGTTCTTTGGTAACCTGTCCGTGGTAATCAATCAAACGACCGTCCACGTTCCTGAATCCATACTCTTTTGCCAGCGCTCCCACCTCAACAATTTGTCCAGTCTTGGTCATTATATTAGGATCGATCGCGAGATAGACAATGGCTCTACCGATATACTCAGGCGACTGTAGTTTGCTTAGCACCTTTGACGGCACGTCGGACATCCGCTCCGTCCGGGTCCAGCCGGGAGACACAGCCAAGGCTGTGATGTTCTTTGAATGCAACTCCTTTGACAAGCCGTACACCATCCTTCCGACCCCGGACGATGCCACATCAAAGAAGAGGTCGTAAAGGTACCTATCTCGGTTCCACCAAAGCGTGTTCACGATTAGCCCTTTCCGTCTCTTGAACATTAATGGTAGGGCATAGAATGTGGTTGCGAGGCTTGCCCTGAGATAGGCGGAGAACATCCGATACCACCATTCATCGAAGTCGTGCTTCCAGAAGGGAACCTCGTCGTAGGTGAGGATCTGTCTTCGGCCTTCCTCGCCTCCGAAAGCGTTGTTCACCAAGATATCGAGACGTCGCTCTTTTTGCCGCACAACGCCAATCAGGTGCCTGATATCAGCATCCCGTGAGTGGTCACACCTGACAGGGATTCCCTTTCCTCCCCTGGATGTCACTTCCTCGGCTGTGTCCTCAATCGTCCCGGGTAGACCCTGGGTCGTCGGGCGTCCACGTACGCTCCTTCCTGTGACGTATACTGTGGCCCCTGCCTCGCCCAAAACAAGGGCGATACCTTTCCCGACGCCTCTGCTAGAACCGGTAACCATTGCGACTTTGCCAGAAAGTTTACCGGTCCAGGGATGATTCCCAAGCATTTTCTTGGTCACGGGCGGAGAATCTCCATGGCGAGCATAAATCGCTTCCTTCTCGACTAGCTCTACGGACGTTAAAACCCAGACGATTCGGTAGATTGACTTCGCGACCACTGAACGAACGACTCCCCCTTTTTCCTAATCGCGCTCTACAATCCCCGGTCTATCTTGGCCTCGGCGTCCGTCACGCTTCTCCTTCTGCGGACTTTTGCGCCATTGGAGGAATGGGGACTCTGCTCAGAAATTGCAGGAGCTCTAAGCTGGCCTGAAACCAAAATGGCATGTCTTCCATGCTCGCAACTGAGATTCACGGCTGCCGGTGTGTGCCGACCTGGATTCCTAGGAACGGAGTGAGCAAGCTCGACTTCGACCCAACATGCTGGGCTATGGTCCATGTTCAGCACATAAAGCGGATTGTAAGGAGCCCGAAGCCATAGATTTGTGCCTATTCTCGGTCTAAATCCGGCCGGGGCAATTTCAGACCCGCTGCTTCGGGGACCAAGCCCACGCCCGACTTGTCTCGCGGCGCCGAAATCGTCTCTGTTGGCCCAATGCTCGGCTATCTTCCCATCGGCGACCCGAAATAGGTGTATGTGCTGGACTGACCTAATCAGTCACGTGAGCATTGCCAAATTCCTATTTGACCCAGTTGGCTCGTTCATACCATTCCTTGTCGTCGCCAGGTGGCATAAGCACCAATCAATCCTGTAGCGGAGGTGTTGAGCATGCGCGAACCTGGGATTCCACACCTGGAGCTTCTGTAGAATTGGATAGACAGGATTGGGTCATCGACCTCGAAGAAGGCGTACTTGTTGCCACCTCGACCGACCGTCTCTTCCTGTCCGTGGAGTCAGTTCAGTGGAAGCGGTGAAGGCGAAGGAAACCCTCTGTGATAGGCCATTCGCCCGAAACCACTCAAAATATTGATTGTCTGTTCAGCGTATTAAGGGGACCTAGTTAAGACCGAGCTATCTGAGTTGGACAGGGTCGAATACCTAATCGTGGGCGGGGGCCTCGCCGCCGTCTATGCCGCGGCCGCGATAAGGGGACGCGACAAAGCTGGCAAGGTGGTGATAATCGGCGATGAACTCCACCTCCCTTACGACCGCGTCCCGCTTTCGAAAGGATATCTGATGGACAGGGTAAAGCGCGAAGCCCTCTTCCCCAAGAAGGAGCAATTCCTACGGGAGCAGGGAATCACCGTCATCAAAGGAAGGAGAGCGGTTTCGCTCGATGTGGCGAGACGCAGCATTTTGCTGGACGACGGCTCTGAAACCCTATTTGGCAAGCTGCTCCTCGCAACGGGGGGCCGCCCCCGTAGGCTACCCATCCCAGGCTCCGAGCTGAGAGGAATATACTACTTCAGGACCATAGACGACTGCGAAGCAATCAAGCAAGAAATCCTTTCGGCGAAGAGGGCCGTCATCGTGGGAGGCGGGTTCATCGGCTGCGAGCTTGCGGCTGCCTTCACGGCGAAGGGAGTGGAAACGACTATAATCGAGGCGGCTTCTTCGATGCTGAGCCTCGCCTTCGACCCGACCACCGCCAAGTGGGTCGAGAGCTACTTCGTCGAGAAGGGCGTGAAGGTGGTCACAGGCTCCTCGGCAGCCGAGTTCCTGGGAGAAGGCGGCAGGGTGACGGCCGTCAAGACCAAGGACGGAACCGCCTTCCCGGCGGATCTAGTGGTGGTGGGCATCGGGATCATGCCCAACACCGACCTGGCTGAGAAGGCGGGATTGAAGGTGGACAGGGGAATCGTGGTCAACGAGTACTTGGAGACCGACTCCCCTGGAATCTTCGCAGCAGGCGACGTGGCCAGGTTCTTCCACCCAGTCTTCCAAAGTCACCTGAGGGTGGAGCACTACGACGTGGCGGTATCGCATGGCAGGGTCGCCGGCGCAAACATGGCGGGGGGCAGGGTGGCGTTCACCGAGATGCCGCACTTCTTCTCATACATGTTCGACCTGACGATAAACGCCTACGGGGACATGAACAAGCGGGAGGTCGAGCTGAGGAGGGGAGAGGTGGGGAGGAACGGCTTCATGCAGTTCTTCTTTAACGGCGGAAGGCTGACGGCCTTCCTTTCTGCGAACAGGCCGCCGGGCGAGATAAAGGCCGCTAGAGAAATCCTGGCCGCTGGTGCGAGCTACGAGCGTCTGAAGTCGATCTCCGACCTTTCCAGGCCCCTAGAAGAATTCGTCGGTCAGAAAGTCTAGCTGGCTGGCCGTTTCACCGGCCCGGAGCGAGTCTCCGGTCGCCTGGCCCTCATCTCCGCTTCGCTGTGCGTGTACCCCATCTTCTCCTCAGCCTTCATCGCCCTCTCCTGAAGGGCTTCGATATGCTTCTGGGCTATTTCCTTGAAGAGGTTGCACCAGTCCCTTCCCGAGACGATCAGGTTGTATGCCTTCAGCTTCGGATGGATGCACCTGCCGCGCTCCATTAGGTCAGCGTTGATCGGGTCGTTAGGTGAAAACCATACGCATGCCAGGCAATTCTCGTACTGCCACGTTAGCCTCTTCAGGCTCTTCTGCTGCGGCTCTGATTCTGAGGTCAAACTCTACCTGTCACCACTCTAATGGCCTAGGCCAGAATCTTGATGAGAACGTCATTCCCCAGCACCTTGACTTCGTGGATCTTCTCTGGTTTCGCGGCTGGCCCTCTAACGACTTCACCGGTCCTGACGTCGAACCTCGAACCGTGCCAGGGGCACGTGACAACATGCCCTTCAAGGACACCGCTGGCCAACGGTCCGCCCACATGCGTACACGCGTTGTCCATCGCGTAAAGCTTGTCCTCTATCCTAGCAATCATTACTTGTCTCGTACCGATTCTGACAGCCTTCATCTTGCCCTCCGGTATCTCTGCCAGCTCAGCGATCTTCACGAATTCCTCACCGGGCATGTTCCACCCTCACCAAAATCCGTTACCCCACAAGATATAAATATCTTTTGGTGTCTATACTTTCTATGGCCAGCAACGAGGAAGTAGCTCTCAAGAAGTTTGACCTGAAAGTAAAGGAGATAATGGAGCCGAGTCCAGTTACGATTCCGGACCAGGCCACCATCACGCAAGCGGCAAGCGTGATGAAGAAGCAAGACTCTTCCTGCGTCTTGGTGGAGTCGAAGGGCAAGATAGTGGGGGTACTAACGGAGCAGGACATTACGCGGAGGGTAGCAGCGAAGGGCTCTCCTCCTGGGAAGACAAGAGTCAAATCAGCCATGACGTCCCCTATCGTAGTGATACCGCCTGAGGCCAGGATTGAAGAGGCACTCAGGGTGATGATAACGAACAAGGTACGAAGGTTGCCTGTAGTCGATGAGAAAGGATTGGCGGGTCTCGTGAGCGTTGTGGATATTGCGAAGGCGCTCGCTGAGAAAGCGGGTTACACAACTTCGTTGATTCAAGCGATGGCGAAGGAGAGCCTCCCTCCAAGTGGAATTTACGTCTGAACGACGTAACTAAAAGTAGTTCAAAGAAAGACGTCCGCAACAACTGGCGGAAACAATGCGAGAGGGGAGGGGGCGAAAAATATGGGAAGGGGAGGACGGGACCTCATGCCCCATTCCTCTCCCTTGAGTTTGATGGAAGGTCATGGCTGTCATGCACCACAGGTCCCCAGAGGTTGGCCTTGGCACGGGAGATAGAAGTTCGTCGAGTTTACTGTGAAGTGTTCGAAGAGGTTGGAGTTCGCATTGGAGAGCTGAACTGCGGTGGCGGCCCCAGGCACAACTATCTGGATCGGCGGATCCCCAAGAGTCTGCCAGATCGGATTGTTCGTGTTGGCGGAAGCGACGGAGCTGGACTTCGTTGTCAGCGCATTTATCAGCGCGCTGTAGGTGTTGAGACAGTTCTGTGTCGGGTTCGTCAGGTTGGACGGGACCACCTGAGTGCACTCCCCTGTAACAGGGTTCGGGAATATGTTTGGATCGAAGTCGAGGACAACTACGGTGTACCACGGGATTGTTTTGAAGCAGCAGTCTATGACGTGGCTGTGAGCCGGGGTAGGCAAAACGCCTTCCGGAAGGCCGAATATACCGCTATTGATGCCGAGATGCTGTTCGACAGCCGTGAAGAAGGGTGAATAGAGGAGCAGCGGATGGTCCGGACAGCCTGACGGTGTCCCGGATGCTCCGCAATCAGTTAGTATGGTTTGATTATCGAAGGTCGGAAAGCCTTGGGTGGTTGCACCTAGACTCGGAACTCCGAAGATCGAGAGCCCAGCGAACGCCGGTACCACAACCCAGAGTGGCGCAGCTCCCTGTTCGGCGGTTGAATTCCCGGCGCCGACTTCGCAGTCTGTCTTCTGCGCTGCCGCTGTTTGGTTGGCGAAGAATTCCAGGAGACTGGGTACGCATTTGTAATTGTACTGGTAGATGAAGGTGACCACGGAGCCGTTGTAGAGTCCACCGGACATGAACAGCCTGACCGTTGCGGTCGAGGTTGTGACGAGAGTCGATACGCTAGTTGCCGTAGTGGTGGAAGTGGAAGATGGCTTCGTTGCGTAAAGTGCATAGCCTGAGCCCGCAACTACTAGCAGGATAACGACGACTACGGCGAAGATCGCATTGGAGATTGCGGGTCGGGCGATGGTCCGATTTGCGTTTCTTACCTTTGCCAAGTTAAGATACCTTGTCGTATCCAAACTCTTGAGGATAAGATTATAAATACATTTTGGTGTGCATATCGCGCGTGAACCGACTAGACCTGCTGCGAAGCACAGAGAGGAAGATGCTGGATCTGCTATTGATTAAAGGGAGGACAGCCGTCGAGATAGCTACGATTCTTGACATTCAGACCAGCGCAGCGCGAAAGCATCTCGAAGCGCTCCGACGACGTGGCATTACGAAGTGCGAGTTTGTGAGACTCGGTGTAGGGAGGCCGAAGAAGATCTTTACCCTGACTGGAGAGGGAAGGAGTCTCTTCCCGACGTTATACTCGGAGATGCTCGATAAATTACTTGAGAAGATGACAAGCAAGAATCGAGGAGAGGTTAGTCAAGCTATCGAGCAAATTGCGGAGGAGATGGGGAAGGGGATGAATCCGACTGGCAGCGCTGACAAGAAGCGGCTTGTCCGCCTGAGCGGTGCCCTGAACAAGTTCGGATTCGTGACGAGCATCGAGGAAGATGATATATCTTATTCAATCATCAGCAGGAGCTGCCCATTATACCAGACCGCTTCAAAATATCAACCATTGATATGCCACGGCCTCCATGACGGAATAATAAGGTCAGCGTTGCCCAGAGAGGATGTGAAGCTCAAGGAATGTATGGTTCTGGGGGAAAGCTTGTGCAGGCACGTCATAGTGAAACGAGGGAAGCAGGATGATGCCCTCGTGGTTCAAAGCAAGCATAATTAGGTGCGAGGTGGAATAGACAGCCATGCTAAACGAGTTCAGGAAGACAATCCCTGCGTCTCAGCTCCCGCCCGGCACCATGAAGACCGTCGAGTCTGACGGCGAGTCGATTCTTCTGGTCAATGTCAAAGGCAAGTTGTTCGGGATGGGTGCAATCTGCACTCATGAAGAGTGGGACCTTTCCGAAGGGACGCTTGATGGGCACAATGTGACCTGCGCAGGCCACGGCTCAGTCTGGGACCTGACAACAGGCACCGGGAAGTTCGACGAGCCACTCGATCCAGAACCACTCTATGAAGTCGAAGAGAAGGACGGCTACCTTCACGTGAGAAGAAAGAGATGACGCGCGTTATTCAGGTAAGCGGCCGGCATTGAACCGGTTGTCAGTCCAGCAGGTAAGCAAAGCAATGCAGAATCTTTTTCATACTTTTCAGGGCCGAAACGGACATCGGTACGACGGGACCTGCTGAATTGTCTGAGGGCGGGGCATGCTGGTAGCCGCTCCCATGGGCGGAGAAAAATGCCCTCTGATGGCGTAGATGCAGCGAGTGCCTTCCGGTCTGAACCCTTGGCCTCACTGGCGCATTTATACTCAAAGGAGCTAAAGCACTGACGTGAACCAAAAGGGTCCAGCTCGAAGGAGGCCAGAGGACCCCTAGGAAGGCGATTCTACTAGAATAGGAAGCCGCCCTTGGCAGTGGGTTCAGTCCTTCCGCGTCATGAACCCGTCCGTTTCGGGACCATTTCTAGCTGCATTTTGGCAGCGAGCCCCCCGGGCGCGAACCCATCACCGTGGCCTTGACACCCATACGAGTGCCCGAGCCCCGCTAGCGCATAACGAGCATGACTCTGCTTAGGCCCGCATCTGCATGCCCGAATCCCGGCCGGGGCATTAACTTTGCGGTATCACTTCCCCTCCCAGGGTTCCAATGAGGCGGGTATGATGTTCCAATGCAGGCGCCTGCCTCGGCAAGGAGACAAGCCCTAATTCGTCCCCCATGCGCCACTTGACGAGATCACGAAGCGGACGGGCCTCAGGGACGGAGAGGAGGCTCTCTACCCGTGCGAGGGGCCGTTCAGGATCGTCAGGGCGGACGACCCTGAGACATGGAAGAGCTACCTCTTCGCCACCAACATGGCCTGCAGACCGAAGAGGGTGCTGGAGCGCTACAAGAGGAGATGGGGCATCGAGAACTCATACAAGGAGCACAACGTCTTCCTAGCGAAGACGACCTCGAAGAACTACACCGTGAGGCTACTCTACTACGCCATCG
>JAJYNM010000009.1 GCA_021786335.1 archaeon
AACCTGTTCTGAGAGCATCAGGTCTGCTCCCAGGGTACAGGTATTCATCCCTCATCTGCTGCCAGGAGGCGTCCGCACTCGCGGCAAACGGACGGCCGCAGAGGCGCAGACCGCGGCAGAGGATCGCCAGCGAGGCGAGCCTGTCCCTGTCGTAGTCCACGCCGCATTTGACGCACCTGCTCACAGCCCACTCCGGGTGCTGTAGTCTTCCACCGCAGACAGGACACTCCGAGGAGGTCCCACGCGGGCTCACGTACACGGCGCGTTTCGTCGACTCGTACTCCACCATCGACTGGTACATCCTGTATGGCCACCTGTTGAGATACGTCCGGAGCTTCTTGCCCCTCTCCGAGGCTTCGCTTGTCTTCCTGATTCCTCTGAGGTCCTCGAAGACGGACGACGCATCGGGGCTCTTCTTCACCTGCTCGGTGGACAGCTTGTGAAGGGCGTCCTTGATGCGGTTCTTCTGCCTACCTCTCGTCTCTCTGAGCTTCTTCGCCCTCTTCTGAGGGTTCTTCACGTGCCTCTGCAAGGTTCTCCTCCTCGAGAAGTCGTTCTGGATTCTCACTATCCCCTTGAGCGACTGTGTCCCCACGCCGGTCAGGGACGGTTGGCTGCTCAGAAGCGCATTTGTGGAGCCGACGCTCCTGAAGTTCAGGTCCTGGGCCACGAGCCTCTTTCCCAGAGGCTTCTTCTCGTCTCCCACGACGAAGGTCAGGCAGACCTTCGTGTCTGTGATCAGCAGCTCAGACACCCTCCCCTTCGAGTATTCATCATAGTGTCCGTTGGCCGTGTTGAGGGGGAGCCAGACATACCCGTTGGGCTGGAGCGTGATCCTGACCCGCCCGTCGCCGATCCTGAAGAGCTCTGCGTCTATCCTCATCGCCAGCCTCTTCACCTCCGGTATCCTCAACTCCCCGTGGTGGTTCCTCCTGTACGACCTCAGCATCGCCACCGCCGCCCTGCAGACAGGGTCGACGTGGTGCCTCGCGTAATCGTACCTGGAGTAGAACCAACCCCTGACCTCTCGCCTCAGAGCGATCGGAGACGGGAGCCTGTGCTCCTCGTCCCTGATTGTGTCCCTGTACGCCACCTGGAGCGCGTACCTGACCGCGTCCTGCATGTCCTTGAGGTACCGGAGAACCTCTTCTGGCTGCTCCTGGCTCCACACGGCCGTCCTCTTTTCACCCCTTGATTTCCAGGGATGGCTCACGACGACGATGTCACCTCCTTTACACTCTGCAACAGCTCCCTCGTCTTGTGGCTCCTCAGACCGTAGAGCTTCGCAGAGAAGGACGTGATTATCGCGATCAGGTCCTGCACCAGCTCCTCCTGTGAAGAAACGGCTTCTCTGCTATTGACGACCACTATCTCCGTCCCATACCTGCCGCACACCCACGACAGGAGGTCGAACCCGAACCTCGCAAGCCTGTCCTCATACGTCACGTAGATCTTCGAGACCTTCTTGCTGAGCACGTCGTCAAGCAGTCTCAGGAAATCCTTTCTCCTGGGGTTCAGCCCCGACCTGATGTCTGCGTACACCTCGGCGTCGGGTGCCCCAGTCTTCAGAGCATTCACCTGAGCATCCAAGTCTGACTTCTGGTCGTGCGAAGACACCCTTGCATAGACAGCTTCCTTCCTTTGTTCAGCGATGTTCATCAGGCGCTTGATCTCCGACTCCTGTATTCTTCTTCTCCCGGTCGGTTGCCTGAATTTCTCCCAGCGCCAGTTTCTGTGTTCCAGCGCCATGTTCCAGAGCCTGCGACCAGCTTCGACGAAGGAGAACATCCTCTCCTCCTGTTTGGAGGTCGGATACATCCTGAAGCGGAACACCGCCCCGCTCGTGCCCGTGGGGCGCTCGGCGGGGGCGGCATATACGGACATTCCAGCTCGCTTTCATCCCACGGCTGGAGCCTGTGGGTTTTCTCGCTCGCAACTGATAAATGCCGGACGGCCGCACAGGGACCGACAGTGGATGTGGGACGTGCTGTACGCCGTCGATGCATCGACCAGCATGGCGGAAGAGGCCAAACCCCCCGCCGGGGCCTCATATGTCAAGATACAGGCGGTCAAGGAAGGCATCCAGCAGACTGTGAAGGGCTTCCTCTTCCCCTTCGGGTGCAGAGTGGGGGTGATAGGGTTCAGGGCGCCGACCAAGGCGCTCGGCATGATGATAGACTCGGGCAAGGAGATGACGCAGAGGGTGCTCCCGCTGACCTCAATCTCAGAGCTCCACGCCCGGCCCGAACTCCTCAGGGACAGCCTTGACGGGATGAACGTGGGGGGAGCCACCCCCACGGGGGAGGGGCTCAGGGCCGCGGTCGACATGCTCCACGAGGCGCCCGACGGGCCGAGGAAGAGGATCAAGAAGCTGATACTCGTCACCGACGACAGATCCAACGTGGGGCCTAAACCCGAGGCCATGATCGACCAGAAGCTCGGCCGCAGGGCCATAGTGGACGTGGTCGCCATAGGGAAGGTGAGCGATAGGAAGGTCTTCGAGGCGCTGGCCACGCGCTCGGGGGGGAAGCTCACTGTAGTGAGCAGCGCGCAGAGCCTCACTCTCGCCCTCGGCCCCAGCATACCTTATGCCGAGCCCCAGGCGCAGACCCCCCTGATGGCCGAAGCAGAGAGGGTAGCGGCGATCCTGAAAGAGACCGACAGGTCTGCCCCGAGCTACGCAGGGCTCGCGGCTGCCGCCGGGGCGGTCCGAGCGAGGCTCGAGCAGAAGCTGCAGGAGACCGTTTCGCTCGAGGGCCAGGCCAGGGGGGACTTCGACCTCGTCCTCTCGGCGGCGACCGGCGACCCGAAGTTCCCTGTGATGCCCATGAAGGAGTTCGCCGACAGGGTCTGGTCCATGGGGGCGGAGCTGGCCAAGCTCCAAGCCCTCGAGGACGCATACAGGCGCGCTATCGGGCCGCTGGCTGATGGCAGTGATCGGGGATGAATCGGGCCGCCCATGGCGCCCGGGCCTGCGAGCTGCGGCCGGCATCTGACCTTAGGGGCTCTGGGGCAACCCTCCAAGTGAGAGGCATCGTAGGGCGGAGGAAGGGACATGACTTCGGCGCTCTCCTCAGGGCGCCATGTCCCTGACCAGGCCGAGCCAAGGCCAGATCAGGATATCAGCGAGCTGACCGTGAATTTTCACGCAATCCAAACGGACGAGCCCGCTTCCCTGTCGCAGAGCATGGGTCTGAAACCTGCATTGACATCCTACGAGCCGCATACGCTCCAACGCGGCCTTCTATGAAGTGCTTCGAACGGCAGCGGACGATGGCGCAGGGGGACGATGATGTTGCCGAATCCACAACTGTCTCGCCCAACTTCATCGCAGAATCTACTAAAAGCGGTATTAGGGCACGGGAGAATCCATCAGCAAGGAGATGTGGAAGGTGAAAAAAACCAGAATCTTCGCCTCAATGCTGCTTCTGGGAGGCATACTCTTCGCGGTAAGCGCAGCGTATGCAGCCAACAGCATAACAGTGACGCAAACAATGGCAATAGCAGGGACAGGGAACGTCGCCGTGTCATGCCCTATCAGCACAGCATGCACAATCTCATCGATCGCGTGGGGGATAACGACCTCCGCTACTTCGGCCCCGACAGTCACGAGCGTCGACATCACTTTCGCTAACGCGCTCAGCGGTACGTCGTCCAACTCGTACACGGTCTACGTGACCGTCTATAGCAGCGGGACGACCGTCGCTGCGACGGGCAGCACCACTGCCGCCGGAGCCGCGACCACTGCGACTGTAACGCTCTCTCCCACCACTGTAACGCCGTCAGGGATAAGCAGCGTCGAGGTGGATGTAGTCCAGACCGCGTAAGAGGGAGGGTGACATAACAGATGAAGTCGCTCCTCCTCTTACTCCTCTTTTTGGTTATCTTGAGTACTGCCGCGTTCGCGACGCAGCTGAACGTGAGCGAGGTGTCAACGCTTAATCCGAGCCCAGTAGGTTACGTGTTCACGGACAGCAACACAGGCGCGTACAATCAGGGTGCGACCCTTTCGGTTTCCTCAGGGTCCCTGACCTCGGTTTCGGCGAACGTCTACTGCCCAGGGCACGCCAAAGTCAGCCTCACCGTCACCGTCTACAATTCGGCGGGGGCCTCGATAAGCACCGGCTCAGGGAGCAGCAACAACTGTAGGAATGCGCTCTCCGTGGCGATGACTCTCAGCCCCACCGTCTCGATGTCTAGCGTCGCGAAGGTAGAGGTCGACCTGGCTTGAGGTACGCCCACTTCTTCGTCATACTCGGCTCCCTTATGCTGGCGACCTCGGTCTACGCCTCCAGCATCAACGTCACATTTGTCAGCTCGATCTCAGGGAGCGGAGCCGTGGCCGTCCCATCGAACGTCGTCCAGGTGACAGGCGTCACCCTTCTGAACGGGGGGGCGAGCACCACGACAGGTGCGTTCGACCAGGTCCAGCTCGACCTGCAGGCGTCGCTCTCGGGCACCTACAGCGTCTATGTCTCCATCTATGTCAACGGCGCCTTCCAGTCAACACAGCTGGTGAGCGGCGTCGCGCTGAATCCGACGGGGACGGCAACGACGAACACCTTCACAGCCATAACACCCGGAAGCAGCCCGGTGGAAGTCGAGGTCATTGCGACGCAGTGAGACTGTCTCCGCAGCCTTGGGGGTGCTCGCCCTGATCCTCCTCGGCCTCTACATGGCCCAGGGATACGAAGTCGTCTACGTCCCGACGGGCTCCATGGAGCCGAACCTTCCGATCGGCAGCCTCGCGCTGATACAACTCGGGGCGAGGCCCGTCGTCGGACAGGTGGCGGTGGCTGACGAGCTGGGGGAGCCCTTGATCCATAGGATCATCTGGATAAACGACAGCAGCGCCACCTTCGGGTTCAGGGGAGACAACACCAACTCGACCACCGTGCTTCCGTTCTCGAGCATCGTGGGGGTGATGGTCATAGCCTTGCCCTTGCTGGGCTATCTCCCTATGAGCCTTCGTTCGGCGCCCCTGGTCTGGATACTCGGTTCGGTTGCGCTCTTGGCCGTTGCGGCAGGTTTTTCACTGGCGGAAAAGAGGAAGTGACCGCTTGAAATCAACGTTGGTCGTGCTGGTGCTCCTGGCGGGGCTGGTGCTCGCGCCCGCGGCCGCGCAAGCGGCGGCGCCGACGATAACGGTGGACGCGCCCACCCCAATGCAGGTGACAGTGAACGGCTCGCCCTACCTCCTTACGAACTCGAGCGCGGCCCTCCAGGGGACAGTCTGCGTGCCGCAGTATGTCTACCAGGACTCCTTTGCAAGGTACGCCTTCGACGCGTGGTTTTCGTCCGGCAAGCTCGTAGGCTCGAGCACATGCCTCGACGTGAGCTCTGGCGGCTATCTCGCGCACTTCATCAAACAATATGCCGTCTCGGTCACGTACAGCCCGCAGAATACGGTAGCGAGCTCGACCTGGGTCGACTCGGGGAGCAGCGTGCTGCTCAGCGTCCCGGTCGAAATGCAGAGCTCGTCGTTCATGTACAAGCTGAACCAGGTCATCGTCGCCGGGACCCCGGTTTACGCGCCCTCAGGCGCCTTCAATGTCAGCGCTTCAGGACCAGAAGCCGTGCAGGCGATCTACAACCAGTTCACCAACGTCACCCTCGTCCTCCCGTCAGGGGCGTCCACTCTCTGGGCGCCGACGGGTCAGAGCTGGTACCACGTCTTCGCGTCCGCGCTGCCAGGGGCAGGGGGGTCGAGCCTTAGGCTCGACGGATTCCAGGTCTATGGGACGGCGTCATACGCAGCCAACGGGAACACCATGTCGCTGACGCCCTCGGCGCCGGTCGTCATCGTCCCAAGCTACGCCCTGAGCTATTTCGTCACCGTCACGGACCCGACCGGCGTGGTCCTCAGAGGGTGGTTCCAGGATGGATCGCTCGTCAACGCGACCGTGCCGGGTCAGCTCCCTGTGAACAACGAAGAGAGGCTCGTCTTCGCCGGATGGGCCGGAATGAACGGGACAAACCAAATCAGCGTGCCTGTCAACTCGACGATGAACCTCACGGCGGAGTACAGCGTCGAGTACCAGGTCACTCAGTCATCGCCCCTCGGCGTGACCAGCGAGTGGGTCTTGGGAGGCAAGTCGACCGCCGTTTCCTTCCCTACCGTGTTGCCGGCAAGCCTCGGGCTGACACGAACGCTCACGGAAACGCTGGTCAACGGGGTCGAGACGCCCAACCAGCAAGGGACCGTCGTCGTACCCGTGAACGGCCCCGTTCAGGTTGTAGGGGTGTACGGCTACGCCCCAGACTATGTCTTCATAGGCGTAATCGTCGTGATCGCGGCTGTGTTCCTGGTCGGCTACTTCTTCAAGACAGGCTCACAGCCTAAGAAGACTTGAGACCGAAAGCTACCGTCTGACGCCATGGTGGACGTGGAGCTCCGCGTGCGCGGCGAGCCCGCCTGCACCCGGCCCTGCGATGATTGCAGGCGTGGCAGCCTCCGCCAAAGCGACAGGCGTGGCCGATCAGTGCCGAGCCGCCGCAACAGCCCGTCTTCGGCTGCCCTGACCAGAGGGCGCCCCGCTGCCTACGGAGCCGCCCGTGCACGGCGTCCATCCTCATCTGCGTTGGGAGCTGCCTCGGACCCGCAGCACGACGCGAAGGGGCGTCGTTCCGATGACTGCGCTCACCACCGACTCTGCCCGGGCCCCCATCGACCGTGATCACCCGGAACTCGGAGTCTGAAGCCGCCGACACGCGCCCCCCGGGGGTGCATGCTGATCTCTGCCTGCAGGTGCGTCGGGCTCCAGCTGACAAAGGCGGAAGGCTGACCCCCGCCGGCCGGTTGGCCGCCGCATCACGCGCCTGTGTGCCGGCCGCTGCCGACTCAGCGGGAACCGCCTGCAGCGACTTGGCCGCAGCCTTCGTCTACCGCGCCAAGCGCCCTGGTCTGCCGCGGCTCCTACAACGAACCAGCCGGCCCGGCGTCCCGCCTAGGCTGCTCCCTGCGCGAGAGTATGATGCTCTCCATTATCTCTCTGGCCCTGAGTATCACCCCGACGTCCCCGGCGGTCCGCGCCTTCTCCATCTCCTTCTCGACCATGTCCTCGACCTCCCGCCTGGTCGAGTCCGGAAGCTGCCTGACCGCCTTGAAGTCGGGGAGCGACCTGTCGAACCGCTCGTCGCTCCATAGGTGTATGGCGTCGGCCACCATCTCCTTCGCGTACTCCTCGTCCTCCCTGTTCATCAATATGAGCGTCCCGGCCAGGTAGCGGGTCCATTCGCTCCTCGGGTCAAGGTACATCCGCCTCACCTTCCCGTTGAGCGTCTCATGGGAGATCTCAGTCGCTTCAGCCCCCCTTGCCACCAGGGTCTGGTATGCAAGGCCGAGGTAGACGTCGGCGTTCTGGAGCGAGAGGGAGTTTCCTATCTTCTCCATCAGCACGTAGGTCCTCAGCCTCCCCTCCGCGTCCCATTCGGGGTAGTGCGCCGTGAGCCTTCCCACGAAGCGGTCGAAGTTCCGGACGAGCTTCTCTTTCACCGCGGGGTCGTCCATGTCCTCGACCTTCTCGAGGAGGCTGTCGAAGGAGTCGAGGATCTCCTCGCGCTGGGCTCCCCTCTCCCTGTCCCTGGCCTTCACCAGGCCCCTCAGCTTATCCTCCGGCGGCTGCTTGGGCATCGAGGGCTTGGGTATCGCCAACCCACGTACCGGGCCGACGACTATCAGGCCTATCGAAGAACCGAGGAGGATGCTCTGGCCCAAAGGCGGCAGGAAGCCTGGGACTGTCATCGCTATCCCTACCCCCCCGACAAGCGCGGCCAGGGACCAGGCGCGAGAACGCATCAACGCCAGGCATTTGTGGTATGCACCTCCTAAGGAAATATGCCGCATTCCAGAACAGTACCTCCGAGAATTCGTATCTTCTAGATGTCAATACGCATCTCCTTCATAGTTATGTAACAAAGTTTGAAGGAATTCAAACAACAAAAAGACCTATAACCTGTCCGCCAAAACAAGTATGGCGCAAGAACGAAGCCGACACGGAATAAGAATCTGCATGATATTTCTGTAATAGTTATATAGGTTATCCGACTACCAAGCGCCGGTCAACAAATTGGGTCAGTCCACAAGCGACCTGTTCGAACAGTTCGAAGAAAGGCGGACGCACCAAGCAAGAAGGTCCCAGCTAGAGATTCAGATGGACATCCTCAGGGTGGTGCACGAGGGTGCATACCTGCCTACCCAGATAATGTACAGGGCGAACCTGGCCTGGACGTCCCTGCAGTCGAGCCTCAGCTCGCTCGTCGGGATCGGGCTCTTGGAGAGGATGACGGAGGGGAGCAAGCGGAACTACCAGCTGACGGTGAAAGGCATCGACGTCTTGGCCAGCTTCACCCGGATCATCGAGACGGTGAACGAACGGCGCGGCCCGCGAAGCGCCCCTTGACATAGTCTCGGATTTTCAAACTCCCCTCTCCGTCTTCTGCGCATATCACGCCATGGTGGCGTTATCTGCTGAAAATAGGCGACAAATCCATAATCCTTATATGGGTTATTTATACGTGAATCGCCTGACATTGGCAGAGGCGAAGTACGGCTTCCTCGGTCTGGACGAACCGGCGACACTCAGGCATTGCATCTCCCTCAGAAGGTCGCACCTTGAGATAAGGATGGACATCCTGTCCTGCGTGAAGGCAGGGGCGGAGAAGCCCACTCAGATCATGTACAAGGCGAATCTGTCCTGGAACGCCTTGAAGGAGCATCTAGAAGCCCTCGAACAGGGCGGCCTCCTGAACCTGGCCACCTACGGGAGGAGGAAGAGGTACGAGCTCACAGACAAGGCCATCGCCGTCCTCATGGCCTACTCCAAGGTCATCGACGAGGTCAACGCCACGGCGCCGGCCGCAAGCGCGAAGTTCTAAGCCCCAGCCGCGGGGGCGCCCTTGGTGACCCTGATCCCTGCCTGGTCGTATGTCGCGTGCATCCTGAACAGGCTCCGGATGAGGCTGACTACCCTTTCGTCGTGCGCGTTCGAGGTGAGCAGATACACCGCGGAAACGCCGGGCTTGGAGGTTATCTCGTTCGACTGCTTGAGGAACTTGTAGGTCGACTCGAGCCCCTGGTATATGATGAAGTCGGAGATGCTGTCGAAGACGAGTGAGACCGGGGTGCCGCTGGTGGAAGATATCGTCTTGTCGATGAGGTCGAGCATCACCGCCATGTCGTCCCTCGGCACCAGGAGCTCGTTCTGCCTGTCGGAAGAGCTGGGGTAGGACACCCCCGAGGTCATCACGTAGAACCTCACCCCCTCGATCCCCGCAAGCCCCTTGTAGACCGGGCTCCCCCTGGAGCTGAAGACGTAGACCAGACCTCCTGCCCTTGTCTTCTTTCTCGCCAGGCTTGCCACCGCCGATTCGAACCTGGACGAAGGGTCGACCTCCAGCAGGATGGAGACCGGGACGTCGAGCACCGCCCCCTCCTCGACCAAAGGCTGGCCCCCCGGGGAGGCGCCCCCGTGCACCGGCTCGAAGAACGTGGAGAGGAGGGACGCCCTCCTGAATATCGCCGCAGTCACGCCGAAGAGGATCCCGGCGATGGAATACCCGATGGGGATGAGGTCGTAACCCAGGGTGACAAGGAACCCGTTGAACACCAGGACCTCCGCCCCGATCCCGAACCAGCAGAACGGGAGGGCGAAGAGCCGCCGCTTGGTCCCCGGGTCATTTGACTGGCTGGCCGCTTTGACCAAGAGCAGGGTCGGATAAGCGAGGAAGAAGGCGAGGGTCCCCAGCGAGAGGGCGAGGAACGTGGAGTTGAACTTGGGGGACGGGACGAGGCTCCCCCCCAGCGAGGTGAGAAGGACTATGGTGTAGGGCCTGAAGTATGTGAGGTACCCCTCGGTCGACGCTATGAAGGCCATGAACGCCCCCAGTATCAGGCCGTGGGGCCAGCGGAAGAACATCGACTTGAGCCTCTGGGCGACCCCCCTCCCTCCGGGCCTCATGTAGATCGAATATGCCAGGGTCGTGAGGAGGGCGACGTCTAGGTAGATGAGGTCGGGGGCGAGGAACGAGTAGGTCTCGATGTATGCCGCGGACCCTCCGTAAAGGTGCCTCATGACGTCGAGCACGACGACTAGCCCGAAGAAGACGTGGACGAGGGCGAGTATGCTCCTCAGGTATGGGTACTGGCTCGGCTTCTGCCTCAGTACGAACAAGAGCGAGGCCCAGGTGACCGCTAGGGCGAACAGATCGACGGAGATGTTCAGAAGTGACAGTCCAGTTACCGCCAATCCGGTCAGAATCTAGATACGGCGAACTTGGGTCCGAAGACGACGGAGTGGTACCTTTTGCTGTGGTTCGTCCCCCTCATCTTGAGTATGACGAACCTGGTCTTCATCTGGACCTCGTCTTCCCAGTTTTCCATCAGCATAACCGAGTCGGTCATGAAGCCTTCGAACCCGATCTTCCCGCCGTTGGCTAGGCTCGCGGTCAGTATCGTGGTGATCCCCTCAGCCTTCAGCGAGGTGTAGACCGACTTCATGAACGTCCTCATCTCGAACTGGGTTTCGCAGGCGAGGAGGAGCGCCGTGACCGAGTCTATGACCAAGAGGGTCCCCTTCGAGTCTTTGGTCGCCTGTATGAGGGTCGAGATGTTCGTCTCGAGCTGTTGCCCCTTCAGGGCTTCGAGGTCCACTATGGAGAACTTCCCCTCCTTCTCCAGCGGGACCACGTCGAGCCCGAGCAGCTTCAGGTTGCGCCTCAGGTATTCCGCGGACTCCTCGAACGTGGCGTAGACCACGTTCTCCCCAGCCGTGGCGGCGTTGTAGGCTATGTTCGCGGACAGGACGGTCTTCCCTGTCCCTGGCCCCCCGGCCACGAGGTGTATGTCTCCCCTCACCAGTCCGCCTTCCATAAGGTCGTCCAGCCCTTCGACCCTGGTCTTCAGCCTCTGCATGACTGCGGCCGCTTTCAACTCTGGCGTCGACTCCCAACAGCTCGCACAAAAGCCTTTGCCAAACGGCGCGAGAAGGCCCGGGCCCGGGCGCTTCAGCCCTTGGATGGATGCATTGGCGCTTGAATCGGACCGCGGCCCAAGGGACGTGGAACGCCATGAAACAGGGGCTGGAAGCCCACGGGTTTACCCGTGGGAGGATGTCACGCCCATGGCCTTGCCTTCTTTCCACGGAACGATGGCGGCAGGATCGCCCTCACGCTTCCCAGCGGGCTGGTGCGCTCATTTGGTCCTCGACCCCAGCCCCTCTGTCAGCTGCTCCAGCTTGGACCTGGCGGCGGACGCGGGGAGGGCCTCCAGCGCCTTCTTCGCCGCTGCGGCGTAGTTCCTCTCCACCGCGTTGGAGTGGTCAATCGACCCCAGCTGGTCCAGAGTCTTCATGAGCGCCTGTATCTCCTGGAGCGCGAACCACTTCTTGTACAGCATCGAGTGGATCGACTGCTTCTGATAGTTGTCGGCGTGAGAGAGCGCGTGGATGAGGACCATGTTCGACGCGTTGTTCTGGAGGTCCTTCAGGAGGGGCTTGCCCGTCGCCTCTTCGTTCCCCACGATGTCCAGTATGTCGTCCCTTATCTGGAACGAAATCCCGAGGTTGCGTCCGAACTGATAGGAAGCGTTGACCTGCTTTAGAGTCCCTCTCCCTGCTATGGCGCCGCAGGCAGCCGCCGCCGCGAAAAGAGAGCCTGTCTTGAGCTCGGCGAGCTTGACGTACTCCTCCTCGGTGGCCGAGCCTTTCTCTGCCAGGATAGAATCGAAGAACTCCCCCTCGGCGGTGAACTTGGCGGAGTTCCCGATGTACGAGCTTAGCTTGGCCAGGCGCGTCGCAGACATCCCGGAGCCCCCGTACTTCGCCAGCTCGAGGAATATCTCGAATATCATCATGTCGGAGATGAGGATGGCCTTCGTCTCGCCGTACTTCTTGTGGGTCGCCATCTGACCGTGCCTGACGGCCGATTCGTCGATTATGTCGTCCTGGATGAGCGAAGCGGAGTGCGCCAGCTCGAAAGCCGCCGCGACGGGGAGCGCCTTCTCGAACGACCCGGACACGGCTTCACAGACCAGCATCGCTATCACCGGCCTCAGCCTCTTCCCTCCGGCGTCGATGATCCCTGCTATGGCTTCGGAGAGAGGGCTCCCTTCTGCTCTCTTCGAGGAGAAGTACTCCTGCAACGCCTCCCTGTACGGTTCCACGGCCTCCGTGAAGCTCTGCGGGGCGGATACCTTCGGCTCCGCCTGCCTAGATGAGCGCCGCTCCAATGTACATCAGCGGTCCCCATAGGAGGTACTCCCCGTCGACGACGACGTCGCAGATGAACCCCAGGTCTGCCCCTGGCTTCTTGGCCAGATAGGCGTAGAAGATGGAGTAGGCGGGGAGGAGAGCTAGCACGATGGCTGGTAGAGGGAGGAGCCCGAAGGAGACGGCCGCGGCCAGGTAGGCTAGCGCGACCCCGTCGATGGCCGTCATCATCGTGTACGTGCGGCGTACCCCATAGACAGCCGGGACCGTCCTGATCCCCTGCGCCCTGTCGCCTTCTACGTCACGGACGTCGAATATCAGGGTGTTAACCATCAGCCTCAGGAATATCAGCCCCCCCATGAGGGCGAGGACCTCCTCGAAGCGGAGGTAGTACAGACCGACGAGCACGGGGATCAGCGACCACCCGAGGGAGATGAAGAGGTTTTTCACCAGGAGCTTGTCCTTGAGCTTGGACACCCCTATCACCCCCACGAGGCGCCTCGACCCTACGCTGTAGAGCACAGAGAACGCCAGCGGGACCAAGAGGGCGCCGAAGAAAATCAGGTTGACCGTGTAGGCGAGGACGTACCCCAGAAGGAAGCACCCTGCCGAGATCGCGGGGAGGTATCTCTTCCTCGAGCCGAGATGGGCCGTCCTGTCAGGGTGCGAGACCGCGTCCGAGTCCATCTCGGTGCTCCTGTTCATCATGTAGGCGCCGTAGGAGAAGAGGTAGGCCATGAAGAGCAGAAGCGGGGTCGCGGTCAGGCCCATCAGCGCCGCGGAGGCGGCGGCTATGCTCGCCGTGCCGATGGCGAGAAGGTGCCCCCCGAGGACGAACTCCCGGTAGGCGGAGGTCAGGAGTGCCGTCGCTCTTCCCCGTCTCCTATCTTGGCCATCTCCTGCCTGTAGCTGGGGAGGGTCCACCCCCGCTTGGGGTCGAACATCTCCTCAGGGATGTGCAGGTAGCGCGACTTCTGGCTGTCGAGCATGATGATGGAAAGGGAGCTCCTGACGTCTTCGGTGTTGCTCTCGATGTACCTCGTGGTCTCGTAAAGCTTGTCCATGGGGACGTCGAGCAGGGCGAAGTAGTCCCCGACCTCTGACCCTCCCTCAAGCCAGGTGAAGGGGATCTTGTTCATGACCTTCCTCGTCTTGACGACCCCTTCCTGGCCGACCCCCTTGACGAGGGTCAGCATCTGCATCAGCTCCCCCGGCTTCCCCTCGATGGCGGGGCGCCTCCACCTCACGTTGCTGTTGAGTATCAGCTTGCCCTTCACGACGTGCTCGGCGTTGTGGTACCTGAGGGTCCGCGGGTTGGCCCCGATCTCGGCGGCCACCTTGACTATGCTCACCGTCGGGTTCTCCTGCATCGCCTTCAGTATCTTGACGTCCATGTAGTCCACTTCGGCGTCCCTGTTCACGTCCAGCGTGGTGGCGCCGCTCTCCCCCTGGGTCATCTCGACCCTGCGCCAGTCCACTTTCCACTTCTTGGCGTCGAAGTCGTAGAACTCGGGCCTGAAGGAGGGGTACCTGAGCCACTTCGCCTCGTAGATGGCGTAGTCGGTGATGCGCTTCTGCTGCTTGAGGAACGACATGACGTCGATGTACTTCTTCTTGAACCGGAATGGGACCGCGTAGAGCCCCACGTATTTCGACGCGCCTATGGCCTTCCCCTCGAAGAAGAGGTAGCTCACCTCTCCGAGCCATTCCTGGCTGGGCTCCGAGTCCACCACCATCAGCCCCGTGGACATCCCGAGCTCGGCGTGGTTGAGGTTGACCTGGACCCCCAGGCCGTACTTCGTGAGCTGCTTGTTCACCTTGTAGCGGACTGTCTCGGGGTTGATCCCCGTCATCCTCGCGAGGAGGGAGTAGTTGGAGACCCCGATCTGCTTGATGGTCTCGATGAGGAGGTAGTCGAGGTTCCTCCGCTTTATCTTGTCGAAGGCACCCATTGTCGCGGGTTTCACGGAGCCTACGCCTAATAGAGGGTTGTGAATCTGAGGTCTATATCCGTTGTCCGTCGGCAACTTTGCTTATATACTCACGCCTGGCTGATGCGAAAAACGGAAAGGAGGCTCATATACCACCTCCCTCCGGAAGAGCGATCGTATGGAAAGCGTAGCCGCCCAGCGGGTGCCGACGAGGGTCGTGGGCCTCGACCCGCTCATCCAGGGAGGCTTGCAGCAGGGAGACTTCGTCCTTCTAGTAGGTGGGATAGGGACCGGGAAGACAATCTTCTCGTCCCAGTTCGTCTACAACTCGGCAAAGGTGGACGACGAGCACGCCGTGTTCGCCACCTTCGAAGAGGACATCGGGAGCCTCAAGCGCAACATGAAGCTCTTCGGGATGGACTTCGACGCGCTGGAGAAGGAGAAGAAGGTGAAGCTCCTCGACCTGGAGTCTCTCGAAGGGAGAGGGATGGGGTCGAACATCGAGACGCTCCTGGCGGCATTGGACGACATAAAGGCCAAGAGGCTCGTCGTGGACTCGCTCACCGCTTTCCTGAGCGGGGCGAAGGAGAAGTTCGACTACAGCTTCCTCATGCACCTGGTATACAAGACCCTGAAGAGGGAGGGGATCACCACGCTGATGACTGTGAGCAAGTTCCAGGCTGACCAGCCCATGAACAGCGGGATCGAGGAGTTCGTGGCGGACGGGATATTCCAGCTGGAGAACTACATAGGGAAGAACATGGAGCTGAGGACGAGGTTCCTGGTCAAGAAGCTGAGAGGGACCGAGCACAGCAGGAAGTACCACACCGTGGCGTTCACCCCGACGGGGATCAGCATACTCCCGTACTTCGACTAGAACAGGCGACTCCGCCATGCCGCTTGCGCCCCAGGCGATCAGTGGTCTCACACACGGCGTGCAAGAATTTCATACATCTTGGTCAGGAACGTGCAGTTATCAGGAAAACGGCAAAAATCGACTATAGAGCCCAAGGCAGTACTCCGGAGCTAATGAACACGAAGAAATCACTGGCAATCAGCGCACTATCATTGGTCACAGCGCTCGCACTCCTCGGCGCATCGGCGC
>JAJYNM010000058.1 GCA_021786335.1 archaeon
TCCCACCGCTTGAAGACTGAGCAGAGACAACCGGCGCAACACCCGAGAAGAGAAAGATGAATGAAAGTATGGTTGCGATAAGACAGTTGACGAATTTCTGTTTCGCCATTTTCTCTTCTTGTAGTGTTGTATCAGTTATAAACGTTCACGGATGCTTTGCGCTGCCCATTTGAATTCGATTTTGGGTCGGATGTCATTATGGTTACGGGATGGCCCGTCGCGCATATCTCACGACCGAGGAGATACGCGCACGTACGACTAGTCAGCTGTGACCAAGGGGGAGCCTAACCTCGACTCAATGTCGAGGTGGGGGAGGAAGTCGGCCAGTGAGTGGGACGCAAACCGAGCCTCATCGCCATAAGGAGGCGTGCACCAGGTCCCTGGCGTTCGTCAGGCTCTTCATACGCCGCCGCTTCAGGGAGACGTGAGGTAATCCCACCCCTCTCCAGGTCCGCGGACGGCCCAAGGGGCCTGACTACTATACCCTAGGCGGAAGGGTGAACATGAGGAAAACGAACCTGGACGACCCTCTCACCGAGTAGAACCCCCTTACGGCGTTGCCGTCGACGCTTCTGGGGTCAAGGTCCACGACGGAGGGGACAAGGGTTTCGTCATGAACGACCTCCCCCCATTTTCGCTCGTGAGCTGCCTTCAGAGGAGCCAGTCGGGACTCAAGTCACAGGACCCTAAGCCTCGGGTTGAAGAGCTCGTCGAAGGCGTAGTTCATCATGACTAGGCCAAATCCAATAAGCGCGAGGGCGAGTCCCGGAGGCACTATCCACCACCAGGTCCCGTTGATTATCGCCCCCTCAGACTGCGCCCAGTAGAGCATCGTCCCCCAGCTGACTGTGTTGCCTGATGCCAGCCCGAGGAAATCGAGCGCGGCCTCCGCGCCTATCGCGGCCACTATGGAGTACATCATTCCAGCCATCGCCAGTGAAAGTATGTTCGGGAAGATCTCGGAGAAAGATATCCGCAGCGACCCATAGCCGGACGCCTTGGCGGCGAGGATGAAGTCCCTCTCGCGGTAGGAGTAAGACTGTGCACGCATGTTCCTAGTGTGGCCTGCCCAGGACGTGATCACTATGACAAGGGTTACAACCAGCGGCCCATGGAAGGGGAGGAATACGATGAGGAGGATGATCAGCGGGAGCGTCGGCAACGTAAGGAAAATGTCCACTATTCGCATGAGGCCGTCGTCCACCTTCCCTCCTATGTACCCGGAAAGTATACCTAGCGTGTTGCCAAGGATCTGGACCATGGCGCCGGCCAGAAAGCCTACTTCGAGCGATATCCTTGCGCCCCAGACGAATTGCGACCAGAGGTCATGCCCCACGTAGTCTGTCCCCATGGGGTGGGCAAGGCTTGGGGGCTGCCAGGCGGGTCCGGTGCTGAACCCGGTCGGATTGTATGGAGATTCGTAGGGAGCGAGGACGGCGATTAGGACGAAGGTGATGACAATGATCAGCCCAACCAGCGATTTCTTGTTCCTCCAGAAGACAGCCATCACCGAGCGGAAACTGTAAAGGAGCGCCATCGCCGTCCCGCCCAAGCGGCCAGCGCTCCCACCGCTCATATCAACGACACCCTGGGGTCGAGCCACGCGTAAAGGAGGTCCGCCATGAGATTCGCGACGAGTATCGCGATGGTGAAGATAAGGAAGATTCCTAGAATCAAGGAGTAGTCCTCGCCGGAGACTGCCACCGCGCTTAGGTAACCGATGCCCGGATAGGTGAATATCGTCTCTACTAGTATGTTCCCTCCGAAGACCGCTCCCATGGATATGGCGAGCATCGTTATATTCGGAAGGAGCGCGTTGGCGCCAGCATAGGTCCTCACAATCCTCCTATTGGAGAGCCCCTTCGCTCTGGCAACGAGCACGAAGTCATCTCCCATCACCCCCACCATCGTGTTCCTCATGTGTATGACGTAGCCACCCATCGCGACTATGGCCAACGACAAGATGGGGAGTATCGCATGGTGTAGGACGCTTAAGATGAACGCTAGGTTGGCACCTGGCGTCACCGTGTTCGAATACGCCCCGAAGAGCGGGAAGATCTTGAGGTCTGCCGCGAAGAAGATCAGGAAGAGGAAACCGAGCCAGAAGTTCGGTATGCTGGAGATGAAGTTCAGCAGCGGCGTGAATATGGAGTCGAATTTCGCGTTTCTCTTCCCGGCGGCAAACATCCCGATGAAGGTCCCTGGGATCCAGCTCACCGCCACCGCTATCGAGACGAGGAATATCGTCCACGGGAGGCGCTGAGCGATGAGATACGACACGCTCTGAGGGAAGAATATGTAGGAAACGCCTAGGTTGCCGTGCAATAGTTGGACTATGTAGTCATAAAACTGCACGTAAATCGGAAGGTTGGGGTTGTAGCCGTACAGTGCGTACATCCCCTTGATAGCTTCCGGGGAAAGGGTGAACCCCGCTGCGATCAGGTTTGTGACCTCGGTCTGGACCGGGTTGCCTGGCATCAGCCTTGGCAGAGTGAAGTCTATGAGGAGGGCAGCCACAAAGGTTCCCGTCAGGAGCACCAGCCTCCTAAGAACCCACCTTCTTGTGATCACTGGGGATTGGCTCCCTTACCATAGTCGGGGGGCCTCGCCATAAAAGTATGCTTCCGAAGGCCCAAAACGAGGCGCGCGGAGCTTCTGTGCATCGTTCCCCAAGGTTGCTGTCAGGGGGCCTGTGATATTACGACGGGGGAGCGGTCACCCCCTCTTTACGTAGTGCCCGTTTCCTAGGTCCACGTATCCCGAGGTCTCGTCTTTTTCGCCGTCAGAATCGACGCCGAACCTCGGGGGAACCACGGGGCGGTCCGGAGCCCTCGACCCATGGTGCCAGATGTCTGGCACAGCGTTCATGAGCCGCATCGTATACTCGTGCGCAGGGCTCTCGATGATGTCCTCCGTCTTCCCCAGCTCGACTATCTCCCCCTGCTCCATCACCGCCATCCTCTCTGTCAGATACCTAGCTGTGGCCAGGTCATGAGTGATGTACAGGAACGTTGTATTTTTGGACTGCTTCATCTTCAGGATAAGGTTCAGGATGTCCGCTCTAACAGACGCATCGAGCATGGAGACAGGTTCATCTGCGATGATGACCTTCGGCTGGCCTATGAATGCCCTGGCTATTGCCGCCCTCTGTCTCTGTCCACCGCTCAGCTGATGCGGATACTTGTCTAGAAAGAGGTCGACAGGCGTTAGGCCAACCATTTCGAGGGTGCGCGCCACCCTTTCTTCCTTTTGCTCCTTCGACATCTCATGCAGGAAGAGACCGAGCTGCACGCTGTGAGAGATCTTGCGAGCAGGGTTCAGAGAATTGTACGGGTCTTGAAATATAGGTTGGACGTTGATCCGGAACTCACGCATCCTTCTTCCTTTCAGCCTGTAAATGTCATTGCCAAGATATGCGACGGACCCTTCCTTTGGCCTGAGGAAGCCCAAGAAGACCTTCGCGAGTGTAGACTTCCCGCTCCCGCTCCCGCCAACGAGGGAGACGCTTTCTCCCTCCAAAACCTGGAAGTCCACGTTCCGAAGCGCTTTGACGTAGAAGGACTCTCTCGCCACCGAAGCCAGATGGTCACCCTTGGGGGCGCTCGACCTCATCCTGAAGACGACGTTCACCCCCTGCGCCTTCAGCACCTCATGACTCCAAGGGGAGCCAACCATTTGCAAGTCTCTTCCCCCAGACCCTACTGCTTCTCTTGCCCCTTGCTTCCTTGGCTCTCGAGGAGGAAGCATGCCGCGTAGTGCCGTTCTTCTACCACCACTGGACTAGGCTCGTCCGACCTGCATTTCTCCATGGCAAACCGGCAGCGGGGGTGGAACCTGCACCCGCTCGGATACGCATCGGGGTCTGGTGGGGACCCGGGTATCCCTTTCAGCTCTCTCAGCGACCCGAACAGGCTTGGCATGGCGTCCATAAGGGCAGATGTGTAGGGGTGAGACGGCTTCTCCATGAGTTGGTTCAAGCCCCCCTCCTCGACGATTTGCCCGGCATACATCACCCCAATCCTGTCCGCTATCTTGGCTAGGACGGCGAGGTCGTGGGTTATGTAAAGCACTGACAGGTCGAGGTCTCTCTGGAACGACTTCAGCATCTTGATGACCTCGTCTTGCGCGATCACATCGAGTGACGTGGTTGGCTCGTCCGCTACCAGGAGCTTGGGGTTCAAAACCAATGACATCGCGATTACCGCCCTCTGGCGCATCCCACCGCTGAGCTCATGGGGGTACCTTCCGGCGAACTCTTCGTCAATCCCGACCCGTGTCAACAGCTCCCTGCCGTGCTTCAACGCCTCTTCATTCGAGATGGATGAATGGGCTGTCATGGCATCGGCGAGCTGCTCCCCTATCTTCATCACTGGGTTAAACGCGTTCATCGCTCCTTGGAAGACCATCGCTACTGATGCCCACCTGAACCTTCTGAGCTCGTCCTCGGTCATCTTCCTGACGTCTCTGCCGTCGACGTAAATCTCCCCGGAGACGACCTCACCAGGCGGCTGGATTAGACCCAGGAGGGCGAGGGCAACGGTGGACTTCCCCGACCCGGACTCCCCCGCGAGCCCGTACACTTCGCCTTTGGCGATGTCGTAGCTTACGTGGTCTACCGCACGGACGATTCCCCTGCGCGTCCTATAGACGACAGTCAGGTCTCGGACGGATAGGATGGGATCGCTCAACTCGCGGGTTCCCTCCTCCCCGAAACCTTACTTCCCCCGTGACGACTAATCCCCAGTACTGGCACCCCAAAGCGCAAGTTTTGCGCGCGTACTCGCCTATTCACTGTTTAAAACCTGCGCGCTTCGGTAAATCGCGGTGCAGCCCGAAATAGGAGTCGATGGGAGAAGACTCAATCCAGCGGCTGACTCCTTGATGCGACTACGATAGCCGCGCCGACGATCAAGAAGAGGGCTATCAACGAGCCTGAAATCAACGAAAGCCCCGTGTCTGGCCCGAAGGCAGTCCCCTCGACGACTGTGTACAAGAAGAGTACAAGGAGGACCATCCCCATGAGTAGGAAGAATCTGCCGAAGAACGGGTCCGCGCGTAAGGTAGCTCCCTAAGCTTTGCCCTCCGCCGCTCCCTTTAAGGTCTTGCTCACCTGAAATCGCGCCCTCGCCGTCGTTTGGCGGAGGCCAAAGAGAATGGGCCTCTCCCGCCTGCCACCCGAGCGGGCACGGCGAAGGGACAACGAGCCGAAGACTGGAACTAGTCTTCGTGGGACACCAATGCCTTCGGTTCGCCTGACTGTGGAGCCTTGTTCAGCGGTTCGATTCCCAACCCGCCTCCCCCTGGTTTGATGCCGTCTTGACGAATCGTACCTTCGAATCTGAAGAACCCAGGCGGAATCCCGCTG
The DNA here is from genome assembly GCA_021786335.1 of archaeon. The sequence goes on from JAJYNM010000058.1 coordinate 5,366, forward strand.
GGAGGGCTCTCGACCATCGCTCTCGGATCCCGAGCCGCAGCCAGATGCGCGCTGGCTACCGTGCTCACCCAGCCGTTGTCCGGCCTGTTGTGGGTGTGATCTTCGCATTGTGCCGCCCTGCTGGGCGGAGGAGCGCGAGCGCAACTGTGACCTCTCCAACCTTGGCGACGTCAGGCTGGTGGTAGGTCAAGGCGTCCATCTCCATGAGGCGCTTGAACTCAAAGTGGCTGAAGGCGTTCTCCCCGGCCGCGATCGTCTCCACCGCGACGCCGACGGGGTCTTGCTTCGAGTGAATCCAGAACTTCTTCTCCACGTCTGTTACTCGCCTCTTACACGGTTTTGACCTTTGAAGCGCCCACGGTGCGGCCGGCACCCCCGGCGGGACGGGTGCGCGAGGCGCCAGGCCGCTCGGCTAATGTTCATATCCAGGCGGAAACATCTTCTCCAGACGTCTGGTCAGATTGTAAACCAGATCAATCTGGGAGTGCAGGACAGTCCGCTGCTCGAGCAGCACCTCCTTCAGAATCCAGTTCTCATCGTCTATGTTCTCGATGACTTCGTCGAGCCTGTTGAGCGCTACGCGTAACGCCGTGACCGTCCGTCTGATGGAGCTCTTCACCACCCTGCTCCTTTGTTCGTAGTCGCCTTCGGACCGTTCCGGCCATGGGACTTCTCTCTCTCCGGCGCCTCTCTCCAGGTCGCGCCTGAGACGCCTCACCTCCTTGCCGGTGAGGTTCTGCTCCGCGCTCACGTTGAGCAGGTAGTTCCTCAATTCCATGTCTTGCTCTGCGAGTATCTCTTCGGCCAAGCTCGGATTCTTTCGGCGCCGAAAAAGTCTCTGCAAGGATTCGGCGGGGAGCTCAAGGAGTCCCAATCGCTTGGAGACGTAGGCCGGGCTCCTGCCTATCTTGCACGCGAGTTCTTTCTCGGAGCCCCACCCGAACCTCTCGACGTAGTCGTGGAAGGCCTTGGCTTCTTCGAGGGGGTCGAGTGACTTCCTAGCGACGTTCTCTGAGAGGGCGACCTCGAAGGATTCCTTGTCTGTGAGATCCACGATCTGACATGGAATCTTCCTCCAGCCGAGGGTCTTGCACGCAGCCAACCTCCGGGACCCCGCGACAAGCTCGAACTTGCCTTCGCCGGGGCGGACTATGATGGGCTGGAGAAGACCTTGGCGCATGATCGACGCCGCAAGGTCGAGGTTTCCGTCCTCGCTAGCCCTCACGCTATACGCAGGCTTCTCGATAGCGGAAATCTTCAGTTCCTCGAAGACGCTCGAACTGTTCTCGAGCTGCAACTTGCGGAGCCGAGCCTCCTTTGTTCTGATTTAAGGCTTCCCAAGCCCCTTAGGTTGTAGCATAACTCCGGATGCAACCACCAACGTGCTAACTTCCGGAGTCAAGCCAAGATGACCGTGCGAGAATATTTGGCAATCTTGCACCGTGAAACCGAATTGCTCGATTTGCGCCACAACCTAAGCCCTTGCCGCTGAGAACTCGGTCTGGCCAAGCTCATCTCCACCTAGGTCTCCCCCTCCCCCTGGTCCCGCCCCGACTGCCCTCGAGGGGGACCTGCAGCGGAAGGGCACTTCGGAAGGAGCCCGTCTGCCGGTACGGCCCGCTCCACGGACCAGGCGCGCCCCCCGGGGGGAACCTTGAAGGACGGCATAGTGGAGCCCACATCCTGTCTAGAGCGGAACGCGCGCTTCTTCCTGCATCTGCCGCACCCCAAGACGAGATGGCGATCGATCAGCTTCATCCTAGCGCCGAAAGCAAAGACATCTCACAGTGAGGTAGGCCGTTCAGCGCCGCTTAACCCCTCAACCTCTGAGAGCTGTATGCGACCTTCCTTAGCAGACTTTCCACGTACGACTTCCCTTCCAAGACTTCGTGTTCGACATCCACTCCGGAGACATCGAGGCATACGGGTCCGTCATAACCGACCCTGTTGAGCGCTCTTATGACCGACCCCCAGTTGATTTGGCCCTGGCCGGGTGGCCAGTGCGACTCCGTCACCCCGTCGTTGTCGCTCAGATGGACGCAGAAGATTTTCGCACCAAGCTTCTGCACCGAGACTGACAGGGTGTCTCTTACAACATGCGCGTGACTGACGTCGAACACGGCTCCTAGGCGCTCCGACGTGACGGCATCCATCAGTCTGAGCAGCGAATCAGTATTGGCGAGAAACTCCCTCGGTCTCGCCTCCAATGCCAGCCTGAGCCCATGGTTCTCTGCCAATCCCACATGGCGCCTCATGGCAGCCACGAAGGTCGACCAAGACTCTTCCCAGGAGGTCACCAATCCAGGCGCCGGAACTTCTTCTTGAATAGGCCACGCGGGGTTCCCTCTCTCTTGTTCCCCAAAGTGTTCCAAGGGGACAGGCGAGCTCACTGTCTCGATCGTGTCCGCGCCTACCATCCCGGCGAGCTTGGCGATGGACCCCCACACCTCTTCGACCGAACGACGGTCGGGCCGGTGGAAGATCCTCTTGCCAAGAAAGTTGCACCTAACGTGGTTTATCTCGACCGAATGCTCTGCACAGGCTTGGGCAATCTTCTCCGCATCCTCATCTGTCGAAAGCATTGACAGGTGGGTCTCGCTCGTGACGTGGAGGTCCATAGATTCGAGGCCGATGTCGCTAATCCACCTGACGGTCCGTACAATCGCCTGCGCGTCAGGCTCGAGGTTGCTGCCTGTGCTTTTGCGCCCCGTTCCTAGCTGTTGCGGCAGCTGACTGTAGAGCAGGGTGGACAGCGAAGAGCAACTTAGCTTCATCTCTCGCTGACGACTTACCTGCTGGCTTATGTCCATTCTGCACCCCGCGTAGATGGTCTCCCAAGGCTGGGAATGTCTCTCCTTAGAAGAATCCTCTCAGGATGCAAAGCCTCGTTTCCGTATATCACCCCGATGCAGGCGCCGCCTCGGTAGCAGGGGCGATGCCCCGCCAGCCCCCTTCGGACTGGCGGCACCGCAGGGAAGCTACAAGCGCCGGTGACGGCGCGACCCGAACAAGCCGTTTAAATCAGCTACTAGATTCTCCCAACGCCGGCTTTGGAAGTCCTTGTGACCGGAGGCTCAGGTCGGATAGGCAGGCTGGTAAGGGAAGGATGCTCTCGCGGAAGGAACATCACATCCCTGGACGTCGCGCCCTCGGACGATGGCACCGTGGCGGCGGACATAAGGAAACTCGACGAAATCCAACGACTGAGCCGCGGGAAAGAGGTTGTGGTCCATCTTGCGGCCGATCCCAACGTGGGAGCATCCTGGGAGTCCATCCACGAGAAGAACATAATCGGAACGTACAATGTGTTCGAGGCATGCAGGCGGTCCGATGTAAGGAGGGTAGTCTTCGCCAGTACGGTCCATGTCACATGGATGTACCACTCGCAGCCGCCCTATTCCTACATCGTAAACGGGGAATACGACAAAGTCGACATCGGTCACCTCCAGATGATATCTCACCAGACCCCTCCAAGGCCGGACAGCTACTACGCTGTCAGCAAGCTGTTCGGCGAGAATCTTGGGCGCTACTACACCGACACATACGGGCTTTCAGTGGTCTGCCTCAGGTTCGGGTGGGTCCCCCCAGGCGACAAGCCTCCGCAGCCCTCCCCTTTCTTCTTCGCTTCGTGGCTGTCTCGCAGGGACTTGGTCCAGCTGGTAGAAAGGAGCATCGACGCCGGGGATTTGAAGTTCGACGTCTTCTACGGGGTGTCGAACAACAAATGGCGGTTCTGGGACATCTCACACCCCAGGGAGGTGCTCGGCTACTCGCCCGTCGACGACGCCGAAAGTTTCAGGAGCAAAGGGGATGTCTGAAGGAGCACTCGTGGCCCCGGATGGGCCGGGAGCGTGCCGCTATCAAACGTAGTCGAAGACGGGCCTCCTTTCAGGCGACCTGGTGAACTCGGGGTACACTATCTCGGGCGACCAGTCAGACTGCATCCAGCTCTTGAAGATGGCCTTCTGCTCTTCGTCGGCTTCCTTGAGAGGCACCACCTTCTCTTCGAACGCTGGCTTCTTCCCTAGCCTCCCCTCGAAGCCCTTCAGGACCCCGTTCCTGGCGACGGTCAGCTTAATCGGCGTCTCAGGCGCAGTAGTCGAAATGTAGAACGACGCCCGCTCTCCCAAGAGTCTGAGCCCGTCTATCCCGACTATTTCGTCCCCCGCAGCCAGGCCCATAGCCTCGGCAGGAGAGTCTTGCAGCCTCATCCTCACTATCATCCTCCCCCCTTCGCTGCTCAGCTTCACCCCGAGGAAACCCTCCTCCTTCTGTGCGGCATCCTTCGGAGCGAGCTTCAACCCAGCGTAACCAAGGTATCTGTCGAAGTCGATGGGTTCCCTCCCTTTGACCCTGGCGCCGAAGATGCTCCGCACGCTACTGCCGCCGACTTCCACCGCCGCTGCTTCAAACTCCTCGTCAGTGTATCCCCGGCCTTCCTCAACGTATGTACGGCGGTAGACATTCCTCATGAGGTCGTCCAACGTCTTCTCGCACCCTGTGTTCTTTCGGACCTGAAGGTCAAGCATCCACCCAACGAGCGCCCCCTGAGTGTAGTATGACATCGTGACATTCTGTTGGTTCGCTCCGAGCTTGTTGAACTTGATCCAGGTGTCGAAGCTCGCCTCCTGCGCGCTCTGCCATTTCCATCCGGGAAGGTTCTTCATCTGGCTGATGTTTCTGGCCAGCGAGTCAAGGTACTCCGCTACCGAGTAGATTCCCGCCCTCCTCAGCAGATGGTCGCCGTAGTATGTCGTAAACCCCTCAGCTATCCAGAGAGACTTGGTGTACACCTCCGAAGAATAGTCGAAGGGGCCGAGGCCCTTCGGTCTCATCCTCTTCACGTTCCATGTATGGAAGAATTCGTGAGAGAACAGGTTCATTATCGAGTCATATTCCTCCTTCGGGACAAACCTCAGCCTGGGGATGATGCAGAGGGTGCTGTTGAGGTGCTCAAGTCCTCCCCCTCCCTCCTCGGTGAAATCGACTATGAACACATACTTCCTGTACGGGATATCGCCGAACACTTCGCTCGTCCGCTCGACTATCTTCTTGATGTCGTCGACGAGCCTCTCCCTGTCCACAGGGGCCTCCCCGAAGATGGAGACTTCGTGCGGAATCTCCGCAACTTCGAACGTGCGTATGTCCTGGTTCCCGACCTCTACGGGGGAGTCCATGAGCAAGTCTAAGTTGTCTGCGAGGAACTCGAAGTCCGAGACCTGCTCGAGCCCCGTGGAGACTCGCTTCCACCCGTTGTAGGGGACAAGAGTCACCCTGGCCCTCTCGTTCTCCATCCCGACAGGATAGATGAAGACGCTAGCCCCGTTGATTACCGCGTGGAACGTGTCCAAGTAGCTCTTCGTGACTTCGTAGGCGAAGGCGTAGACAGAATAGCTGATGCGGATGGTCCTCGGGTCCTCGTCCCAGCTCAGCGTCCACGTGCTCTTAGACTCCTTCTCCATTCTCCCGAGGGGGGTGCCTGTATCCCCGTCTGCAGCCTTCAGGTCGAGGACGTTCTTAGAGAAATTTTCGATATTGTAGCTCCCTGGAGTCCAGACTGGCATCGTCAGCTTCAACGACTTCCCCGCCTCTGGAGGAAGGGGTATCACGAGGTCAACATCGAAGTAGTGGGTGTTCGCCCTCTTCATCGACACCGTGTACCTGAGAAGTTCGTCGTCTCCTCCTCCTCTCTTCATCGTGGCTGCGCGGCGAGGCCGACGGTCATGCAGAAAAAAGGTATCGCCTGCAGGCACCCCCAGCGACGGTCACCAGTTGGTGTACGAACCGTCTTCTCGGTGCCAGTGAGGCGGCTCCCAGGGCTTGAAGTCCTTGGACGCGGCTTCGAAGTCGAACTCAATCCCGAGGCCGGGGGAGTCAGGGATGCGGAAGCCGGTCCCTTCGAGCTTCGGCTGTTTTGGGAAGAGGGCTTTGTCAAAGCCTTCAGGATTGCCGACATAATGCCCCTGCAGCTCCAGCCAAGCGTAGTTCGGGACCGCGGCGGCGAGCTGGATGTTCGCAGCAGTGCTCACAGGGCCGAGGGGGTTGTGGGGCATCAGGTCAACGTAGTGGGCTTCGCAGCTCCCGGCGACCTTCATCGACTCAGTGAAACCTCCAATGTTGCAGACGTCTATCCTCGCGAAGTTCGTAATCCCTCGTTCGACGAAGGGGAGGAATGCCCACTTGCTCGATGATTCCTCCCCAATGGCGAAGGGGACGGCGACCATTGTGCGGAGGGACACGTACGCCTCGGGGCTCTCGGCCCTTATCGGCTCCTCAAGGAAGTCGAGAGTATCGCGGTTGAGTTTCCCGCAGAAGGAAGCCGCCTCTGCAACGCTCAATCTGTGGTGGTAGTCGAGCCCTAGGACGGGGGACGGTCCAACCTGCTCCCTCACCTTGTTTAACCAGTTGGCAGTCGTGGCAATCGAGTCGCGCGGTTCGAACAGCCTCCCGTCAGGGCCCTGGTTCTGCCTCGCCGGCGCGAATCTGATCACCCGCCACCCCGCCTTGACCAGTTTCTCCGCAGCACTGGGGGCTTCCGGCCCCACCGGTTCCCTGGCCGTCACAAAGCACTGGACAATCCCCCTGTGCTGCCCGCCCAGAAGCTGGAAAACCGGGACGCCGAGCTTCTTCCCCGCAAGGTCGTAGAGAGCGATGTCGATGGCAGAGATGGCACCTGTGAGCACCCGCCCCCCTTCGAAGTACTGGCTCCGATAGAGTTCCTGCCAGAGGGTGCTAATCCTCATAGGGTCCTTCCCGAGGAGGGACTGGCGGAAGTGGTCGATAGCCCCTTTGACAGCGAGCTCGCGCCCGGACACACCCGACTCGCCTACCCCATAGGTACCATCGCTTGTCTCCACGACAACCATGAGGACATTCCGCGAACCTACCCATACTGGGTATGACCTCACGTCGCTGATTTTCATGCCGTACACCCCCCTAGGAAGGTCCCAGTAAAGGAGGTAGAGGGGGAGGGCGACCGACTCCCTGGGAGTCCCAACCTAGCGTTCTACCTCCCATCCGAATCTTGCCTTGAACCCTAGAGCCCGCTTCGCTCTGGCCGATGATATGGGGGAAGCACGGCCTGACATACCATCCCCTATCCGTACGGTCTCCGGGAAGACAGACTGTATGAGCTCGACGGTAGGCTCGTCCATGAACGTGTCGTCAGCCGCGACGAACATTGCTTCGTGCCCTGAAGCCCTCCTCTCGAGGGCCAGGCGACACACCAGAGCGGCATCCCTGGGGTCTATGTAGCTCCAGAGATGGACAGCTCCCTTGGAGGGGCCGCTCCGAAGACTCGGCAGCACGCCTCGGACATCCTCCGACAGTATGAGCGGGAACCGGAGACTCACGGCCGAACCCCCTGTCCTTCTGCTGTAAGTTCCTAGTATCTCTTCTCCCACCACCTTCGACAGCCCATAGGGGTCTTGCGGGAGGAGGGGGTGTTCCTCGTCGATGGGGAAGTAGGAAGGGGAGAAGTGGTTCTTCGCGAATGCGAAGCCGAGCGCGGAGGTGCTGCTCGCGTACACCAACCTCCGGACGCCCATTTCAGTTGCAGCCTGGGCAACATTGAAGGCGCCGAGGACATTGTTAGTGAACACCGTTTCAGGGGGAGCCATGTCTGGCGTCGGGATGGCAGCTAGGTGGACAACGGAATCAATGCCTCGCAGAACGTCGCGCACCCTGGCTATGTCGGTGATGTCGATGTCGATGGATCCACCCTCTCCGCGAGCCCCTGAGCGGACCTTATCTGCTACCACGACCTCGTACCCATTTCCTGAAAGCTCCGATACGACATACCTCCCCAGCCTCCCCCTGCCTCCCGTCACCAGGACCTTCAACCCAGGCGCCGCCCAGCTCTGCGGAGCTATAGGCGTTGCCCACTTCCGCAGCTTAACCGGGCCCAAGGCAGGGAATGTAAGTGACTTGAATGGGTGGTGCAGACTACCCGTTCACTTTAAGAACGTTATAAAATCGAAGTGCAGCATAAGACCTTGAACAGGAGCAACCTCATCGTACTTGTGATTGACTCTCTGAGGCAGGATCATGTGAGCTACTACAACGGAGGAGGAAAGGCGTTCCCCGGGGTCGAGGCCTGCAAGACCCCGAACCTCGACGAGCTAGCCAAAGAATCGGTGACGTTCAGCAACGCGTATCCAGCAGGTCTGCCCACGATCCCGATTCGGACGGAGCTGATGACGGGTCATTACACCCTTCCCTACAGGTCGTGGGAGCCGCTACATCCAAGCGACATAACATTGGCGGAGATTTTGAAGAGCAACGGCTACGTCACCGGGCTGATCGCAGACAACTATCACTTGTTCAAGCCAGGGATGAACTTCCACAAGGGGTTCAACTCGTTCTCCTGGATCCGCGGTCAGGAGTATGACGCATTTCGTACAGCCCCGCCTAAGAAGAGGAACGTCGACGACTACGTCAACAAGAACTACCGGGAGGCGACCAGCAACAACCTCTTTCTTGGAACGAAGACTCCTTGGATCAAGCTCATCGAACAGTACTTGGCGAACGTGGATGATTTCGAAGAAGAAGACGACTGGTTTGCGGCAAGGGTATTCGAAGAATCATCTTCTTGGTTGAGAGCAAACTCAAACAAAGGCAACTTCTTTCTCTGGGTGGATTGCTTCGACCCTCACGAGCCCTGGTTTCCGCCCATCGAGTTCAACACATACACAGATAGGAACCACTCCGGCCCGAAACTCATCCTACCCATGGGGGGGATGGCATCGGAGTGGGCAACCCCCGAAGAAATCAACTACGTCAGGGGGATGTATGCGGGGGAGGCGGCCTTCGTGGACCACTCTCTTGGCAGGTTCCGCGAGACAATCGACGAGCTAGGCCTGGGTGACGATACAACGATTCTCGTCTTGGCGGACCACGGGCACCCGCTAGCGGACCACGGTAAGTTCCTGAAAGGCCCGGACAGGCTCTACAACGAACTCCTGAAGGTCCCGTTCATGATCAGGTTGCCCGGCGGGGAACACGCTCACAAGACCGAGGCGGTGGTCCAGTTCCCTGATGTTCTGCCCACCTTACTCGACCTGCTCGGTCTCGGAAATGACACCGCCTCCCTCCACGGGAAGAGTTTCCTGCCCGTACTTACGAATCAGAGCACTTCCCACCGCCGGTTCGCGATAAGCGGATACCACGGGAGCACCGACAGATGCATACGTAACGAGAGATGGACCTACATCGAAAGGCCCCCAGGACAGCAGAGCGAACTGTATGATTTGAGCAAAGACCCCCATGAGAGAAGAAATGTCGCGCGGGAAGAGGCGGAGACCGTCGAAGTCATGCGGCAGGCTTTCGGCTCATACTTCAGAAAGACCCAGGCGGGAGGGACGGGGGTCCAAGGCAAGCAGGAACTGGGCGGGACATCTTTCTGCTAGGAGCGGGAAGCCGAAGCAGCAGCCCTCTCCTGCAGAAGGGTGAGCTCCTCGGGTCTCGAACCGCCGCAGTCAACTCTCTGGGATAGGAGCCTCTGTCTTGCATCCTCCAGGTCCTGTGCTGTTCAGCGAACTCAGTGCCGCCTGAAGAGTGAATCAAGAGCGAATCAAAATGGATGTTCCGCGTGCTATCGGCTCCCCTCGGGTGGGAGGTCGAACCGGTTCGTTTCCAGCCCCGCCTTCGCTTCATCGGCGTCGCCCTCCCCGACGGTCCCATCCCCCCGGTCCAGGAACTCCCATCGGCCGACGGGGCTCTGTTAAGCATCCGTAATCTTGGGGGTCGCCATTAGGCCGTCAAGGGCGTCAGTTCAGAGCATCCCCCTGAAGCCTTCGAGCCTCAGACGCTCCTCGACGTACTCTTTCTTTGGCCTACATTTTGGGTCGGTGGGGGGGAGCTATTGTGTTAGCCGGGCTTGCCTCGTCGCTTACCCCCTTTTCCAGACGGCCCTGAAGTCTCTGATTCCGCTGCTCGAGACTCTCACTCCTGTCCTCTCGGACAGCGCATCGGATATCCTTGAGGAAGCGACGATGCGTCCTCCTCAAAAATCTCGAAGAGCTCGTCGCGAACCTTCCCCTTGACCCTCCATGCACCCTTGGGTCCTCGCTCGGCCATAGGAGACGGTGGGGTGACGTAGTCAAACACACGCACGTCACATTCAGGCGACAGAGGAGCAAATTATCGGCAGATGGCGCTGTCAACTTAGGGCCTCCGGAAGGCTCTGAATGAACCGCTGATACTCGTTTGGTCGTCCCTCTCTCTGATGACGTTGTGGAAGTACCTGAAGACGGAAATCCAATTCCTGACGTGCCCGTGGTCGCATTCTTCCCTGAAGCAGGGGAAGAGGTCGTCGAAGTTCTCCAGCCTGTACTTCAGGGCCTGGTTGAACCTCTCGATGAGGTTCTTCCACTCGACGGGATAGACGCGGTGCTCCAGGCGGAGGAGCCTGCGCGCCTCGGGGTATCAAACCACCACGCCGGTCCAGATGGGCTTAAGACCGTACCTGCTCCTGACCTCCTTCAGGAAGAGGTAGGCGTCGAGGCCGCTCTGATTGTACGAGACCCGGAAGTGCAGGAAGACCCTCAGGGCGGGCTCGTAGGCGGCCCAGACCCACACCCACGCCTGGCTCCCCCTGATGCGTATCATCGTCTCGTCCACGAAGAAGGTCCTCACTCTCTTCCTGTCGACGTCGAACCTGTCGCAGACCGGAGCCAGTCGCTGGACCCACTGGCGGATGGCCTCGTGAGACCTCTCGACGAAGGGCTCAAGAATCATCGACGCCTTCCTCAAACTGTTCGAACACAGAGAGACGAACGTCCCGGAAAGAACCAGCGGGAGGGATGTCCTTTCACGTTCCATGAACTTTGGAGAGTCCATGAGGCGTGGGAGGCATCATCCCCTCAAACCCGAAGGAAGCAACGAAGCTAGAGCATCAGCTCAATTCATTCCTTAAGTTGACAGCGCCAGCAGACCACCCATTCACTTTAAGGGACCCTGGCTGGAGGGCTCGCAATGGGGAGTGAATTGGCAGTCACAGAAACTCTTTCATACCCTCCTGGTCGCCTGACTGTCAGGGGGGACCTTGCCTAATCTCCGAGGGCTGACGACCGAGGTCTCAAGAGAGCATCCGCTCTTCATACTCGGCGGGTCCGGGCCCGCGGACACGGACCCCGAATCGGCCTACAAGCTCTGGAAGTTGATACCTGACGAACTCAAAGAGTACTCGGTCTACCCAGTCGAGCATTTCAGCGTAGAGACGATGGAGAGGTGGGCGAAGTTCGCTGATAAGAACGACTTCCCACTCCTCTGGCAGGTGAGGACGTGGGTCCCCGTCTGGCATCGCATGTGGAACAACGGGATGCAAGGCCCTGGCGTGGGAGTCGACAAGGTGGAGCGGCTCCTTTCCGAGCACGATAGCATCAAGGGGGTTCAGATCTGCGAGTTGAACTGCTTCGGTCTTTCGACAGAAGAAAGGCTCTACGTGAGCGACCTGCTAAAAGCGTGCGCCAGGCAGGGGCGCTACCTCTCTTGGAGGGAGGGGAACGACGGGTGCAATATCTGGGTCGACGCCTTCCTTGAGAAGTGGTTCAGCGACGACGTCGAGGCTTACGGCAGGTATCTCTTCCCTCAGTGGGAGATGAACATACCGCGGAACATGTACCTCTGTCACGATTCAGTCTTCGGGCTCTGGATGGCAGGGTTCGTGGAGAACTGGGGGCTCGAGCCCCAGTCCTTCTACTGGTTAGACTGTGGGTTCACAGACCTGAACAAGCCGGGGGAGAATAACAACAAAGGGTGGCGGGAGGGGGACAGGTCGAAGTTCCCGCGGACGATGTGGGGGCAGATGATCCTTCTGGGGATGAACTCCGGGGCCACTGTCTACAACTTCGAACCCAGACAGGACGTCCTCTTCACGGACGAGGGAGCCTACCCCCCCGCAGCCCACGAGGTCCTCTTCCCACTCCTCGAGGACATAGTCAGGGAGAGGCTCATCCCGTCCAAGGAGGAGGTTGCTGAGAAGGTGAAGGTGGCCTACGTGGCGGACTTCGAGGACAGAAGAGAAGGGGAGACCAGCGACATCGACTACTACAGGGGGTTCGCTCCGGACAACGATCTCTTTGGGCGGCACGGCAGGAGGCTGTCGGGGAGCGGGAGCATCTACAAGGGGACTTACGGGCTCGCCCACGAGTACAAGATGATCCCCGACACCGGACGGTACTACTGGATTCCTGTCCTCCCTAAATACACCAGGATGGAGGTCATGAACAGATTCGAGAGGGTGATATGTCCCAATCAGTTCTGGGGGGAGCACGATGTCAGAAGGTTCTTCGACACCATTTACCCGCGGTCCTACGAAGGGGACGCCTACGTCACCCAAGTAGGGAAGAAAGTCTTCCTGACGAATTCCAACGAGAACATCGACGTCATTCAGCGCTTTTCTGTGACAGTCGAAGGGGTGGAGATTAGGGGGGAGCTGGGGCCGAACAGCTACGTCATAGGGACCTTTGAAGACAGGGTCTTCCTTCACGTCAACAACTACCCGGGGAAGGTCACGGAACTGGGCATCTCAGGGGTCGAAGGGGAAGTTTCGTCAGACCCGCCTGGACATGTGAGAGCCACAAAAGGCCGGGGGGAACTGAAGTTGGAAATCAAGCACATTGGAGCCACGAGGGTATGGATTGAGCCTCCCCGGGGAAGGGGAGGGGGGGTTAGGAGAAGGAAGGGAGGCACGAGAAGTTAGCTTCCTTTGTGGAGAGGGTACGACGAATCGGCCCGAGTCGACATTTTCACCGGCTCTAAATAGCCCTGGGCCCCAGGACACGACATGGGGAACAGCATACCAGTCGAGCTAGCCTACGACTCCAAGGCGCAGGTTGGCGAAGGGCCGAGCTGGGACGAGAGGCGAGGGGTCCTCCACTGGGTGGACATAATCTCAGGCCTTGTGAACACCTACCACCCCTCAACCTCGGAGAACAAGTCGAGAAGAGTGGGGAGGTTCGTGAGTTCCGTGGTCCCTTCGAAGTCAGGAAGGGTCGTGATGACACTCCAGCACGAGGTCTGCGCCCTGGATCTGGAGAGCGGCAAAGTCAAGGTTCTTGCGGTGGCGGAGGCCGGCGAAGAGGAGAACAGGTTCAACGACGGGAAGTGCGACCCTGCTGGGAGGCTCTGGGCCGGGACCATGAGCCTGAAAGGGAAGAAGGGGAACGGCGCGCTCTACGTGTTGGAACGGGGCAGAAAAATTAGGAAGGTGCTTGGGGGGGTCAGCACTTCCAACGGGCTTGGGTGGAGTCCCGACGGAGGGACAATGTACTACATCGACACCCCCACGAGGAAGGTGTCGGCCTTCGACTGCGAGATAAACACTTGGGAAATAAAGAACAGGAGGACAGTGGTCGACTTCGGGGGTCAGCCTGGGAACCCTGACGGGATGGCCGTAGACGAGGAGGGGAAGCTCTGGGTCGCCCACTGGGGAGGATGGCGGGTGACAAGATGGAATCCCGAGACAGGGGAGAACCTCTCCCAGGTGGACTTGCCCGTACCCCTGGTGTCCTCTTGTTGCTTCGGGGGGGAGAAACTGGACAGGTTGTACATAACCACGGCGAGGACAGGGTTAGACGCTGAACAGCTCTCCGAAGTCCCCAACTCGGGGGGGCTCTTTGTCGCCCAGGTCGGCGCCAGAGGTCTACCCACCTACGCATTTGATGAGTGACCTGTCACAGGCTCTCTTTCGGCCCAATTCCCCGTCACCGACCGAGATGGTCATCTTCTCTTCTTTGTGCGCCGAGTCCCCTTCATGTTCCTGTCCTCCCACCCCTCCTGGAAGATGTTGAACTCGGTGACGTCGGTGGCGAGGTGCTCCTCGACTGCTCTCATGTCGAGCTCCACCCCCAGCCCTGGTTTCGTCGGGACCTTCATCTCCCCTCCTTCAACCGTCAATGCCTCCTTCAGCAGGTCATTCCTCCATTCCACGTCGAACTCGTCAAAGCTCTCTTGAATCTCGAAGTTGGGGATGCATGCGTCAAGCTGGAGACAGGCCGCCGTCGCGACGGGCCCTTCCGCCTGGTGTGGAGCCACCGTTATGAAGTGAGGTTCTGCCAAGGCGCTTATCTTCTTCCCCTGCATTATACCTCCTGTGTTGACAAGGTCTGGCTGGACCACGTCCACGGCCCGGCTCTCAATCAGGGGAGCGAACCCATAGTTGGTGAGCACCCTCTCCCCGCTGGCTATGGGTATCGTTGTCTTGCTCTTCACCTCTCTCAGCGCCATGATGTCCTCGGGGGGGACGGGCTCCTCGAACCATCTGGGGTTGTACTCCTCCATCAGCTTGGCGATCCTCACAGCTGTCTCGGGCTTGAACCTACCGTGCCCTTCGACCAAGATGTCTACGTAGTCCCCCACGGCCTCTCTTACCGCGCGGACTCTCTCTATGGCCCTCTCGACTTCCCCCTGAGTCGCGGACATGTATGCAGTTCCGAAGGGGTCGAACTTCAACGCGGTGTACCCCCTTGCCTTGACCTCCTTTGCCTTCTCTCCGAAGTCGTCGGCAGACCTGGCCCCCGTGTACCAGCCGTTGGCGTACACCTTCACAGTAGACGAGGCGTCCCCCCCGAAGAGGGCGTGTATGGGCGCCCCGTAGTGCTTTCCGAGCAGGTCCCAGCATGCAGTCTCTACAGCCCCCATGGCCGTTACATTGACCGCCGAAGCGTTCCTGTTGAAGGAGTCCCTGTACCATTCGTTCCAGTTCTTCTCAATCTGGAAGGGGTCACTGTCGATGTAGTACTTCTTCCTCTCCTCTAACTCGGCCACCACGGCCGAACTTTCCCCGTAGAGGGTCGCCTCGGAGATCCCCTGTAGCCCTGTGCTCGTTTCAAGCTGGACGAACACCCACCTCTTCCACGGGTTCCCCACGATGTATGTCTCGAGCCCGGTAATCTTCATGCCAAACCCTCCCTGGCATGCCCCCTCCCGTCAAGCGAGCGGAGGCAGGGGATGACCTCCTTGTTGCAGGCATCTATGAACTTCTCTTCGGAAGGGCTTGCGCTATGGAACTGAATCTCCTCGAAACCATAGGACATAGCATCCATTGCGCTCTTTATGATGTCTTCAGCGGAAGTTGCGATGTTCCAAGCCTTCGATAGCTCCTCGTCCGAGTGAACTCCCCCCTCACGCTCTAGCTCCCTCGGGTCGTTCAGCCCTGAACCAAGGACGCCGGGGATCAAGCCAGGCTTCCACTTGGAGGCGGACCTCAGCGCCCTGTCGTAGTCTTCGTCGAAGGAGAGGAAGAGCTCGAGGTTCTTCCTTATGGTGGAGGGGTCCCTCCCCGCCTTGCGGGCGGATCGGGCTATGATTTCCCAGGTGTCTCGGAACCTTCCCAGAAAGGGGCTCGAGATAGCGTATCCGTCGGCGTGGGACCCAACGAGCTCGGCGGACTTTGGTCCGAGTGCGGCCACGTAAATCGGGACCTTTCCTCTAGGCCTCGTGTATAGGTTAGCCC
The DNA here is from genome assembly GCA_021786335.1 of archaeon. The sequence goes on from JAJYNM010000058.1 coordinate 20,823, forward strand.
CCTTCAGCTTGAAGTACTTTCCTTCGTACGTCACGAAGTCCTCGGTCCAGAGTCTTCTGATTATTTCGATCGACTCGCGGAGCCGCTGGAGCCTCTCTTCAAACCGGGGCCATCGGAGGCCGAGGGGGACTTCGTTCATCGCCTCGCCCGTCCCTAGGCCTAGGAAGAAGCGGTCGGGGAACATCTCGTCCATGGTGGCGAAGGCCTGGGCGACCAGCCCGGGATGGTACCTCCCTATCGGTGCGGTGACCATGGTTCCGAACCTCATGCGTGGGAGGACCGCGGCAGCAGAGCTCATCCAAGTCCAAGCGAAACCCCCGGCCGCCCCGGTGTGGAACCAAGGATGGAAGTGGTCGCTTATGGCAACGAACTCGAACCCAGCCGAGTCCGCTCTCTTCGCGAACTCCAGGAGCCTGCTCGGCTGGTGCCCTTCTTCTTCGGCCCTGTACCCGAACGCACTCGCGGACAAGCGGTTATGCCTTTGCCGCAGTCCCCTTCAGGTGCTTTACGCCCCTTGTTACCCCTTCCTCAGGGGAGTAGACCGGGTCTTCGTGCTCCATGGAGAGGGCGTTGGCGTATGCTGCCTCCTTGAGCTTGTGGCCGAGCTCCGTCCAGTCGATCAGCCCCTCGCCTGGGACGCGGAACCTCCACCACCCCTTGGCGTTGACCCCGTCTCGCGACAGCCTGTCTCTGAGGATCTCCGTATCTTTCGCATGGACGTGGTAGATCCTGTCCCCGAACTTCTCTACGGGCGTCTTATAATCTATCATCTGCCAGACGAAATGGGATGGGTCGTAGTTCAGGCCGAGGGTCTTCGAAGGGACGGTCTTGAACATGCGCTCGATTCGCGGGATGTTGTAGACCGCCGAGCCCCAGTGGACCTCTACCCCGATCTTCACGTTCCTCGAAGAGGCGTGATCCACCAGGTCCCCCATCGACTCTCCGAACTCCTTGAACGTCCTGTCTTCGTCCCATTCGGGGGCCTGGGCGCCCGCGAACGTGTTCACCACGGGGACGCCGAGCGCACTTGCCAGGTCCACGGCTTTCTTGAAGTTCTCGTTTATCGTCTTCCTCTTCGCAGGGTCCACTGCGAGGTGGTTGGCGTGCCCGCTGAGGGAAGAGATGCCAAGCTTGTACTTCGACACCGCCTTCTTGGTGTCCGCGCCCCTGTTCACCAGCTCCCTGTCGAGGTTTATGTGCGGGTCACCCGGGTGGGCGGCGATCTCCACAGTCTCGCACCCGATCCCTGACACGAACTTCAGCGCTTCTTCGAACGACCTGTCGTGGAAGATTGCAGTGAAGACCCCCACTTTCATGCTCTTGCCACCACCTCATGGCTGGCGCTCTGGCGTCCCGCCGAGCCACCGTAGCTGACGGCCCGCCCCGTGGCCATAGACTCATACTCCGCCGTTATGAGCCTGACTACATCCCTCCCGTCAGATGCAGTCTGGAGAGGTTCGCGCCCGGTGTCCAAGCATTCGGCGAAGTGCTCTATCTCCGCGATGAACGTATCCTTCGCGTTCGGCCATTCGCGTCTGGCGTCGCTCATCCCAAGCGCCTTCAGCACCAGAAGGTTGTGGGTTCCGAGCAATTCACCCCTCTCCCCTGTGACAGAGAAGATATACCCTCCCGACGGGACTGGAAAGGCCCAAGACGACAGTATGTTCCCCATTGAGCCGTCCTGGAACTTCAAGGCGACGAAGCCGGTGTCCTCTCCGTCCATCGTCACCCTGTACCTTCCACCCATCGCAAATACCTGCGCGACGGGAGCCGGGGCGAAGTAGTTCATCATGTAGTTGGGGTGGTACCCTGTGTCAATCAGCTCCCCCCCTCCCATTTCATCCCGGTTCGTCCTCCAGCCGCTGATTCCGTTGTTCCTGAAGCAGTCCTGGGTCCTGATGAAGTGGATTTTTCCGATGAGCCCTTCACCTATCAACCTTTTCGCCTCCTGGAGGGCTGGCGCGAAGAGCTGGTTGTGGGCGGGCATGAACTTCTTCCCTGACTTCCTGACAGCCTCGACTATCTCATCAGCGTCCTTCACCGTCAGGCACATTGGTTTCTCGCACATGGCGTGCTTGCCCGCCGCCAAGGCCTTCAATATGACAGGCTTGTGCAGTTTGTGCGGGAGACAGATGTCGACGAAGTCTACATCGGCGTCCCGGAGCATCTTCTCGTAGTCCGTGTACGCCTCCCCTCCGAGCGAAGCGCCGAGCTTCTCCGCTGCATCCTTCCTGACGTCCGCGACAGCTGTCACCTCGACGCGCCCCTTGAGCGCCTCGTACCCCCTGGCGTGGGCCCAAGAGATTCCTCCACAGCCGATTATCGCTGCTTTGAGCATGGCTGCGCCCACTCAGGCCGAGAAATAAAGTATTGCAAGAGCTCGCGCTGCATTCGGCCCTACGGCTAACTTGCTAATCCCGGCGCTTCCCATCTCTGTGAGGAGATTGACTTCTGGACCGCTTCGATGACTTCGTCTGCCCTCAGCCCGTCGTAGAAAGTGGCGCCCCATGGGGCCACCCTCCCGTCACGGGCTATCACGTCGAAGAAGTGATAGACTTCGTGCACCATTGCGTGTTCCCAGCCGATGATATGCCCCCGGGGCCACCACTTCCCGACGAAGGGGTGGTCAGCTTCAGTCACCAAAATCGTCTTGAACCCCCTCCTGTCTGACTGCTCTCTGTTCGAATAGACCTCCAGTTCGTTTAGCCTCTCGAGGTTGAATCCTATCGAGCCTTCGGTGCCATGTATCTCTATCCTCTGGAAGTTGCGCCTCCCGGCGCAGAATCTTGATGCTTCCAGGGACCCGACTGCCCCTCCCGTGAACTTGACAAGGGCGACGAAGGCGTCGTCAACGTCCACCTCTCCCTTCTTTGTGGGGTCGCCCGGGAGCGGCCTCGCGCCAGTAAACGTCTTCGCAATCCCGACAGTCGCACCTATTTCTCCTACTAGGAACCTGGAGAGATCTATTATGTGGGCGCCAAGGTCACCGAGAGCCCCGCTCCCGGCAGACTCCTTCCTGAACCTCCACGTGCGGGGGACGTCAGGGTCCATCGCCCAGTCTTGAAGATAAGCCGCCCTGAACTGGAGGACCTTTCCTATGTACCCCTCGTCGATGAACTGCTTCGCCAGCCTGACCGCGGGGACGAACCTGTAGTTGAAGGCGACCATGTGCTTGACCCCAGCTTTCTCCGCCGCCCTGAGCATCGCCTGCGACTCCCCCGGGTTCCTCCCTAGGGGCTTCTCGCACAAGATGTGCTTCCCCCGCTCAGCAGCCTCGACGCACGGCCCGAGGTGCATGTCGTTGGGGAGCCCGTTATCCACCACTTCTACCTCGGGGTCCGCCACCAGTTTGTTCCAGTCGGTGTAGTAGCGCTGGAAGCCGAATCTGACGGCGGCCTCCTTCACCTTCCCTTCGGTCCTCCCAGCTATGGCTACGAGCCGGGGACGCGCCGGGGGAGGGTAGAAGAAGACAGGCATCCTGGCGTAGGCGTTGCTGTGCGCTTTACCCATGAACGAGTAACCTAGCATACCTACCCCTAACTCAGGAATCTCCTCTTGCCGCTTCGATGCTTCCTTCACAGACGTATCAACTCTCCAGCGTCCATCCACAACCCCGAGAAACGAACCCCCCTTAGAACATATAACAGTTTGCGAACAAGTGGCTTCGGGACAATTGTGCCCAGCAGCCCCATCAAGGCATGAACGTGGGGCGTGGGGAGAAGCTGCGTGACGTCTCCCCAGCCGAGGATGCGGACAAGAAATTGGTCAGCAGCTCGGTGAATGACGTCCTGCGACCCCCCGCGAAGAATGCCGACGAGCGGTCGATGCGCGTCAGGCAAAGAGCGGCTGAGTTCTGGGACGAAAACTACATCGTGCGTCACGACCCGGCCGCGAGGGCTTGATTGACAGGCTGGCGGCGCTGTCCTCCGCCTTTTCTAAGACACAAGTGGAGCTTGCCCTGCTCTTTGCGAAGGAGGACATGGCAGCAGAATGCCTGAGCACAGCCGACCATACGGGACATTTCCTAGGCGTCTCGCCCTCGGGCAAGAGGGTCTCGTGGCTCCAGAAGGAGATATTCCGATTGAAAGGCGGCATGATCATAGAGGGATGGGTGACAAGAGACTGGCTCGGGCTCTTGCAACAACTCGGCGCCATCGGGAAGGCCAGACAGACAGGAGGGTAGACGGTCGTTCGTCTAGGACGCTTCATATCATCATCGTCCGCGCCCCTCTCACACTAGAATAACGCAGTTGTGCCAATGCCTCAGTGAGTCGGAGGGCCTGCCGATGTAAGAGCGGGTCGCGCTGGCGCTCTAGGTTCCCCCCTTCCGCCTGGCATGTGGAGAGAGGCCCTCCCACGCCACGTTGAACCTTAAGGGTCCGTGTGGCCTGAGGTTACACCCCTCTGACCCCTTACGAGGCGAGTTTCCAGGTTTGCACAGACTCTTAAGAGGGCTTCAAGGGGAAAGCACTTGTAACACGCCTCCCCCCGGTCCCAGGAGTCAACGATGAACGAAGCGAGCCCCGGTCGTCTGGTGCTGAGCGAGGCGCTCGGCGTCCTCCCACCCGAGTGGCCGCACTCACTTCTGCCTAAGTTAAGGTCGAGACGGATAAAGGCCCGAGAGAAGGTCGTCGTCGTGGACGACGACCCCACAGGCGCTCAGACGGTCCATGACGTGTCGATACTGACCCGGTGGTCGACCACCTCTCTGCGTTCTGAGCTCGCAGACGATTCACCCGCCTTCTTCTTGCTCTCCAACTCGCGAAGTCTTCCGCTCGCCGAGGCGAGAGCCCTTAACAAGGACATCGGCCTGGAACTGGCCGAAGCTAGTCGGACGCTGGAACGGAGGCTCGTAGTCATCAGTCGCAGCGACTCCACCCTCAGGGGACACTTCCCCGGGGAGATGGAGGCGCTGGAAGAAGGGCTCGGAGGAGGCTTCGATGCGTGGTTTCTGATACCTTTCTTCCGAGAGGGCCACAGATACACAATCGGCGACATCCACTATGCAGCCGAAGACGGTTGGCTGGTGCCTGTGGGAGGGACAGACTACGCGAAGGATGCCACCTTTGGGTACTCTTCGTCGAACCTGAAGAGCTGGGTCGAAGAGAAGACAGAGGGGCGAGTCCGAGCGGAAGACGTTACTTCTATCTCGCTGGAAGAGATACGCCTGGGCGGCCCGTCGCGTGTAGCAGAGCTTGTCCTGGGCCTCCGCCGGGGGAGCGTTTGCGTTGTGAACGCGGCGAGCCTCCGCGACCTGGAGGTCTTCACCCTCGGCGTATCAGAGGCCGAGGCGAAGGGCAGGAGGTACCTCTATCGCACCGCTGCGTCGTTCGTGCAGGTACGGATAGGCCAGGGACGGTCCCACCTGCTCACACGGCGGGAGCTGAAGCTGTCCGGTAGTGAAGGGGGACTGGTGGTAGTCGGCTCCCACGTCCCCAAGTCTACCGCTCAGCTGGAGTCGCTTCTGAAAGATGACACGAAGGTCGCGGCCGTAGAGGTTGATGCGGAGACTCTGCTCGATGAGAACGGCAGGGCAGACGAAATCAGCCGAGTCGTGCGCCTTACAGAGGCCCGCCTCTCTCGGGGCGAAGACGTCGTTGTCTTCACCAGTCGCAAGGTCCTCATCGGAGGCCTCCCCGACGCCAGCCTTACAGTCGCACAGAAGATATCTGACGGCGTGGCAGCGGTGGTTCACGGCATCTCGAGGAGGCCGCGCTACGTCCTCACCAAGGGAGGCGTGACATCCGCCGACATCGCTACGAAGGCCCTCGGTGTTCGCCGGGCCTTTGTGCTAGGGCAGATTGCGGAAGGCGTCCCCGTGTGGCGTCTCGGGCCTGAGAGCCGCTTCCCAGGCCTGGCATACCTGATTTTCCCCGGGAACGTGGGGGGACTCGACGCTCTCACGGAGGTTGTGGAAGCGCTGGGGCTCAAGACCGGAACCAAGGGGAGCAGCTGAAATGCTAGCGGCGATGACGGACCTCTTGGCCGAGGCGAAGGCAGGCGGGTTCGCTGTGGGGTCGTTCAACGTCTACAATCTGGAAGGGGCGCTGGCAGTGGTGGAAGCAGCGGAGAGAACCCGAAGCCCTGCGGCGATACAGCTACATTCTCCTGCAGTCAAGAGCGGCGGACCCCCACTGGTGGCTCTGTGTCTGGCCGCCGCGAGGGGGGCCAACGTGCCGATGGCAGTTCACTTCGACCACGGTTCTTCAGTCGGAGAAATAGAGGAGGCGCTTGCAATCGGCTTCACGTCAATCATGGCGGACGGGTCTAGGCTGCCTTACGCCGAGAACGTGGAATTCACGAAGAAGATGACTACCCTAGCTCACTCCAAGAAGGTCGCAGTCGAGGGGGAACTGGGACGGCTTGCAGGCACAGAAGGGGACATGGTCGTTCCGGAGTCCGAAGGAAGCATGACTGATCCAGACCAAGCCGCATCTTTCGTAGAGCAGACAGGGGTGGACGCCCTTGCGGTGTGCATCGGCAACTCGCATGGGCGCTCGGGCACCAAAGACCGCCTTGATTTCGGGCTGCTGGCGCGTATCAGAAGCGCCGTGGTTGTCCCCCTCGTGCTTCACGGAGCCTCGGGAGTTTCGGAGCCATCGATTCGCCGCTGTATTGACCTCGGCGTCACAAAATTCAACGTCAACGCAGAGTTGCGCGGGGCATACGTGAGCGCCCTGAGCCAGGGGTTGCACAGCCAGCCTCCTGACCTCGCTGAGCTGATGCGGTCCGCGACCGTGGCGGTGCGAGACGTCGTCAGCAACAAACTGCGTATCTTCAGGTCAAGCGGGAGGGCCGGAGGGATGGTGTAACCTGACGGGGAACTGCCGGATTCGGCGTCGCGCCTGCTGCTGGTCCCCCCTTGGAGGGAGATGGCGTACGAGTTCGTCGAGGGATTCCAGAAGTCCAAGGAGACGTAACGCGACAGCCCCTGGAGGCCTGGTCGAACTCGGGCCAGACCGAGCTCCCCCGGAGGATCGGTGGGAAGCTGCCGAGCGGGATGGACGCGCCCTCGCTGCCGAGGGGTAAATGCGCAAGCTATTGGGACGATGGCGCTGAAGGCCTCCGGCGCTTCAACGCTCAAATAAGGCGGAGGGGCAGAAGGAGCTGCTTGAGGGAGGGTCCTTCTTTGGGGGACGGCTCCGTGCCGGGCCTTGTGGGAATGGTCGGGCTAGGGGTGATGGGGAGCCGGATGGCGAGGAACCTGCTCCGTGCAGGGCATATGCTCGTTGTGTATGACAAGATTCCTAGCGCGGTGGAGGAGGCTGTGGGCGCTGGTGCGGCAGCGGCGAAGACGCCAGAGGAAGTCGCGAGGAAGTGCCGGACCGTTCTCCTTTCTCTCCCGACGACGGAGGTGGTACGGGAAGTCGTACTTGGAAAGGAGGGGCTTGTGGGCGGGCTATCTCACGGGGGAGTCGTCATAGACACAAGCACAGTAGACCCTGAGGTAGCGGTGGAGCTCTCTGAAGAGCTGTCTGCCAAGGGTTGCTACTTTCTGGACGCGCCTGTGAGCGGCGGACCTGAGGGCGCCGATAAGGCGACCCTTTCCATAATGGTTGGCGGAGATGCGTCAGCGTTCGAAAGGAGCGTAAGCCTCCTGGAGAAGGTCGGGAAGCACGTATTCCATGTCGGCCCGTCGGGGTCCGGCCAGAAGATGAAGTTGTTCAACCAAGGGCTCGTATCGGTGTACTTCGGGGTCGTATCAGAGTTGTACCCCTGGTCCAGGCGCGCGGGAATTGACGGAGATGCCATTCTGGAAGTGATACAGTCAAGTTGGGGGGATTCCCCGGTCTTCCGACACTTCATGTCAGTGGTGAGGTCAGGCGAGTTCTCCGACGGAGCGATGGTCAGGTTGTTTAAGAAGGATGTCACCCTGCTGTTGAAGAACGCGGAGGACAACGGCAGCAGGATCCCTCTGGTCAGGCTTTCCTTGAGGCTCTTCGAGCGGGCGTCCGAGTCTGGGCACGACAACGACGACGCGAGCGTCCTCTGCAAACAGTATGAATAAGCGCCCCCCGTCTCTCTTCATGAGGAAGCTGGGCCCCCATTCGTTCTCCTCCCGCTCGCCTCCTTACCTGGCTGTTGGAGCCCACTTCCTTGAAGCGCAAGCCGAGCGCAGGGACTGAGGCTGGAGACAACGGGTCGCGCTGGGGGAAAGTTGCCCCCCGCTTATACGCCTCCGTGGGAGGGTTCATCTGTCTTGCCGCCGACTGAGACGCTGTATGGCTGGAGTTGACCCACGAAGACGCCAAGGCGGGGAGGGTGTCGCGGTCCTTGATACCACAGCCTTACGAGGACTTCGGCTGAGACAGCCTGGGCATCAAAGGCTCCTCAGTCCCCTGTGCACTGGGAGCAGCACCGGCGGGCTCAGGGTCGGCACGTCTTTCATCCGATAAATCCGCAGCCGTGTCCTTGGAGGGGACAAGAGGGTCGCGGCTGCCGCCGTCCCCTCGACCTGGGCGGTCAGGGCGGGGTTGCGGCAGGCGGTTCAGGCTGGTGCTGCGGCCTCAACCAGGTAGGGAGGCCTATTCGGTGCTGACCGTGCTCTTCTGCTGACGCGTACAGGGCCGTCATCACTGCCACGCCGTACACTCCCTGGTCCACCGTGCAGAGCGGGAAGGGCGCCTCTGTTTCCCCCTTCTGGACCGCGTCCAAGACCAGCCCGTAGAACTCCTTGTATTGGACCGAGCCGGGCTGACCGCTGAAAGCCAACTCGGTCAGGGTATTATAGTCCTCCTCGGCTCCTATCACATGGAGGGAATTCCCCTCGACGTGGACGCCTCCCTGATCACCTTCTATGGCAATCTGCTGCGTGTCTTCCATGATGTATCCAGCCCAGCATGTCTCCAGGTAGGCGCTCAGACCCCCCTCAAACTCCACGATCCCAAAACCGACATCCTCAACCTCCACCGGTCCGGGGTAGAAGTCTGGCCTGGTGCGATACCCGTACCTCACTTCCTTCCTCGTCGAGAAAATGGAGTGGGTTCGGCCTGTAACCGAGACTGGTTTCGGAAAGCCGAGCATGAAGAGCGCGGCGTCGACGGAATGCGAACCGATGTCGAAAACTGATCCCCCATGTGCAAGTTCCTTCACAAGGAAGGTGGCGGTGGCGGGGACACCCCTCCTCCTGAGATACAAAGCGCGGGCGAAATAAGGCCTTCCCAGCTTCCCTTCTACCACCATGCGCTTCGCAGCTTGTACATTTCTCTGCAAACGCATCTCGTGCCCAACGACCACGAACTTTCCCTTGGACCGGGCTAGCTGTGCCAAACCGATGGCATCTTCGAGCGTCGTGGCCATCGGCTTCTCGACGACCACGTTGGCTCCAGACTCCAACGCCTGCTTAGTAGCGGGCGCATGGAGAGCATGTGGTATCGCGACGAGCACTAAGTCAGGACTTTCCTTTCCAAGCATCTCTTCATAGCTCTCGTAGAACTTGGGTATGCCGAACTTCTGCTGGACTGCACGCCCTCTCGAACTGTCAGTGTCCGCACATGCGATCAAGGACGCCGATTCGTTCTGCGATATCGCGGGTAGGTGTACAGCCTGGATCCACGAACCGCACCCTATTGCTGCGACTTTGAGTTTGCGAACCAAACCATCCTGGGCTCTGGCAGGCGGGGTTTTACGCTTTGACTTCATGGTATAGTACGCGGGGCGCCGTCCGCTAGACGGGGCCGTGGCTCGCCCTTTCTGACGTGAGGAGCCCTTCGACCGAATACCAGAGGCTGGCTACATGGCCCCTGTCCCGTCCAGGATAGCCGCGAGACTACCCTTGCCATGGCTGTCAGGGTCTGGCTGTTCGTTTCATGGTTGCTCGACCTTCACCACACTCCCCGTCTCAACTGACTTGAGCGCCGCCACTGACACGGCAAGGGCGCTGAAACCGTCTCGAACCGAGGCGAGGCTGTGCTCTGTCTTCCCCTTCAGAACCCACTCTTTGAACGCCGCTATCTCTCTATCGTACAGGTTCCCCTGAACCGCTTCGTACTCGTCAGCTGGTTTGCCTTGGGCTTGGAGGTGATACCCCCTCTCCAGCTCAGGGGTCCCGACTATCGAACCGAGGGGACCATGGATGGCTTCTGAGTTCGTCCCCTTCGTTCCTCTGGGGAGCCCCCAGCTGATGTCGAGGGAGAGCCAGTTCCCCCCTTCGTACCTGACGATGGTACTCAGCGTGTCCGTTGCGAGCTCCTTGATGGGCTTGACCTCCTCCTTTCCCCTGGCGAAGACGGTCCCCATGCTGAACACTTCCTTGGGCTGGGCACCCGTGAAGAAGTGAAGGAGATCAATCAGGTGAGGAGCGTAGTCAACTATCGGCCCTCCGTTCATGTTCTTGTCATTCATGGCAAGCTTGAAGCGCACTTCGGCCCAGTTCTCGACTGAGAATACGACAGGACTCCCTAACGTTCCGGCGTGGAGAAGCCCCCTTATCTTCAGAATTGATTCGGACAGTCTCCGCTGAAGGCCAATGGCTAGTTTCAGTTCACTCCGGTCTGCCGCCCTGACCATCCTCCGCCCCTGGTCCAGTGTGAGCGCGAGCGGCTTCTCACAGAGCGTATGCACCCCTTTCTTCACGGAGAATTCGAATACGTCGGCGTGCAGGTTAGCCGGGGTGCATACTGAGACGGCATCAGGTTTGAAAGATTCTATCCCTTCTCTATAGTCAGTGAAGAAAGTGCGCGCACCTGCCTCCTTCGCGGTCCCCCTAGCCCTATCCTCGTCGACATCCGCCACTGCCGCCTCGTCCACTCCTGCTCTGAGCCAGCCGTTAAGATGGTTCCTTCCCATAGCACCGGCTCCTACGACGAGTACCTTCATGGGGCCGAGGCTCTTCCAACGAAGATTTACGAGTTGCGCGCCAAGAGGGTGTGGGATAAAACTCGGTCGCCCGCGCCTCGCATGGGCTGTAAGAGTCGATTCTCGTCAAGAACACTTTGGTGCGAAAAGGTTGACAGCATTATGAAGCATAAATCGCGATAAGAGCCATTACCTCCCGGTTCCCTTTACGTCGCTGAATCGGAAGGAGTTCCTCTCTGCCGAAGGGGAAATCTGGTCCGACCACGTCCCAGCCTGTTCGAGTGGGAGTTCAGGGAGGGCCATTCTTTCATCTGGGTCGGCCGAGCCTCGCGCGCACGAAGTACGCAGAAGAGTTTGCAGATCCATCTCACGCGGTATTGGGGTGCGTCGGCCCAGAGGGTGCTGTGCCGACCTGAATCTCCAGGATGGTCAAGCTATGTACCAGCCGTCACTGAAGGACACGACACTAGTTCTGAAGCAGATGGAGCTGCTCATGTTGGCTGCGGCGTTGACAGGATTCCCGGGCAGGGCAACTGGCCACGAGGGGAGTTTCGCGAGCATTTCTCATTTCTACTTCGTTCTAAGCCAGTCGTGGTAGTCCTGCTCTATCTGTTCGGTCCATTTTGTATCGATTTCACCCGGCGTGTATCGCCCTTCCAAGAGCCGCTTCTTACCGAAGACGTCCCGCATGCGGATATCCTCGGATCTTTCGACGACCTCCTGGACCAAGTGAGGAGGTACAAAGACGACACCAGTCACGGTTCCAAGAACAACATCCCCTGGGAGGACGGTCGTCCGGCCAATCCGAATTGGTATGTTGACGCCGACCAAGGTCGTCTCGGAGATTGGCGTCGGGTCTATCCCTCGGCAAAAGATCACGAAATCAGGTTGAACGAGAATGCCTTGAAAGTCACGGACACCTCCGTCAATCACAGCACCCGCCTTCGTATGCGCGCGTAGCGACGTTGACAGGTTGTCTCCTACGAAAGTTCCTTCCTTGATCTTCCCGAACATGTCTACAACCATCACATCTCCAGGTACAAGGGTGTCTATGACCCACGAGTTTTGTCCCCCTATTCGCCCCTCCTTCCTTCCTGTATCTTCGACGAGGCCGTTCAGGTCGGGCCTCCTCGGGACCATCATGGCAGTGACGACCCTGCCAACGAGGATGCGCTCTGGGTGTGAACGTAACCAGTTCCCTTCGAACTGGTTGGTGAAACCATGCCCGTGGAGCACGCCCCAGGCCTGCTCAGTAGTGACATCCTTCATGCGTTCAACCAGTTCGTCTGGAACGCGCGGCCTTCCGTCAGGAAACCTGCCATACGGGTTGAGGCGGGTCAGCTCTATCACAGACTCATGCGGGTTAACTATGTGCACAATTTTCCCCTGTGGACAGGACGCGTTGCATCGTCGGTTCGGTTATATAAGACGAGTGACGCGCTTCGCCAGGCAGGTAGCTGGATCGCCGAGAAAGTAAGAAGGAAACGCGGGCCACGAGGGACTTAAATGTAATATAGAAACTGCCAGCAGCCGTCGGTTGAACTATGGCGAAGATAACAGGGCTGAAGTGCGCGGTCATAGGCCAGAATCCTGTCGTCAGGATTGCCACTGACGAGGACGTGAGCGGCTTCGCAGAGATAGAATCCAGCAAACCATACGTCAAACCCCAGGTGTTGTACTACGAAAAGTACATCGTCGGGCAGGATCCAACCGATGTCGAAAGAGTGATGCTGAGGATAAGAAAGCTCGGAAGTTTCAAGCCGTGGGGGAGCGCGGTTAGCGCCATCGAGACCGCTCTCTGGGACTTGGCGGGAAAGATTGAGGGAGTGTCCGTGCATAAGCTTCTCGGCGGAAAGATACGCGATCGGGTTCGCGTCTATGACGGCGCTGTGCGGGCTCCGCTGAAAGGGCACTCCCCTGAGGATTACGCGGAAAGCGTTCGGGGTATGAAAGAAGCGAGGGAAGGCTTCACCATTGTGAAGGAGAAGATAGGCTTCCACTCTGCAATGAGAGAGGAAGTCCCAGATTTCTTCTATGGCGAGGTTGACAGAGGCTCTCTTTACATTAACCGCGGTTCACTGACAGAGAAGGGGTTGGCCCACATCATCGCCTGTGTAAAGGCGATGAAAGAAGTCCTCGGCGACGAGGTAGGGCTCGCCCTCGACGGTCGCCCAGGTCGGTCACTCACTTCGGCAATCCAGTTTGCGAGGGCAGTAGAGCAACTGAACATCATGTGGCTTGAAGACATGATAACAGGCGACTACACTCCGTATGTCTTGGCTGACGTCTACCGGGAGTTGACGAGCGCCACCAGCACCCCAATACACACAGGGGAGCAGATATACCTGAGACAGAATTTCATAGATCTGATAGAGAAAAGGGCCGTCAGGATAATCGGACCTGATCCCTGCGACATAGGCGGGATAGCGGAGTTGAAGTGGGCGGCAGAATACGCCGACCTGCACGGGATACAGGTCGCGCCACACGGCACCGGGAACGGGCTCATCGGGCTAGCAGCGCTCGTGCAGATGTCGGCAACCTTGCCCAAGAACTACATCGCCTTCGAGTATCCTGTTGGAAACCCGGCGTGGTGGTACGACATCGTCGACGGTCTCCCCAACCCCATCGTAGAAGATGGGTTCATCAAAGTCTGGGACAGGCCAGGAATGGGGGTGGGCCTCAACGAGAGAGCCACGAGGAAGCGTCTCTCCGAAGAAGACGAGGACTTCTTCGACTGAAAGCGCATCCCAGATTCGCTCGCAGGCAGTCACTCGCATAACACTCTGCGGATAGAAGCCGCCGACACCGAGTATCCCCGCTTCTGAATGCCCTCTTTGCTGCGCCGCTTTCTCGGGCGCAACATCAGACGGACCACGCACCCGCCTTGTTACAGCCTAGGAAAGGGTTCGACCTCTATCACCACCGTGTACCTGACACTAGGAGGGTGATACGTGCATAGCGCGAGAGGTGTGTTTAGGTCGAAACTTGCAAGAAGCAAAGAAGTAGCTCTGCTTTGACAAATAGGCGACCTTAGAGACAGTCTAGGTGCTGCCGGTTGAGCACGCTTCCATACTTCCGGGCGCAGACTATCCTGTCCACCTTCGAGGCGACGAGCCGAGCGGGCGTATGCCGTGGTGACCATCCCCGCAGCCGCACAGGAGAGACTCTCCGCATCCCAGGGACGGGCAACGCTGTACTCGGCTCGGCTATTCGGTGCTTCGGGACCGGGAAGACCGAAAGAACTGACGGATCGGCTTCTCCTGACCTTCATACCAAAGGGATACGCGGTGCAAGCTTTGCCCACAACAAGGAGGGAGTCCCTATGTTTCGGACATTTCTGCTTACACACCTGGAATCGTGAATGCGGGCGTCCGCGACGCCTTCGGTCCAAAGGAGCCCAACTCGATGCAGACGAGGAGTTGACCCCCATCGACATAGCAACTAGTGAGGGATTAACTATAAGAGCGCCTCGGACGTCAGTCTCGCAGCCGAATTGCTCCCAGTCGAAGCGTCTGCTTTCTCGGTCCCCATGCGCACGAGGGGTGGCGAGGTAGGAGTCTTGGTGTATGTCAAGAACCCCTACCCTTACCCAGTGCGTTTCAACATCTCAGGCAAACCGCAACGGGCGCAGCCAGGCTTCTCGCGTCACTTCTCCCAGACCAAGGATAGCAACCTGAGAGCAGATTTCGAAACCGGAGAGCACTTCGAATTCAAGTTAGGCTCTCCACCGCAACGGACCCATAGGATTCACTTGGCGCCGACTGTCCACACCGACTGGGGATACACAGACCTTCAAGAGAGGACCGAGGCGATACACGCTGAAAACATGGAGAAGATGTCGGCCATCGCGTCGGCGGGAGGGAAGTTCGTAGTCGAGGTGCTCGAACAGTCGGGGGGGGAGGGGATGAAAGGCATGCTCCGTCACAACACAGAGGGGAGGGTGGGCGTCCAGGCGTTCCCCCTCAACGTCCTCACTGGGCTCTGTGACCACGAAGAGCTGGTGAGGATGTTCTACCCCGTCAGAGAGCTCAGGAAGAGAGGATTCAAGATAGGCGTCGCAGCCCTCAACGACATCCCCACGGCGGTCTGGAGCCTCCCCATGGTGCTAAAGGGGGCGGGCATCGCCGCGTATATTCAGGCCTCCAACGCAGACAGAGGCCCGCTGCATTACCTCAACCAGGAGATTGAGTCGCCGTTCTGCTGGGTCGGGCCTGACGGCTCTGGCATCGTCTCTTGGTTCTCGGGGGGCTACAGGGGCCTGTTGTCTGGCTTTTCTGGATACAATCAGGGCGCAAGCGCCGGGCTCCTGGGAGACCTGGGAGAGGCCGAGGCAGGGATCGCTGAATTCTTGCACAACTTCGTATCCCGAGGGTATCCGCACGAGGATATGCTGATGTACGGGCTCTTCAGCGACAACGTCCCGGTCTCCGATAAGTTCGTGAAGGTCGTTGAAGAGTTCAGGGAGAAGTGGGAGAACCCATCCCTCGTACTATCGACCACCGACGACTTCTTCCGCAAGTTCGAAGGGGCCGAACTCAAGAGCGTGAAGGGGGACTTCGGGGACTACTGGGCAGACGGAGCCGCTTCGTCAGCCAAGGAGTTGGCCGTGAACAGGAGGGCAAAGAAGCTGCTCTACTTCCTTGAAGCACTTTTCGCGTTCGAGTATCTCAGGGGGGCTCCCTACCCCCGGTCTGAGCTCGAAACGATCCGGAGGAATGTCCTCTTCTTCGACGAACACACCTGGGGGGACCACGCTTCCATAAGCGACCCGCTCAATCCCAGAGTCCTCGAGGAGTGGAGGGTGAAGTCGCGGTTCGCCTTGGACGCGCTTAGCGGCGCTGAACAGATGTCTTCAGGGGAGTATGTCTCCAACCCTTTCCCATTCAGTGCGGAAGGCGTTGTGGGGAATTCCCATGTCGCCCTCCCTCCCATGGGGTCGGCTCCCCTCCTGGCGAAGAGCGTGGATGAAATACCCGTCCTAGGGAACGATGGCGAGTTCGCGACCCCGTTCTACTCACTCAGAGTGGAAGGGGGGAAGATCGTCTCGCTGTCTGACTCGGAATTGGGCGAACTCCTTGGGAAGGGCTTCGGATTTGACGAGTACGTGTACCTTGCCGGGGGGAAATCGACGGGCATGGAACGCACATACTATCCGGGTCCCCGTTCCCCGGGAGGAATCACGCCCCCAGCCTACGTGACATATCGCGAATACTCATCGAAGCTTGTTTCGGCCTTCGAAAACGACGACATCCTGGGGCTCGAAGTCGAGGCGACCGGCTATCTGGCGCGAATTCGGAAGAGGGTGATTCTTCCGAAGAAGAGACGCGAGGTGATAGTAGAGAACACCGTCAGGAAGACCCCCACCTTTGAGAAGGAAGGCATCTACTTCGCGTTTCCGTTCAACCTGAAGAGCCCGTCTTTCCAAGTGGAAGAGCCTGGGGTGGTGACGGACGTGGAGCGAGAGTACGTGCGCGGAGGGTGCGTCGAGTGGTTCTCGATGAACGAGTTCGTGCTGCTGAAAGGCGATTTCGACATCGCGTTCCACAGCCAAGACGCCCCCCTAGTAACGCTTGGAGAGCCGTTCACTGGCAAGTGGAGGCCGAAGGTGGAAGGGGACGTCTCCACACTCTTTTCCTACGTCATGAACAACTACTGGCACACGAATTACAAAGCGTCGCAGGGGGGCGAACTGGCGTTCAGATACAGACTGACTTCGTCCTCGCAACTGAGGCCCAGCAAAGTCCAGAGGTTCTTCGCTGGCCCTGTGATCGGCAGGCGACTGGACGCAGATCTCAGGCTCGAGCCTCCCGATGTCGCGGTCACCACAATCAAAAAGTGGGACCTAGGAGAAGGGATGGTCATCAGGCTCCTGGAAATGGACGGAGAAGAAAAGGTTCTGAGACTCGCTTCGAAGGCGCTCGTCGGTTTCAAGGCCTACCGCGCCAACCTTCTGGAGGAAATCATCGAACAGGTAGGTGTGGTGGAAGGGGATGGGATTGAGGTGAGGGTCCCCCCCAGGTCCTACGAGACCTTCGTCTTCGCGAGGAGCTGACCACGGACGCACTCGAAGGCCGGCGCTCCAGCAGGGCCCGGGGGAGCTCGATTACATTGTTCGCATCGTAGCGTTCACCAGGACTGAGGACGGCTTGGTTCCGAGCACCAGCCCTAGAGAAGCATGGGCCTAGTCAGAGACGCGCCCTTTCGGAGTCGGCTCCTCTTTCTTCCGGAGCTTCCTTCCCGGACAGGCCTCCGGACCCAGGTGTCCTGAGGAGTGGTTTTCGAGCAGCCACCAGCCCGCCGGAGTGCCCACTCCAGGGAAGGAAGACGCCTAGCCTTAAGCGGAGAGGGCAACCACGATGGTCGTTGCTGGGGGCTCACCCACACGACCCTGACGGTGGCTTCTGCGCCCGTCACCCTGCGCCCCCTCGCACTGGCCCCGTTTCCAATCTCCGACTCCTACACCGTGCCCTGCGTCGGAGGACGAGGGAACCCGATCCAGCGAACTTCGACTTCTTTTAAACCAGGCGTGGGACCTTTCAGGGGGAGCGCTTTGGGGAAGGGCGTCAAGGCTGGAACGAGGAGTGGGATTGACGGGCGGTGGGATTTCATTCCCAGGGCCCGGGCTCCTGGAAGCGCGCGGTCCGGACAGGCTCGGTGGCGCATCGCAGAGATAATACTGGAAGAAGGTCCCACTCCTTTCTGGCGTATGCTCCCCCAGCTTGGGGTGACCGAGGTTGTCGGGGTCCTCCCGAGGGGCTACGCCGACTGGAGAAGGTCGAGTTCAGAACAGCCTTGGGACTACTTCCCCCTCCGGAAGTACAAGCAGATGGTAGAAGAAGAGGGGCTGAAGCTCGTTTCCATCGAAGACAACCCTCCTATGGATGCAATCAAATGCGGGACCGAGGGGCGCAAGGACGAACTAGAGAACGTATGCCATCTTATCGAGAACATGGGGAGGCTGAAGGTACAGACGTGGTGCTACAACTGGACGGCGCATCTCGGTTGGATCAGGACTTCAACGAACCTGCGCGGGAGGGGGGGTGCGATAGTCACCGGCTTCGACGAGGAGGTGGCAGCGGATTCTCCGCCCTTCCCCGGGAAGGCGATAACAGCAGAGACCCTCTGGCGAACCCTGGAACGGTTCCTCAAAGAGGTGGTCCCTGTCGCGGAGAACGCAGAGGTCAGGCTCGCGATGCACCCGGACGACCCCCCAGTCCCCTCGATAAGATGGCATACGAGGATTCTGGGCAGTGTCTCCTCCTTCGACCGCCTGCTCAGGCTCAGTCCCAGCCACGCCAACGGAATAACCCTCTGCCAGGGGAACTTCACGCTGATGACCGAGGACCTTCCGTCAGTAATCCGGCACTTCTGTAAGACAGGGAGGGTATTCTTCGTTCACTTCAGGGACGTCCGCGGGAAAGCGCGCAGATTCGTAGAGACCTTCATCGACGAAGGTAAGACAGACACGGTGGAGTGCATGAAGGCATACAGAGATGCGGGGTTCGATGGAATCATGCGTTGCGACCACACCCCGACCCTCGAAGGCGACGCCGCGGAAGTCCCCGGCTATTCAGTCCTCGGGAGGTTGCATGCAATCGGCTACATCGTCGGACTCAGGGAAGCCGTCTTCGCGAAGTGAAGACCGCAGCTGGCGAGAGTTCGTGGTGGACGTCGCCGGAGAACACGCACGTGGAAGGTCGCTCGGACGGTTCATCTACCCTTGCGCCCAGCCCACGCTCCAATCGGAGGTAGCCCTGCCTTGGACCTTTCGAACTGGACCATGTCTCTAAGCCCTCCCCGGAGCCCTAGCTCTTCCCTGAAGCCGAGGTCCTCATAGAGCCTTCCGCACTCCACGTCGAGGCCTGAGGTGCCTGCGATCCCGGCCGAGATTCTTGTCGGTTCCCGCGTCTCCTCGAAGCCTATCACGGAATCTGGAAGGATGTTCGTCAGCCCTTCCACTACGTCGGCGGCTTTGAACGGCTCGTTGTTCCCCAGGTTATAGACGCTCCTCTTAATCGACTTCTCCTCAACTTCGATGCCGTGCACGAAGGCGCGTGCGACGTCCTTCACGTACAACCATCTCAGCTTCGCTCCCGAATAGGCGAAATCTTCGGGGAACTTCGCACTCTTCCCCGTGGCGACGTCCCGGACGAACGAGTTGAATTGGCCTGTGTACCCGGTGTATCTCCCCGGCCCCCAGGCAGCGGCAATTCGCAGGCAGAGTAGGTCGAGCCCGTAGGCGTCATGATAGTATTCGCCGTATTTCTCGTTCATGAACTTCGTGACGGAATACGGGTCCGCGGGGCACTGCGGGAAGTCGTCTTCGTCCACAACCATCGCAGGATACGCCTTTGGACCGCCATAGACGGTAATCGAACTGGCGAAGACAATCCTTTCGAGGTCCAGTATCCTTCCTGCCTCGAGTACGTTGACCATCCCGATGCAGTTGACCTTCGACGCCTTGGCCGGCCGCTCCTTGGATTCGATAACCACCATCGCCGCCAAATGGACCAAGTGCGTCGCTCTAGACCTTCTTATCGCCCCCATCAATTCCTCGATGTCGACCGTGTCGCCGTTCACAACTTTCACGTTACGTACCCCAACGAGATTCTGCATGTTGGGGTTGACATCGTACACCACCACTTCGTGCCCACGGTTCGCCAGCTCTCTGCAGACGAAGCCGCCGACCTGGCCCGTGCCGCCGGTAACGAGGACCTTCGCCATGTAAGCCCCTTGCCTCGAACGCGCTTAAATGGTTATGACTTTTGTGGGTCGGCTCCTGGTCTGCGCGAGTCGAGCTCGTTTGGATCGAACACGTCGCAGACGCCCACATCCACCACCCCAGACCTAAAAGGAGCGATGCGCGGGAATGCCGCTAATCAGATACCTTGCGTGGTTCGCCTCGTCGGCGCTCTGCATGCGCACCACCCTGTCCGCCTCCCCGCGCGCCGGTCGCGCTTCTACCCTCACTTGCCCCCCGAGGGTCCTCAAGTTGATGGCCTCCAGAGGCCACTTCATCGTGTCGCAGAAGCCGAGTCTGTTCCTGGGCTCCTGGCCGAAGATGTCGAACTTCCTCGACTTCGGTGCGGTGCGGTCCGACACTCCCGTCGACTTCAGCTCGCTGTTGTACCCCTTCTTGGCCGTGAGGTTCGGAGCATGCTCTCCCTTGCGCCTTCTTCCACTGCCTCCCCCCTGACTGGATGGCGCGGTTGACACGGGGGGAGTCCCGGACACAATCGTCCCCTCGGTCGAATTCGCGCTCCACCCCTCGGGAGCGACGGACGCTCCTGCCTGGAGACATCAAGGTCTCGCCTTCTCCTCCCCTTGCGTGGCGAGGCTTGTGGATTATCGGCCCTTTCCCGCTCGTCGCGAGCTGGGTCTTCGCAGCGTGCTAGCTGTTCGCTGAGGAACGCGTCTTCCTCTCCTTGGCGTCCTTCGGTCGGGGACGTCCTCGGCGGAGTCTACGAACGACCTGAGCCCCTGAAAGAACCGTCCGGGCTCCACCCTCCCTGCAGAGGGGGTCGAATTCTGCTACCTCGACGCCCTCGAACGCCCTGGACAGTTAGAGGGCCCCTAGCGAGCTAGGCGTAGCGGCGGTTCTGTCGGGCTATGCGAAAACGGGGAAATACTTCGCAAAGACAGAAGTGCAGACAAACAACCCATAGCCAGATTACGCGGAACACTCGTCTTCCGAAATGGAGCCAGAACTGTGCTTCTTGCGAGCCTCGGCCTGAACGCATGCATGGCTTCTATCGCCCTTCGGCGACAACAGGATTTCGGAGCGTCCCTACACCCTCGACCGACGCTTCCACGAAGTCGCCGTGCTTTAGGAAAGGTTCCCCCGTAGCCAGAGCCACCCCGAAGGGCGTCCCGGTTGAGATGACGTCCCCCGGCTTCAGCGTCATGCCCGCGGAAAGGTATTCCACTAGGTAGTCGATGCCGAAGACCATGTCGGCGGTGGTGGACTTCTGCATCACCTTCCCGTTCACTGACAGGGAGAGACTCAGGTTCAGAGGGTCCTTGACCTCGTCGCGGGTGACAAGCCAGGGGCCGAGTGGGAATGCGGTGTCGAGCCCTTTCCCCTTCACCCAGTTCTGTCCGTATTGGCTGCTCCCCTTCCACCACTGCGGGAACTGGAGGTCGCGGAAGCTGACGTCGTTGGAGACCGCGTACCCTGCGACGTGCTCCATCGCGTCCTCTCTGGCGATGTCCTTCCCTGCTTTCCCTATGATCACCGAGAGTTCGACCTCCCAGTCTGCCTTCTTTGACATCCGAGGGATGACGATAGGGTCTCCGTCCCCTATCAGGGCGTTCCTGAACTTTGTAAAGAAGTACGGCTCGGCGGGGGGCGCCATGTCAGACTCCTTGCCGTGCGCCCTATAGTTGACGGCGGCACATAGAATCTTTTCTGGTTCTGCGATGGGGCTCAAGAACTTGACCGATGCGATGGGACCCGCGAAGCCGAGTCCGGGCATCTTCGGGGCGGCAGATCTAAGAGAATCCATCTTGTCCTCGAGGAGATTCTCGACGCACGTCTCCTTCGCGAGCCCTTCGAAGCCTAGAGCCTCCGCGCTCCTGTTGATGTCGAGTACCCTGTCATCCTCCACCAGGCCGAGTGAGACATTCCCGTCATGCATGTAGCGGGCTATCTTCAATCTCCCTCAACTCCATCAAGGCCACATCGCGGTAGCAGTTGTCACCACCAGACCTTCTTCAGCCTCTCCTTGATTAGGAGAGGCTTGAGGAAAGACATCGCCTTCTCCAGCCCGTCTTCCCTGCTCATGACAGGGTCCTCATGCTCATAGCTCATCACGTAGTCGTACCCGACCTCTGCGAACGCGGTGAACACGCGTCTCCATGGGACTTGCCCCCAACCTGGGACCCTGAACCTGAAGCCTCTGTTGGGCCTCATCCACGCGCCGTGGGGTATGACCCCTTCGGCCCTCAGGGACTCTTCCACCAGCTCTGCGTCCTTGGCATGGCTATGGTAGATGCGGTCCCCGAACTTCTTGATGAATTGCACAGGATCAATCAGCTGCCAGACGAAGTGGCTAGGGTCGAAGTTGAACCCGAACTCCTTCCTCTTTCCGATCGCCTTGAGGGCCAGTTCTGAGGTCTCGATGTTGTAGGCGACCTCCTGAGGGTGGACTTCGTGGGCGAACTTCACCCCCTCAGAATGGTACTTGTCCATTATTTCCCCCCACCTCTCAGCGAAGAGCTTGAAGTACCCGTCGTACTCTTTCTCGTATGCAGGGGGGAAGTTGTACCAGGCGCTCCAGTTGGGGCACCCGACGAAGCCACAGACGACGGGGACGTCGAGTTGCTTAGCGGCCTCCGCGGTCTTCTTCATCCGGGCAATCCCGTACTTCACCTTCTCTGAGGGGGCCCCTTTGTAGATGGGGTCGGTGGAGGCGTCGTGGGGGCCGAGGACCAGCTGCCCTTCCATGTGGTTGGAGAGGGCTGAGATTGTCAGCCCGTACTTTTCTGCTAGCCTTTTGACCCTTAGGTCTCCCCTGTCTACCACGGCGTCTATGTCAAGATGCCTCCCCCCCTTCCACGCCACTAGCTCGATGGCTTCGTAACCGAGCTCGGAGACCCGCTTGGCGACTTTCTCGAGTGGAAGCTCATCGTACATCACAGTGAGGACGCCTAGCTTCATCCTAAACCGTGGGAGGAGAGGTCTATCGGGTGAATTTAAAGGTGAACCGACAAGCGGAGTTTTGAATGCCCGGGAGTTAAACGCGCCCTTTAGGAAGGACTCGGCTGCCGGGTACGGCCAGCCCCACGTGCCAGGCACGCCAACCTAGGCCAGCTTGAACGCATGGCGGAGGCTACACCTGGTCTAGAGCGGGACACGAGCTCCGTCCTCCATCGGTCGCGCACCCCCAGACGCTCGTGGAAGGCGAGCCCTCTCAGCGGGTTCCCCAAGCGGAAGACGGGCGTGCGGAGGCGTGGGCGTCTGCCGATGTCCGGCTTCGGCTCTCAGACCAGGCAGGCCGGAGACCTGGGGGGAGGCACGCGCCCTCCCCCTGGAATGAGGCCGAAGGACACGCACAGAATTTGTCCTTGCTCTTTCCCTAAAGTGAGCAGTCATCGCTCCGTGGAAGTTCATTCAGTGGTGGAGTCGAGCAGATTAGGTCACGGTTATCGCGTCGTGTCTTGCAAGAAGTCTCCCGGGAAGTCTGTGACCTTCCGGGCGATTTGGTGTAGATCGCACCGGTAGGCTGCTCGAGGAAGGCGCGCCATGGAGAGGAGCGCTTTCCTTATAATGCGAAAAGGTGTGGGCAGCAGGGTATGGACGAAACGAGTGTAGCGATAGTTGGTTGCGGAGTCATAAGTGAAATCTACCTCAAGAACCTCACGGGGCGCCCGGGCATCAGAGTCAAGGCGTGCGCAGACCTCATCCCGGAGAGGGCAGCTGCCAGGGCGGCGCAGTTCAATGTCCCGAAGTCGTGCAGCGTGGACGAGGTGATGGACGACAATTCGATTGACGTCGTCCTCAACCTTACCGTCCCGAAGGCGCACGGTCAGGTCACGCTCGCTGCCATAGAGAAGGGGAAGTCAGTCTACGGCGAGAAACCCTTGGCGGCCACCCGAGAAGAGGGGCAGGCTATCTTAAGAGCGGCGAAATCGAAAGGAGTCAGGGTCGGATGCGCCCCAGACACGGTCCTCGGAGGCGGGCTTCAGACGGCCAGAAAATTTGTCGACGACGGGCGCGCGGGGTTCCCCGTCGCGGCGACGGCGTTCATGGCGTCTCATGGTCCTGAGAGCTGGCACGGGGACCCAAGGTGGTTCTACGAACGTGGCTCAGGTCCGCTCTTCGACATGGGTCCCTATTACCTCACAGCTCTAGTGAACGTGCTCGGGCCGGTCAGGAGGGTCACAAGCTCGGCCAGGAAGTCATTCCCGGAAAGGATAATCACAAGCAGGGAGAAGTACGGGACGAAGATTAACGTGGAAGTCCCCACTCACGTGGCCGCCGTTCTAGACTTCAGGTCGGGGGTGATTTGTAGTCTCATGACCACATTCGACGTGTGGGCAGCCAACCTCCCCTGGATAGAGCTCTACTGCTCGGAAGGGACGGTGGAGTTCCCGGACCCAAACTCGTTCTCGGGGCCTGTCAGGTACAGGATGGCCCGGACAACCTGGTGGGAGAACCTCAGCGTTCCGTTCCGGAACACGACCAACATGAGGGGGCTCGGCCTGGTCGACATGGTCGAGGCAAGGCGCCGCGGACGGGAGCATAGGGCTAGCCTTGAAGTAGCGTATCACGTCCTGGATGTGATGCAGGCGATTCACGAATCCTCGGAGGCGGGGCGCCACGTCGAGATACAAAGCAGCTGTGAGAGGCCAGAACCCATGCCTGTAGGGGCGGCGGACTTCGTAGTGGACGCTTAACTGGAACCCGGCCGGAAGTAAGGTCCCCCCGCATCAGCAACCTGACACAGACGAGGCATCGAGTGACGAATGCTAGAAGAAGGCGGGTCGCCTGGCTCTTCCTCGACGCCTCAGAGAGTCCTGTTTAGCATCTTGAGGCTCTTATGATTGACGTTCTTCGTGCTAATCTCGTACACGTTGTCGTTCACGTCGAAGAGCACAATCGACTTTTCCTGCACGATGACGTTCCTCCTCCCCCTGGTGTTCACCACCGCATCCCCTTCCTTCGTGGACACGTGCCATACTAGTTCGTCACCCTTCACTTCTATCTTCTCGACGGAGTCGACCTCGAACTTCAACCTGTTGAACCTGAGAGCCTTCACCAGCGCGTCTTGCGACTCCGCGTCCAGGGACTCATAGTCTTCTATCACCGGGAGTGAGGGGGCCCTGTCCATCCCCTGGCTCAGGAGGACGAACCGAGGGTTCGAGATGGGGAAGGGGCTGACAGGCATCACGTTCTCGAACCTCTGGCTCCCAGAGGTTACCGTGACTCGACTCTGCCTGTTCCCACTTACGACTTTCGGAGAAGACAGTACGTACACGCTTGACTGCTGGTGGTCTACGTCTCCGCCGTTCTTGATTGCAAGCGGTCCCAACTCGGCGTAGTCCTGGAACATCTTCCTGAACTCCCCCGGGGTGGCGAGGAGCTCCCCTGGGGCGCCGGATTGGACAACCACCCCTTCCTTCATCACCACCACGCTGTCAGCCGCCATCGCCTCGCGGGCGTTGTGCGTGACGAGAATGGTGGTCTTCCCTTCGGCGACTTTCATCATGGTCCGGAAGACTTCGTACTCGCTCAGGACATCCAGCTGCGAGGTCGCTTCGTCGAGGATCATCACGTCAGGGTCCTCCATTATGGCCCGGGCTAGGGAGATCCTCTGCCTCTGCCCCCCCGAGAGCTGGGAGCCCTTCTCCCCCAGGCTTGTGTCGTACGCCATCGGCAGGCGCATTATCTCGTAGTGTATGTCCGATTCGACGCACGCAGTAAGGACCTTGCCTGGACTGAAACGACGCGGATCTTGTTCCATCGAGCCGTAGCTGACGTTGTACGCCACAGACGCGTCGAAGAGGAACACATCCTGAGGAACATAGGACACCTTCTCTCTCAGGTAGGCGAGGTCCACGTCGGCGATTGGCGTCCCTCCGATTGCGATTTCTCCTCTGTCCACCTTGTAGAATCTCAACAGGAGTTTCGCGATGGAGGTCTTCCCCGAGCCGCTCCTCCCCACGACAGCGACCTTGGTCTTCCCACGTATATTCAGGTTGAGCGCCTTGACGACCGGGTTGTACGGCTCGTAACCGAACCACACATCTTTGAAGACGAGGTCCCCGCTCAGGGACGGCCTGAGCCTCTTAGACTTGGAGTTGTCCTCCATTTCCCCTTCCATCACCTCGCGGAGCCTGTCACCAGAGGTGACAGCCTGCTGTATGAACGGCACGATGTTGCTCAGGTTGTTTATCGGGGCATAGAACTGGGCCATATAGGCAACGAAACCCACCAGAATCGCGTAGTTGACGCCATTGAAGAACACTTGGTTTCCGCCGAACCACCAGATCCCCACGGTCGCCACCGCGGTCACGAAACCGAGAAGGGGCCAATAACTCAGGTTCATCTTCGTCGCGTCTATCTGCGACTGGTAGAGGTTGTCGAGGGCGCTCGAGAGCTTCTTTGCCTCGAAGTCCTCCTTGGCGAAGGACTTCACCACGAAGAATCCTGGGATGGTGTCTGTGACCATTGCGGTCGCGTCTGCGCTCCTCCTCCAGTTCCTGTGGTAGGTCAGATGAGACCTCGACCTGTAACTGATGAGCGCGTAGACTATGAACGGAACTGGGATGAGCACGAATAGGGCGAGGTGGGGGTCAAGGAAGAAGAGGATGACACCTATGCCGATGAGGGTGAGGCCGTTCACCAGGAGTGTAGGGGTACCCCATACCATGAGCCACTGGGCGTTCCCCACGTCCGTGGTGAGCCGCGAGAGAATCCTTCCGGTCGTCATCCTTTCGACGAAGGTAGAGCTAAGGCGGGTCACGCGTTCGTATACGCGTAGCCTGAGGTCGTTGACGACGCGCTGTCCGAGGATGTTGAGGAAGTACCCCTGCCCGACTGTCGCCAGAGCGATGAGGGCGTAGGTGCCGAGGAGGACAAGGGTGAGGGTTTCGAAGAAGCCGAAATCGGTCGCCCCCGTCTTGAAGGAGTCGATCAGCAGGACAAGAAGGTACGGAGGGACGAGATTCAGGGCCGTGAGGATGACAGAGAATAAGACGCCTATTATCAGCCTCCTCTTGTACGGTGTGAGGAAGGTGAAGAGCCACTTCAACGTGCTTGACCGGCTCCACTTCCTCCCTTCCTCTCTGTAAGGCTCTATGATGCCTTCTCCCAGCAAGTGGTTGTTCAGAGCTACGGCGAACGACCTGAACTCGTTGGCCTTCCTCTTTGTGAAATAGGCGACCTCGAGGGGTCCTTCACCTTTCGTCTCGAGCACGAGCCTCGCAATCCCTGTCCCCTCTTCTACGTACGCCTTGGTCACTTCGGCAAGATTGACAGAGAGGGTCCTCTTCCCGCCCGATTCCACGAGGAGGATATCCCTGTCGACGAAGACTACTTCAGGCCTCAGCCTTAGACTACTGTCCAGGTCCGTTTCCAGTCGCAAGTTTGCTTGTCGGCACCACTTCCACGCCCGGGTTCTGGGTCAGGATATAAGGCTTGTCCTTGGTGGTTTCACAAATCAGAACGTGAACCGAGCCCGAACTGGACAGAATGGCGAGAATCCAACCATTCAACGAGAAAGTGCTGGGGAAGCCCCCCCTTTTTGATTTCCGAGGAGGATAGCCGCCAGCCGGGCCTGTAACCAAGTGAGGAGTCCAGCTCTTCAGTCGAGTCCAATCCGGATAGCCTACCTGCCGGAATCGATTCGCCTGATGGCCACCGGCAGGACAGGATTTGTTTATCTTGCGCTCTTACGCCGCCTCGCGCCATGGCTTCTAAAGTCGCCCTTCAACTGTACACCGTACGCGATCTGCTCAAGACACCGGAGCAGGCCGAGGAGACGTTGCGGAAGGTCCGCCAGATTGGGTACAATGCTGTGGAGCACTCGGGAGTGGCGTCGCTGGCGCCGCAGCGCCTCCGCGACCTCCTCCACGAGCTCGGGCTAGAAACTGTTTCCGTACACGTGTCCTACGACGAACTCACGCCTGGGACAGGGAAGGCCGAAGAGAGGTGCGCCATGTACGGGTGCAAAGAAGTAAGCCTCTCCAGCATGCCTCACGAACGCTTCAGGAGCTACCCGGAGCTCCGGAAGGAAGCTGCGAGGTTGACGGAGATTGGAAAGAAGCTCGCTTCAAAAGGGCTCAGGTTCTCGTATCACAGCCACTGGTTCGAGTACGAAAGACTCTCCGAAGGGGTGGGCCTCGAGATCCTATACAGAGAGACTGATCCAAAGTTCGTCAAGTCCCAACTCGACATCTGCTGGGCGCAGTACGCCGGAGCGGACCCCGCCAGATGGATCAGGAATCTGAAGGGGCGGGTTCCTACGGTCCACGCCAAGGACCTCGGCGTCAAGGATGGTAAGCAGATGACGCTCGAGGTGGGTGAAGGTAACATCAACTGGCCCAACGTCCTGGACGCGTGCAAAGAAGCGGGGGTGGAGTGGTACATCGTGGAGCAGGACAGCTGCTGGCGGTCGCCTCTCGATAGCGTGGCTGTCAGTCTGGCGAACCTGAACAAGATGGGGATACAGTAAGGCAGACACAGCGCTTTTCCTTACCACGGACAGACACATAGGCACCGAACGGGGTCGGAGGGAGACTCCCGCGAGGGGCTCTTCCCCCGGCGTCCCACCACCTGCTCTCGATAACGGTTTCCGCTCCCCTACCTCGTCAACGACCGGAGGCCCTTAGCCCGCGGGCGTGCGCTTTGGGGACAACTCTGCTAGATCATCCCGTCCGGGCCGGTGCCCCCCGACGGGGAGCGCTCCACGCTTCGCAACATTCTCTGCCTGGGAGCGTCCCAGGGGCCGGTCTTCAGCTATCGCCGGCGGAGGAGAGCGGACGCTCCCGACCGGTCAGACCGGAGGGAACTCTATGGTCCTGCCACATTTTCAGATGCGCTGATACAAGCCCGGGTGGCAGGCTCCCCGACCCCGAAGGAACCTCCACCCTCCCTGAGCAAGACCGGAGCGCCAGCTCTGGGAGCGGTTCGTCCCGCCGGAAGGACGGCCACCTCCTGGTCAATCGAGCGGGCCGACTCGGAGGTACCTCTTCAGTTTCCTTTAAGACGATACACGACGCTGTCGTTGTCTCCCCCTAGGTTGATATCGACTCCATGACGCATCAGGTAACCCCCGCCCAGACTCACTTTGCCCGGTTCGATTCCGTAGCGCAAGGAATGGCGAAGCCCTTCCAGCCTAACCGTCGTCTTGGCCGAGGCCTTGCTCAGCACGTGGGAAAAGGCGAAAAGGACCGCTTCCGTGGAGTCCCGACTCACGAACTCCCTGACGCAAATGCCATCCAGCGAAGGGGGAGCCAGTCTGTACAGGTCGCCATTCTGGACCACTTTCCTGATTGATTTGTAGAACTGCACCTTCCTCTTGGCGAGCTCGAACTCCTCCTTGTTCCACCCCCGAATGTCGAGGCTCATTGAGAGAGTACCCATCATGGCAAAATCGAACCTGTAGCCCAGGGAGACCTCCCTCCCTGTCAGGCCGTTCGTGGACCCGCCAACGCAGAGGAGCATCGTCTTGGGGGCGTACGCCATCGTGAACCCCTCGTGGGTGAAGAGCACCTCAGTCGGATCGGTGTTGTCGCTCCCGGCGAAGTGGTCGAACCTCTGGAGCGCGCCCAAGTCTATCCTCCCCCCGCCCCCCGAGCATCCCTCGAACAGGACCCCCGGGTGCCTGGACCTCAGGCGGTCTAGGATTTCGTAAAGCGCGTCGACATGCCTTACCCATACCTCCTGCTCTCTTCCACGGGGGGCCCTCTGCCAACCCGGCTCCGAGAAGTACCGGTTCATGTCCCACTTCACGTATTCTATGTTGTTGTCTCCGATGAGTTCGTCCATTGATTTCAGCACGTAGTCCGCGACCTCTGCGTCGCACAGATTCAGGACCAGCTGGCTTCTCATCTCAGTCCTCTTCCTGTTCGGGAAGTGATAGACCCAGTCGGGGTGGGCCTGGTAAAGCTGGCTCTTGGGGTTGACCATCTCCGGCTCCACCCAGATACCAAACTTCATCCCCATGCTGTTGACAGACTTCACCAGGGGGGTGAGCCCATGCGGAAACTTCTCCGGGTCTGGAACCCAGTCTCCCAAACCTCCTGTGCTGTCCTTCCTACCCTTGAACCAACCGTCGTCCACCACGAAACATTCGGCCCCGAGCCTGGATGACAGCCTTGCGAGCTGCAGGGCTCTCCTTTCGTCCACATCGAAGACCGTGGCCTCCCATGTGTTGAATATCACGGGTCTGACTGAACTTGCAAACCTCCGAGGCAACAGATTCCCGACTTCGAACCTATGCAGCTTTCTGCTGGCCTCTCCGAAGCCTCGGGAGGAGTAACCCGCAATGAAAGGAGGGGTCCTGAAGCATTCACCTGGTCGAAGTAGATACGAGAAGTCGAAGTCGTTGACTCCCCCGACCAGCCTCAGCTGCTGATACGTGTCCTGTTCGGCTACAATTTTCCAGCTCCCACTCCAAGCCAGACAGCCGAACCACACGCCTCCCTTCGCCTCATCCGCGTCCCCCCTGTCCACGAAGAAGACCGGATTCGCCTGGTGGCTTGTTGTCCCTTTCCTGCTTTCTATGACCTTCTTTCCAGGCGTGAGGATGTCCCGTTCCAACCGCATCTCCCTCCCCCACGCCCCGGCTAGGTGTGTCAGCCTCCAGTCTCTCCCCGACGGCAGATACCATGCAGCCGACAGCACGCTCTCGATACGCATTGGATGCCTGCCCACGTTGAGCACCTCCGCGTGTTTTGCCAGCAGGTCGTATCCGTCGTACAACTTGTAGTGGAGCCTCACCTTAAGGCCGTAAGCCTCGTCGCCAAGCTCTGCCACAACGTCAGATCTTGACTTCCCACAGGAAACTTCTAGGAACGCGAGGTCGCAGTCCCTTACCCTGTCGTTGTATCTCACCTTGAGGCATGCTTCCCGGTAATGTGGTCCCCCCCAGGCAGGGTACTCTTCCCTCAGCATCTTGCTCTGGAGCTCGAAGGGGTATCGCATCCCGGCCGGCCTGGCGAAGTCTGTCTCGTCGTCGATTCGAGAACCCCAGTAGATGTTAGCCAGTTGGCCGCTGTCGGAGAGGCCCATGACATACGACATGCCTTCGGAGTTGAGAGACCAGACTCTCCCCTTTCGCTCGGCATATGGCCGCGGACTCAGCCGTCGGGTGGGCATCTCGCGCCCACCGCTGAGTCACCAGTTATAAGAGGATGGCAACGGTCTGCGCATGAGACCATGGGCCGCGCCTTATGGCGACCGGGGCGAATAGGACGCCGGCTGCGCGTAAGGCTCTCAGGGTGGCGTGTTGAGACGGGACACATGTGAAATCACGCCGTTCGAGAGCGATGAGATAATGAAAGACGGCCAGTCGCCACCAAGACTTCGGCAGAGTCTGTTTCCGGATTATCTCTCGACTCGCCCCCGATGCCGTCCCCCTCCCGGCTCGACCTTCATCTGGCCTTTCCACAGGCGATTGCTTTCAGCTAGGCGGAGGACAGGAAGGGCTTCCTTTCATTCCGATGGAGTGGGGCGTACAAACGGAGGGCCTTGTCCTCAGGCGTGTTTATCTTCGAAGGAATGCCGGCCTATGGGGTTGGGGGGCAAGCATTTCGGGAGGACGGAGTGGATGAAAAAGAAAATCGATGCCGGGGCGTATGAGTCTTCGTCAGTCTTCGACGTGGACGGGGACGGGCGCCTGGACGTAGTCTGCGGGGCCTACTGGTACGAGAACCCACGATGGCAGAAGCACAAGGTCTGCGATGTCAGGGCCTTCGGGGAGTACTATGACGACCTTTGCAACATACCGATGGACGTGGACGGGGACGGATACACCGATTTCGTCACAGGAGGGTGGTGGGGTAAGGAGTTAGTTTGGCGCTGTAACCCCGGGGGAGCAGAGAAGGAGTGGGAGACCCACTCCATAGACGGTTGTGGATCCATCGAGACGGCGAGGGCCTGGGACGTTGATGGGGACGGGGGACTCGAGGTAGTCCCGAACACTCCTGATGGCGCGCTCCGCGTGTACAAGCTCACGAGGGACGGAAATGGGAGGGGTAAAGGGACATTCAGCCGCCATCTTCTATGGGACGGCCCCTCAGGACATGGGTTGGGGTTCGGAGACATCGACGGAGACGGGAGAGGAGAATTCGTCCTCGGGAACGGATGGCTCGAACCTCCGAAGGGACCTCTGGAAGGCAGGTGGGCCTTCACCCCGTTCGGGTTCGATATGGGGAGGGCCAGCGTCCCGATCGTGGTGTCCGACATTGACGGGGACGACGCTGCCGAGATGGTAGTTGGGCAGGCGCACGGTTACGGGCTCGACTATTACAAGAAGAAATCGGGTTCCTCCGGCCCCTGGGTGAAGCACTCCATTGACCCCTACCACTCCCAGTATCATGAACTGGCCCTCGCAGATGTGGACGGGGACGGCGCGGCGGAGATCCTGACGGGAAACAGGTACAGGGCGCACTGCGGAAACGATCCAGGTGAGACGGAGGTCGTGGGGCTATATTCATTCAAGTGGAACGGCGAGTCATTCACCAAGCAAGTGATCGACCACGGGACGGTCCCTTCGGCGTCAGGGACAGGCATCCAGATGTCTGTGTCTGACCTGGACGGGGACGGGCGCCTGGACATTGTGGCACCGGGAAAGGAAGGTCTCTACATGTTTCAGAACCTTGGAACGGAAGGCACGGGTCGGACGAAGAGCAGGGGAGGGTGATTCGCGTGCCGAGGGTGAAAGTAGGGTTCGTCGGGGTGGGGAGGATGGGTCAGAGCGCCCACTTACGGAACTATGCGGCGCTTCCCGGCTGCGAGGTGGTGGCTATCGCTGAGCTAAGGCCAGAGCTGGCAAAGGCCGTGGCCTCGAAGTACGGCGTTCCGCGGGTCTACCGGACCCACATGGAGATGCTCGCGTCGGAAGAGCTCGATGCCATCGTTGCGCCCCAGCAATATCTTAACCACTGGGCGCTCATCCCGGAACTCCTGAAAGCAGGGCTCCCCCTGTTCGTCGAGAAGCCACTGGCAGGCTCGGTCGACGCGGCGCGGAAGCTAACCAGCGAATTGGGGCGGAGCAGGTCCTGGGTGATGGTAGGCTATCACAAACGGAGTGACCCCGCAGTAGTCCGAATGAAGGAGGAGGTGGAGAGCTGGGTGAAGAGCGCGGAAGCAGGGAGTATGACCTACGTAAGGATAACGATGCCACCAGGGGACTGGATAGCAGGGGGGTTCGATGACCTGGTCAGGACCCAAGAAGAGCCGCCTGAGTTGGAAAGGGAACCGCTACCGGCGGATATGGACGGGAAGACATACAAGGAGTTCCAGTCCTTCATCAACTACTACATCCACCAGGTCAACCTCCTTAGGCACCTCCTTGGTGAGAGCTATGACGTGGAATACGCGGACCAGTCGATGCGGCTTCTCGTCGCAAGGAGCAAAAGCGGCGTTCCAGCGACCATAGAGATGCGTCCATACTCGACTTCCCTCGGATGGCAGGAGTCGGCCTTCGTCTCTTTCGATCACGGGTGGATCAGGGCCGACCTCCCTTCCCCACTCGCGAGGGGGGTGCCCGGCTCCGTGACGATTTTCAGAGATTTCGCGGGCGTCCCTCCTTACACCCTCACCCCGGAGCTGCCCCCCATCGACGCGATGCGCAATCAGGCCGCGAACTTCATAGAGGCCGTAGATGGGAAGTCCAGGCCGCGTTGTGAAGCCTCGGAAGCGTTGGAAGACCTAGTGGTAGCGAAGGACTACTTCAGAAGGCTGAAGACGCGCAATCAGGTCGGATGACCGGAGAGGTGAAAACGGGCCTGAGGAGAGACCAGGTTCATCATAGACCCCCACGTCAAATCCTTTGCAGTCGAGCGGACTACAGCCGAGAGAGGGATGCGTCACCATCTGCTCTGGGATAGGCTCCGAAGGGGAGCGCAAGAAAGGGTGGGGCGTTGTCTCCGCGGTCGTTACGCCATATGCGAGGACGCCTTGTCATCATTTATTACGGGACGTGCCGGTACCTAGCGTGGCATGAAAGCAACGCCTGTTCTCCTTCCGTATGGTTCGCCGGTCCCTGACCTGAAGGGAGGGGTGGCTACCCCTAACCTCGTCTACGACCCTGTCAGGGACAAGAAATGGATGGTTTTCACAGGATGGTCCGACCCCAAGGGGCTGAAGCGGGAGTGCTACGTGGCGGCGATGGACGACGCCATGAACGTCGACCTGAAGACGTGCAAGAAGATACTCCCCATGAACTTCCCTGTTGAGACGAACTATACGAATAACACAGTCCGCTGCGCCTTCAACCAGGCTAGGGACGAATACTACGTCACATCATCCCATGGCCCGAAGATCATACTCACCGTCTTCGACGGGAGGTGGGAGAGGAAGGGGCACAAAGAGCTCCTGGACTTCGGCAAGGTCAAAGACGCTGGGTTCCCCGTGAGGCCGTTCGGGGTCTACGGCGCCGGCTCCTCTGCCCTCGGGGTGTCGCCGAACCTCGCGTCTGACGCAGTCGATGTCTACATGGTCAGAGATTTCGATGATGTCTCGAAAGCCAAGGCGGAGAACCTCGGAGAGGTGGCCCGCTGGGGGAAAGGGAACGACGTGATAGACCTTGTGACCGTGCCTAGGTTCCAGATCTTCGTCGAGCACGACACCCCGTCGAAGTGGGCGCTGCAGACATACGTCGGACCTACGCCAGACGAAGTGACAGCCAACGACTACTCTAGCATCGCCACCCTGGGAGCGTCAATCATGCCCCTGCTCGGGCTGGACGACAGTTTCGTCCAGATAGGTCACCCCCACTACACCACCCTCCCAGACGGGCGGCCCAAGATGTTGGTAGCAGCGTTTAGGGACTCTTGGAGTACCCAGCGAGACACGTCGAAGGAGGGGTACCATCATGAAATCTGGTCGGTCGGTGTGAAGACGAGCGTATTCGACCCTAGGTCATACCCAGAGCTGAAGGGCTCGTTCGCAGGGACCAAGAGCAAATGGTACTATGTCGCCGGGGGAAGGAAGCTTCTCGTCCATGCTAGCGCCCCCGGGACTCTGGAGTCGGTCCTGTCACTTTCAGACGACCCTGCCGCGAATGATATCACGAAGGGATTGAACGTGATAGATTCCCCTGCGACTTGGGTCAGGCTCTCGTTCTCAAGCACGGAACGCGCTACTTTGGTCGTGCGTCACTGAGTGTCCCTCTAGGTCGACAGAAGAGGAAGGAGAGCGAGGAGCAGCCGAGGAGGAAGTATTGAACGACACCATCCGTCGACGGTCCTGGGTATCGGGGCGATGATACGTTATCCGCCATTTACGTGGCCCCCTGTGCACGCACATTAGGCGTCAGGACTCGAGCAGAATCTTCGAGAAGGGGGACCCCCGCACGAGCTCCGCGAAGGCTTCCCCGCCCTTGGCGAGCTCCCTGACAACCATCCACCCTCCTGAAGTGTCAAGAAGGTTCCCGGACAACATGACGCCTCGCCGGAAGTCATCGTCCGCATAGGAGAAAGACCCCTTGACCGCTATTTCACTTCTGACCACCACGTTCCCGGGGAGAATGGTGTCATTCTCGTGGAGGCCGATGAAGACTACGGTCCCGCCTCTTCGCACGCTCTCTATGGCGAGCCTTCTTGTCTGCCCGTGCCCTACCGCATCGATTACTCTTTCGAACCCCCCGTTGGCCAGCCTTTTCAACGAAGTGTCCGCGTCCTTCCCCGAAGTGTCTACGACATCGGTAGCACCCCACCATCTCTTCGCTCCGTCGAGGCGTCTCCCGTTCACGTCGGCGACCGCAACTTCAGAAGCGCCGCTGGCCGCTAGTACCCGGGCGCACATGAGCCCGATTACCCCCGCCCCCATGACCAGGGCCCTGTCCCCCACCCTGACGCCGGAGTGCCGGACCGCCCTGATGGCGCATGCCAAGGGTTCAACGAGGGCCCCTCTAACGGGGTCGGTGACTGGATAGGACGCCGTCGCTGGGACGTTCACGTAGTCAGCGAACGACCCGGGGACCTGAATCCCTATGACCTTACGGTCAAGGCAGAGCTGCCGGTCACCGGCGAGGCAGTAACTGCACTTTCCGCAGGAGAGTAGGGGGTTCACCGTCACCAACCTCCCGGCCATCCCGTCGGGGACACCCTTCCCCACGTCCCGCACCGTCCCGGAGAACTCATGCCCCATTACGAGCGGGGGTTTGCGCAGGTCGTTCTCTCCGAGATACCCCGACAGGTCGGAGCCGCAAATCCCTGTATGGCTCACCTCTATGGTCACCCATCCTTCAGGCGGCCCTTCCTTGACGACATCTCGGAGCTCCATCCTGCGGATGCCTACCCACACCAAGGCCCTCAAATCGAAAGCGCCAAGGGGCAGTCGGTACATCCTTTAATCCTTCACCCCTCCACGGGGGCAGCGAGAGGTTCGATAGTCACGAGGAAGATAACTGAAGTGCGGGCGTATTACTCTAGTGGAGGGGGAGGGGACTATCACGACCAAGACAACAGGCACTGGATAGTCGGTAAGATTTCGACCCCCATGTCGAGGTATCCCGAGTACAGGGCGACCAGGAAGTCGTGGGGGATCGACGTCCTCGGAACCCTTGTCGTCGAGGTCGAATCGGACGACGGGACCACCGGGTTAGGGGTGAGTACGGGTGGATTCCCCGCTGCCTGGATTGTCGAGAACCACCTATCTCGGTTCCTGCTGGGCAAGCGCCCTGACCAGACAGAACTGATATGGAACCAGATGTTCCTCTCGACGGCATACTACGGGCGGAAGGGGCTCGTGATGAATGCGATATCTGCGGTTGACCTGGCCCTCTGGGACCTCCTCGGCAAGCAGCGAAGCGAACCGGTCTGTGAGATGATTGGAGGAACGGTCAGGGAGGAGATGCCCATGTACGCGACGGGGCCCCGCCCTGACCTAGCTAAGAAGATGGGATTCGTGGGGGGAAAGCTTCCGCTGATACACTCTCCCGCAGAAGGGGAGGAGGGTTTCAAGAAGAACGTATCAGCCTTCCAGGAGATGAGAAACCGAGTGGGGGAGGAATTCATGTTGATGTACGACTGCTGGATGAGCCTCGACCTGCCATACGCCAAGAAGCTTTCCCACAGGCTGGCCCCCGAAGGACTGAAGTGGATAGAGGAGTGCTTCCTCCCAGATTACTACTCCGATTACGCAGAGCTGAGGCGCTCCGTCCCTCCGGGGGTTCTTGTTGCGACCGGGGAACACGAATACACGAGATATGGTTTCGCGCAGTTGCTCGAGACGGGAGGGGCGGACGTCATCCAGCCGGACGTGACCTGGTGCGGTGGCCTCACCGAGCTCCTCAAGATCGCTTCCCTGGCCGACTCCAGGAGGGTCTTGACCATCCCTCACGGGTCAAGCGTGTACAGCTACCACTTCGTGATGACGAGGGAGAACACCCCTTTCGCTGAGTTTCTCATGATGGCCCCGGATGCGGCTTCTGTCGTACCGATGTTCCACCCCCTGCTCTTAGACGAACCCGTCCCGCAGGGGGGGAAGGTCAGACTCACCCGAAAGCCAGGGTTCGGAGTCAGGCTGAACAAGGCCATCGAACTTGAAAGGATGAAGATGGACACCAGCAAGAGGGGGACTGAGCGTCGCCGTTGACGGTCAAGTCTAAATCGATGGCTGTGGTGGAAGCCGGGAAGCCGCTCATGCCCATGGAAATCGAGGTCACAGAGCCCGGAGAGGGTGACCGGGGGGTCGTATTGAAGATGGGCGGGGCTGGGATGTGCAGGACAGACCTCAGACTCTGGCGGGGAAAGGAGCCAAGACCTGGATACGTCCTGCCTTTCGTCCTCGGCCATGAAAACGCAGGCGTGGTATACGAAACGGGGGGTGGAGTCGAGGCATTCAAGAGAGGGGACAAGGTCGTGGTCTATGCTGTCTGGGGGGACCTGACCTGCAGGTACTGCAGACAGGGTTATGTGATGCTGTGCAAGAACCAGAAAATCCCGGGGCAGTCATACTACTACGGTGGGTATGCCGAATACATGTATGTCCCAGACTCATCCTTCCTGGTCGGTGCGGGTGACATCGACCTCGCTGAAGCGGCGCCGTTAGCCGACGCCGGGGTGACCTCCTATTCGGCGGTGAAGAAGGCATTGAGCAAGACGGAACCAGGTTCTCTCCTGATACTCTACGGCGTCGGGGGGTTGGCTGGCTACGCCATCCAGCTTGTTAAGGCGCTCGCCCCGGCTTCGAAGATCGTTGCAGTATCAAGACGGAAGGAAAAACTGGAATGGGCCATGGAGCTCGGGGCTGACGAAGGAATCACCCCCGAGAAGCTGAGGGAGACCGTGGATAGGGAAACGCATGGAGAGGGGGCGGGGGCAGCGGTCGACTTCGTCGGGACCGCGGAGTCGACAATGAACATAGAGAAGATTCTGGAAGGGGGAGGATGCATAATAGAGGTCGGCATGGAAGGCGAGAACCTGGTGATGCCTACTTTCGGGACCACTGTCTGGGAGCACGAGCTCATCGGCAGCAACTACGGCACCATCGAAGAGCTCGCCGCTGTCACAAAGATGGCAGCCGACGGGAAGATAAACTCCTACATCGTCAAGAAACGGCTATCTGACGTCAACGAAGCAATTGAAGGCCTCGACCGGGGGGAGGTCCTTGGTCGTTACGTGCTTGTTCCTTAGAGGTGCGGGAGCCGTTGATCAAAAATCTCTGGATGTTCAAGGTCGGTGAGCATGGCGATGTTCCAGCCCCGGAAGTGTATTGGATGCAGGGGTTCGGGGCCTGGGTGAGACTGTCCTTCTACTCCTTCCTCGTAGATACCGCGGACGGGTATCTTCTGGTAAACACAGGGCTCCCCAAAGACCTCACGGACCGGAACAACTTCCTCAAGAAGTGGGCGAATGACGACAGATGCAAATTCACTGTCTCCGAGGATCAGAAGATTGAGAACGCCCTGAAGAAGGCAGGCGTAGGGCCGGCGGACGTGGCTCATGTGGTAGTGACCCCGGTGCAAGACTACACAGTCGGGCGACTGGACCTCTTCCGGAACGCCCAGCTTTACTTCTCGATGCGTGGTTGGTTCGAGGACGTTGTGACCCCAGGCAAGTCGGCATTCATCTCTCGGGACGTGTTTCTTCCCAAATACGTCCGCCAATTCCTCTTCGAAGATGCCTGGGACAGGATAAGGCTAGTCGAGGACCAGGAGATAGTCGAAGGGGTCTCGGTCAGATGGACCGGAGGACACCACAGGAGTTCTATGTCGGTCCTCCTGCAGACCAAGGACGGCATCATCAGCATCACCGACTCAGCCTTCACCTGGAAGAACCTGGAGGAGAACATCCCCATAGGTATCGCGGAGGACGTTGGCGAATGTCTTGGCGCCTACTCTTATCTCAAGATGGTGAGCAAGAGCATCATACCTGCATACGATCCTGACAACGTCGTGAGGTACAATAGATACTTGCTTCGTTAGCCTTGTCGCTCATACAGACGCCGCTCTTATCTTCCAGGACCGCTAAGGTTAATCTAGACTCCTTCTAGGCGGTCACTGTTCAAAAATGAAGCTAAGAATCTCAGACGTCAAGGCGGCGTCAGTAGAGGGCAACTACCAGTGGACGTTCGTCAAAGTATACGCGGGGGACTCGTTCGGCATCGGCGAGGGTTTCCCGGCGCCCCAGCTAGAATCGGTAGTGAAAGAGTATTCCCCGCTCATCATAGGTGAGGACGCCTCTGACCTGAGGAGGATTATGGACAAGCTAAGGTGGGCCGCCATCCCCCACGGCCCCTGGGGGGTGAGCTCCCATGCTTTCTCAGCCATCGAACTCGCCATCCTGGACCTCCTCGGGAAGAACCTCAACGTGCCAGTCTACGACCTGCTAGGGGGGAAGTTCGGGGACAGGGTGCGCGTTTATGTCGACACTCACGCGGGGAAGTCCCTCGAATCCCTGAGCAGGATAGTAGTCCCTATCACTCCCAAGTGGGCGAAGGAAGCGGGTGCGAAGGAGGCCAAGGGAGAGGAGAACGTCCCGCACCACGGACGCCTCGCGCCCATGGACTATTCTGACGAGTACAGCCCGGCCGCGTATGGGGCGAGAGCGAAGGAGATGAAGAAGGAAGGTTACACCGCGATAAAGTTCGACCTCGATGTCCCCACTCCTTACACTACCGTCCACTCACAGGAGATCGGCTCGCTGAGCAACAGAGAGGTCGGGTACCTGGCCGACCTTGTCTCGGCTGTTAGAAAGGGAGCGGGCGATGACACGGACATCCTTTTCGACCTTCACTGGAAATACGACGTGAAGAGTTCAATCGCTCTGGCCAAGGCTATCGAAAAGCACGGGGTCATGTGGTTGGAGGACCCTGTCCCGCCTGAGAACGTGGCACTACTGAGGGAGGTCACTTCGGCTACTAGCGTCCCAATAGCGACGGGTGAGAACCACTACGGGAGATATCAGTTCGCCGAAGTGCTCAAGACAGGGATACGGGTTGTCACCCCGGACGCGGCCAAAGCAGGGGGCCTCCTCGAATGCATGCTGATCTCGCAGATGGCTGCTATGGGGGAAGTGACAGTCTCTCTGCACAACATAAGCAGCCCCATCGGGACAATGGCACAAGCGCATCTCATGGCCGCCATCCCCAACTCAGGGGTTCTCGAATTTCATGGTCACGACGTCCCCATCTGGGGGAAGATTGTAAAGCGAGGGGACAGGTTGATCCAGAACGGGTACATCACCCTTGGGGACGAGCCTGGGTTTGGCGTCGACCTAGACGAGAAGGTAGCATCCAGATACGCTCTCGGCGGCAAGTTCGACCTCTGAGTGGCGCGGTCCCGCAAGCGTGGCGAGAGACGCAGAGTGGTCACTTCGCCATCGCTGTCGCCATCCTTCCTGCGTTCCGCGTTTCTTCAGCTTCGGTGGACGAAAGTCGCTCTACACGACGGCGCGACATGTGGTCCGAACACGCCGTGGGAGGTTCGTCCCGACGCTCGCCCCGCTCGTACTCTAGGTCCCTTTCCCTGTCCCTAACGAGCCGCTGGGCGCTGACGCCACTGGGGCTGGGAGGCTCTTGGTCGCGCTGGGGGTCTCCTTATCCACCGCAGTTTTGGTTGGGACGGGATTCCGGGATTTCTAGCGCCGTCTTGCACGCTCTGAAAACAAAGGAGCGAGGGTCCCCGTCTAGTACGAGGCACCCTCGGTGGAAGCAGATTCGGCAGACGGGAGAGACGAGGGGATGTCCGGGAACTTCTCGCGCATGCGCGTCTCCGCCACGGCCGAGGCCTCGGCCAAGATCTTCTCGGCGTCCTCGTTGGCGGCTTCGAAGTTGAGGGAGTACCCACCTACGGTCCCTGCGTCCACCAGGATGCTGCTGAGCAGACCAGAGATCTCGCCGATCTCGTTCTCGGCCTCTGGCAACACGCCCACCAAGCCTTGCTTGACGTTGCGTATCACCGACATGGCCGGCGTCAACGTGACGACGATGTCGCCTAGT
>JAJYNM010000019.1 GCA_021786335.1 archaeon
CGAAGGAGAGGGCCTGACTCTTGATTGCCGAACCGGGCGAGGTCCGGGAGGGAGCAGCCCTATGGCGACGTGGCCACGCTGCCTCGTCTACGTGGGGGATTCCCGACTCGGCGAGAAGGGATCGGAGAGCGATGGTGAACTCCGAGGGAACCACCGCCGCTCACGTTTTTAACACTCTGGATTCGCTAGTCACCTTGCGCAGGGGTAGCCTAGAGTCCTGGACGGGGAGCCTGGTAAGGCGCAGCCTGATGGGCGCAAGCTTGCTAAGCCTGTGTCTCTAACGGGACTCGTGGGTTCGAATCCCGGAAGGGCGGAATTCCCACCCCCTGCGCCTCATTCTGGAACTATGGCAATCAGTGGCTCCTGAGTACAAGCCTACGACTTTCGAAGCGCCCCGACGGGTTAGCCGAGGTCTTTGCCCGCATAGTGGACCTTAGAACCCAGCTCTTCCTCGATCCGAAGTAGCTCGTTGTACTTCGCCACCCTCTCGCCCCTTGCGGGGGCGCCAGTCTTGATGAAGTTCGCCGCGAACGCCGTCGCGAGGTGCGCGATGAAGGGGTCTTCGGTGTCGCCGGACCGGTGCGAGACGATGGCAGTCCATCCTGCCTTGCGGGCGAGTCCGATGGCGTCCTCGGTCTCGGAAACGGTGCCTATCTGGTTAAGCTTGATCAGGACTGCATTGGTCGCTTTTTTCTCAATACCTAATTTCATCCTCGCCACGTTTGTCACGTAGATGTCGTCGCCGATCACCTT
Organism: archaeon; assembly: GCA_021786335.1. The sequence continues at coordinate 754 of JAJYNM010000019.1, forward strand.
GGTCCTGCCTCCCAGCCTCTTGGTTATCGACGCGAACGCTTCGAACGCTTCTTCCTGGAACGGGTCCTCAATCGTGAGGAGGGCGAACTCGTCCCTCAACCGCGCATAGTAGTCTTCCAGTGCGGCTTCGCTCATCGTTTTGCCGTCCATCTTATAGCTCCTGTCCTTCTCACCATAGAATGTAGAAGACGCAGCGTCAACGCCTAACCTGACGTCCTCTTCGCTGTAGCCTGAAGCCGAAACCGCCTTCCTTATGGACACAAGCGCATCGCGGGTCAGCCTAAGCGGAGGGGCGAACCCTCCTTCGTCGCCTACGTTGATGGCACTCCTCCCGTGCTCCGACAAAAGAATCGACTTCAGCGACTGGTAAACTTCAGACCCCATGCGGATTGCCTCGGCGCAAGACGACGCCCCTACGGGCTCGATGAGGAATTCCTGAATCGCCAGGTTGTTCCCCGCATGTTCTCCTCCATTGATGACGTTCATCATCGGCACAGGGAGGGTGTACTGGTCTGACTTCCTGAGCTGGGCAAAGAGGCTAGCCTTGTTTGAATTGGCTGCAGCCCTCGCCGAGGCCATGGAGACGGCGAGCATCGCGTTGGCCCCCAGTCTGCTCTTGTCTTGTGTGCCGTCCAGCGAAATCATCTTCTGGTCCAGGCCACGCTGGTCATCCACTCCGAGGCCCAGGAGCCCGCGTCGGAGCACCCCGTTGACGTTGGCCACGGCCTTCATGACTCCCTTGCCATGGAACTCTTCGCCACCATCCCTGAGCTCGAGTGCCTCGTGCTTTCCCTTAGAGGCCCCGGAGGGGACGCTGGCCCTCCCCATGGCTCTACTTGTCGTGACCTCTGCCTCCACGGTTGGATTTCCGCGCGAGTCCAGAACCTGCCTCGCCCTGATTTCTAAGATGGTTGTCCTGGTCGCCATGAGTCCCGCCCATAGGCGCCACCGAGGTGCGTTAAAACCTGCTCCCGATTTTTGGTCTCCAAGGCTTATTACACGTCGAAATCCCGGTTGAAAACGGGCCGGTCGTCTAGCCTGGTCAGGACGTCGCCCTTACACGGCGAAACGCACAGCGCGCCATGGTCGGTGGTTCGAATCCGCCCCGGCCCATCTCAGCGGATGCCAGTAAAACTACCCTCGAACGGTTATCTATCCTAGAGCTCCAGCCCCGCTAGAGATGCCTAATTTCAGGTACATCAGCTGGTCTGAGTACGGCAACCTGGCCGAGGCACTAGCAGAGAAGGTCAGAGCCAACGGAAAACACTATGACCTTGTGGTGGGCATCGCTCGGGGAGGCATTCCGGTGGCCATGGTCGTGTCAGACCACCTGAACGTAAAGATAGATTTCGTGAACGTAAAATCGTATAACAACATCGGCCAACGGACCGCTCCTCGGATCCTCTCCACCCTCGTGGAGGGGGTCGAGGGGAAGGACGTTCTGCTGGTAGACGACCTTGTGGACCAGGGAGACACCATCGTCTTCCTCAAGAAATACCTTGAAGATCAGCGACCTAGGTCTCTAGAGACCGCCGTGATGTTCAAGAAGCCCTGGAGCAGGGCGGAGCCTGACTACTTCTTGGAAGTCGTCAGCGAGTGGATAGTCTTCCCCTTTGAGTTGGGTGAGGTCGGCCGGCAGAGGACCGAAATGGAGGATACGGGAAGTAGGGGCCAGCTGCCTAGAAAAGAGTAATCAGTAGCAGGCTGTTAAAGGAAAGGATGAGCGCCACTGTCACCAAGGCCAACGCAACCGTGAACCTCTTGTTGACCAAATCTCCCATGAACTTCGTCTTCGATGTGTAGTATACCAGAGGAATCATAGGCAGTGGAATCATCAGGCTCAGAATCACTTGGCTGTAAATCAGCAAGACCAGCGGGCTCAGTCCGAATAGAATGGCTATCGTTGTGGGGAAAACATTGACAGCTCTCGTGATGATTCTTCTCGCCCAAATGTTCACGCGCTTTCCAATCAAGCCCTCCATGATGACCTGTCCTGCTATGGTACCAAGCGCGGATGAAGAAAGTCCAGATGCGAGCAGGGTCAACGCGAAGAGGATGCCAATAGCGGGCCCATAAATCTGGCTCATCCCTGCGACGAAAGTTTGCACCGTCAGGCTGGCATTCACTCCATTGCCGTGGTAGAGAGGAATGGCGACAAGGAGTATTCCAGCGTTCACCACCCCTGCTATCGCGAGGGCGATGATGGTTTCATTTCGATGGAGCCTGTTCGTTCTATGCATTTGCTCGGGGGTGTACGTGTGACGTACTTCGGTCGCTGCAATCGGTATGTCCTTGATTGATGGTGCTTCCGTCCTTCCGCTGACTGGGGCACCAAGGAGGTCCATTTTGTTCTTCGAAAGCCAAGAGTGGACAAAGAGAGCGTGGGGCATCACAGTCGCCCCAATCATTCCTACCGCGATGAAAAGCGCTGTATTGCCCGGGGCAAGCGGGACCACAGAACCGTATGCGATCTGTGCGATGTCGAAGTGTCCTATGACAAGCAGGTCGTAAAATATCCCTATCACAAGAACGCTGATGAGGACAGCGAAATACTGCTCGATCAGACGGAATCTCCTCGTCATCATGGTCAGCAATATGATGACGTCGAGGGCGCCGAATATGGCGCAGTAAATGAGCGGGATGTGAAACAGTATGTTCAGCCCCAGCACTGTCCCCAGATATTCTGCCAGGTCAGTGGCTGCCGCTGCTGCCTCTGCCGCGAGCCAGTACGGGATCACATACCGTTTCTTCCCGCCGAACGACCGTCTTACTAACTCCGCCACATGATGGCCCGACGCAATGCCGAGTTTACCTGAAAGGTATTGAAGCAGCATCGCCATTCCGGAAGCGAGCCACCCCGCCCACAGGAGTGTGTACTTGTAGCCTGCCCCTGCCGCGAGGTCTGTGCCGTAGTTGCCAGGATCCATGTATGCTATCGACACCATCAGCGCGGGACCGACCCACAGAAGGAACTGCTTCAGCGATAGGAGAAGAGGACTCGAGGGCCTCAGCTGCCCTGAATTGTCCCCATCGCCTCCCTGAGGCATGTTCATGGACGTGATCGGAGTCCTTCTAAACGGCCACCTCATGTATGACAAGGTCGAATCCCCGCTGGTTGATATATAAATTAGACACGCCTAACATCTCAAGGGGCCTCTCACATTTGGTTGCCCGCCAAACTTGGCCGGCGGGGAACGCTTTTTATCCGAAGGCCATCCCCCTGAAGGGAGGAGTTTTGGCTACCATCGCGCAGCCCGGGAGGGATTTATCGAGGCTCGAGGACTATCTGGAGGCGATATACAACCTGCATGAGGAGAAGGGATACGTGAGCGCCTCCGACATCTCGGACCGGCTGGGCGTCAAACCGCCTACGGTCTCGAGCATGGTAGCCAACCTTGCCAAGAAGGGGTATCTAGAGCACGAGCGGTATCGAGGGATGCGGCTCACCCCGTCTGGTGAGAAGGTGGCTAGATCAGTCATCAAGCGGCACCAGGTCATTTCTGACCTCATCACCATGCTCGGGGTGGACCCTCAGACGGCTTATGTCGACACCGAAGGAATCGAGCACCACGTGCACCCGAGCACCCTGCGACGGATGGAGAAGCTGGCCGAGTACTTCCATGAGAATCCACACGTCCTAGAGAAGATAATGGATTACCTTAACCGGGACTAGGCAACCTTCAGGCTCCCGTAAGCAGGGAGGTGAGAATCCTATGCGTCAGGCCCCAGACCGTGTAGTCCCCCACTTTCAGGGCGGGGAACTCCATCTGGCTCCCCTGAAACGTCATCATTAAGCTCGATCTGGCTCCCGGGGAGGCAAGGACACCAAGCCCGACCCACCTGAATGAGGCGACCTCCCCGTTCGGCACCACGGTGACCCCCTTCCTGAGATGGAAGACCGTCGGGACCACGTCCATGGTCCCGGTGTGGGTCGTGGTGAGCCTCCCATAGCCGAGGAAGTCTGAAGATGAAGTCAGGTCGAGCCCCACTTCCTCCATGGTCTCCCTGACCGCCGTGCCCCTGGCGGTCCTGTCTCCATCCTGCATCTTCCCGCCGGGGAAGGCGATCTGCCCCGACCACGGGTCCCCGCTCCTTTCCGCCCTCCTGATCAGGAGCACGCTCGGCCTTTCCCTGTAATTGATTATGATGGAGACCGCTGCCAGCCGCTGCCCCCTGGTGGCCGGCTCCTGGAGGACCAGGCTCCTCGATATCTTCGCCACCAACTCGCTGCCCAATTCAAATCTTCTCGACGCTCCCCCAATTTTAAATATACATCGAGGTCCGCGCAGCCGAGGCTGATGGCATAATGTCACAAGAGCGCAACCAATCAGAAACTGCGATGAAGCTTACCGAAGAGAACTTCGACAGGGTCGTGTCGGGGCCGAAACCGGTTTTCGTCGACTACTGGGCGGTCTGGTGCGGCCCCTGCAGGATAATGGACCCAGTCGTGGACAGGCTCGCGAGGAAGTACTCCGACAAGGTCACTTTCGCAAAGGTGAACGTGGACGAGGAGATGGGAATCTCTTCTCGCTACCAGGTGTTCTCAATCCCGACCTTCATGATCTTCAGGAACGGCCAGCCCATGGACGCGGTCATCGGGGCCGTCGGCGAATCATCCCTGGAGAAGCTCGTCATAAGCGCCATCGGCGGCTGACCGAGCTAGGTCACCCTCGTCCCGTCCGTGAGGAATATGTCCGCCTTCTCTAGGCTCAGCGACCTCGACGAGAGCACCGGCCCGAACTGGAAAGACTTGCTCCGGTTGATGGGCTGACCCCCCACCAGCCTGTTGAACGGGGGCATCACAGTCAGCTTTCCCTTGCCCTTCAACTTCGACCTGTAGCCCGCCCCCTCCATCAGTTCGGCTACGTCGAATTCCGCGGTGACCCAGACAGACTCCCTCGTCCTCGACCCGAACGAGTCGCGCGTCTCGTAGGTGAAGTGTGAGTGGCCGATTACCAGGTTCCTCGTTGCAATCGCTGCCTCCGACGGCCAGGCGTGGCCGTGCGCCACCCCGATTCTGTTCTTCCCCTCCCCCAGCACCGTCCCTTGCGACGGATCCAGCTTGACCCTGGGCGGGAGCACCGTCTTGATGTTGCCATCGTGGTTTCCGGGGACCACCTCCACCGCCTCGAACAGGTCCAGCATGGTGTCGAAGAACCAGGGTATCACCCCCCAGTCTATGTCTTCCACCTTCCCGACCGTGTGCTTGACGTCCCCAAGCACGGCGAGCCTCTTCGCGCCGTAGGTGTCCGCTATCCGCTTCACCCGTTCCACCATCTTCACCGAATAGGCCGGGAGGCGGAACCCCTTCTTCGCCATCTCCTTCTCGAGCCCAAGATGCAGGTCTGAGACCAGAAGAGTCTTCGACTCAGCGGTCGAGAAGATGAGCGCCGCGTCGCCTGGGACTATCTTGAGCAAGCTAGGCGATGAGCGGGAGCACCTGGGCGTCGACGAAGTCCTTGAACTCGGACAGCTCCATCTTGCTGAAACCGGTGAGTATGCAGTTCCTGGTCAGCCCGAACACATAGCCGTAGGCCTTGCTCTTGAAGACTATGTACCACAGTTTCCCATGGGTCAAATAGTCACTGTAAAGGCTGGTGTTGCCGAGCTCGGCGCCGTAGAGCGAAAGCTTGGTGATGTTCGGCAGGTCCACTTCCGAATAGAATATCACCTTGGTGTCCTCGAAGTTGGCTTCGTGGAACTTCCTCAGGGTCTCGGGGTCGATCCTGGCTTCCACCACTTGGCCGAGGCTCATGAACACCGCCTTGCTCATCTCGTTCGCGATGTTGTTCGCCCTGCTCTTCTTATCGTAGACCGTCAGGAACATCCTGTCCTTGTGCATGCTGAAGGCGAAGGGGGCTTCGTAGGTCCGCGGGACCGGGACAGGCTCCCCACGGTGCGGGACCACGAAGACCGAGTCGAAGGAGAACTTGCCCTCCAGGGACCCCTTCCCCTCGCTCAGATCGGTGATTTCAGATACAAGCTTGAACTCCTTGTCTTCGACGCTCGTCTCAGTCTCTATCCTGAACGACTTCAGCTTGTCAGCCAGCGTGTCGAGCTCGTAGTTCTCCCTCACGAGGAAGACCTTCCCTGCTAGAACCAATCTGGCCTGACCCCAGTGTCTCCTGTTAATGACTTTTCAGTTGCCCCAGTACTGCCTGGTGGTGACGAAGCGTATCTTTGCCTCGAGCAGATCCCCATAGAACGCCTCTTCGTCGTCGTGCATCTCAGCCAGAATCCTAGATGCCGTCTGTGGCCCTATCCCGTAGACCGTCTGGGCAACCACGGCTTTCTTCCCATATGAGAGGACGAGGTCAGCCCCCCTCCTGGCCCTGGCCAGCTCGGACCTCTCTTCGTCGTTGAGCGGCGCCTTCATCTCTCTCTTTTTCACGAGGTCGGTCAGCTTGGCCGTCCCCCAGTAGCAGGGCACCAGCAACCCCGAGCCGCAGGCGCCGCATCGGGGCTCCTCCGGGATGTCTCCGACCTTGGTCTGCCCCTGGTCCGCACCGCACTTCACACATAGGAGGCTCACCTCGGTGCCGAATATGCTCGCCTTCATCCTCTGGTATGACGACCTGCCGAGGGAGTCGGGGGCGACCGCCTCCGGGACCTCAAGGTACCTGTAGAGGAGGCTGTAGGCGATGGGGGTCGGCCTGTCTCTCGCCTGATAGGCGTCCACCGCTATCCCCCCGTCGGCGACCTCCACCAGGATTTGCTTCCCCCTTTCAATGTCGATGAGGTCTCTCCCTGTCTCCTGCAACGCCTCCTCGAAGATGGGGGTCTTCTCGAACCTCGTCGGGAGCGAGCACAGGTTCGGGTGTGCGATGAGCTTCCCCCGTTTCAGGGCGCCGAACCGCTCTGCCACGAACTTTACCCTGGCCGGGAACGGGAAGTTCCTCTGGGCGGCCACCGCGTAGGTCCTTTCCAGCTGTTCCGGGGTCAGCCCCATCAGCTCCTTCGCCATCGCCTTGAGGTCGAGCTCCTCGGTGTCCGTCGTGAGCTCCATCAGCAGCCGATAACCGTCGAGCCACCAGACCCTGACCAGCCCCCGCCTCGAAAGCACTTCCTCGAACACGTAGGCGAACGTCCGGTTCACCGACTCTCCGAAGCAGAGGTGTACGATTAGGTACTTCCCGAACCCTTCGAAGAGTACCAGCTTGTCCGACGGTACCGGGGCTCCCATCTTCTTGTGTTCGGCGATCTGGTCGACCACCAGCGCCCGCGCAGCCTCCTCTCCAGGGATCTTCTTCTCGACCGACTCCACGGCCTCGTTCCCCCGGTCGAGGGCTTCTGAAATCTCCCTCCTCAACCGCCCCGTCTCGGCCGCAAGTTCGTATGGTATCGGCAGCATCTCCCCGTCCCACCCCGGCACGGCAGCAAGGGGGTCCTCGACGGGGGTGACGTAGATCTTCCTGTCGTCAGCTATCTGCTCTATCTGCCAGACCTTGCCCTTGATGATGAAATGGACTCCCACCTTCGCCCTGAGGAGGACGAACTCCTCGCCGAGTATCCCGACGGTCTGGTTGGTGGAGACGTCGACCACCAGGTAACGGGTCTCGTCCGGGATCATTGATAGGTTCTCGTAATAGTATTCCCGGGTGAGCCTCGTCCTCACGAGTGTCTTGCCGTCGAATCTAATCTTCCCGAGCTCGGAGAGATAGCTCGCCGTGCGGAAGAACGCGTCTTCAGTCAGGCTCATGAACGGGGCTGCCTTCCTGATCTCGGCCAGCATCCTGCCTGGCTCCATAGCCTCGAAGTCCATAAGGTAGCCTGCGATCTGGTGCGCCAGAACGTCCAGGGAGTTCACGTAGGGGCGGGTCGGTTCGATCCTCCCCCTGTTCGCAGAGTTTATGCCGGCCGACGACTCCAGTATGTCGTCTGCCGACACGGTCACCAGGACCCCCTTCGACACCTTTCCGAGCCTGTGGCCGCTCCTGCCGACGCGCTGGACCAAGCTTGTCACCTGCCTCGGAGACATGTACTGCACCACCAGGTCGACCAAGCCGACGTCTATGCCAAGCTCTAGGGTGCTGGTGCAGACGAGCGCCTTCAGTTCGCCAGACTTAAATGCCCGTTCGACCCTTTCTCGCTCCTCCCTTGGAAGCGAGCCGTGGTGTACCCCCACGTCGCTCCTCAGCCTCGCGAACTTCTCGCCCATCATCTCGGCAAGGGTCCTGCTGTTGACGAAGATCAGGGTCGATGTGTGCCCGTCGATCAGGGAGTTTATCCTGGAGAGCCTTGCCGCGAGGTCGGGAGCGGAGTACGTCTCCTTCGCGGCCGACTGGCTCGACGGATCGGGGACGGGGTATTCGATGGCGTACGAGAACTCCTTGGGGGCGTCCGCCTTCACCAGAGTCCTAGGCCGGCTCCCGAAGAGGAAGGCGGCTGCTACATCGGGGGTCCCAATCGTAGCAGAAAGCGCGACGAGCTGGAAGTCAGGCGAGACCTCCCTGAGCCGCTGAAGACCCACACAGAGCTGGACCCCACGTTTGCTCTCTACAAGGTTGTGCAGTTCGTCGACGACGACGGCCTTCAGGTGGGAGAGGTTCTCCCTCATCCTTCTCCCGGGGAGGACGGCCTGAAGGGTCTCGGGCGTCGTTACCAACACATCAGGAGGGTGCGCCGATTGCCTTGCCCTCTGCGTCTGGGGAGTGTCGCCGTGCCTTATGTCCACCGTCAGCCCGAGCTTAGCGCACCATCCCTGGAGCCTCTTCAGCATGTCCCTGTTCAGGGCTCTCATCGGCGTGATATAGAGGAGAGAGATGCCCTCCCCGTGCCCCTCGCGCACCAGCCTGCTCAGCAGCGGGAGGAGGGCCGCTTCGGTCTTCCCTGACCCGGTCGGGGCCACCACCAGTACATCCTTCCTTCTGGCGATGAGTGGCCACGCCTTCACCTGCGGGGGGGTCGGATCCCTAATGTCGGTGTCAGCCAGAAACTCCCTCACAGCCGGCGCGAGGGACTCGAACGCTTTCTCGTTGGGCAAACACCTTCCGGAGGGCTCCCGCCGATTTAAGGAGTAGCGAGAGAGGGGTGGCCGAAAGTGAATATCGGCTTCGCGGTCAGCAATGTCTAAATGCGCCCAGGGTTCGCGCAGCCTGTAAGCTTGTCCCGCCGCGTCAAAGAGGTCTCCCAGGAGAGGCCATCCCATCTCACGACCGTCAAGGAGATCATCCTTGAGAACTTCATGAGTTACGAATATGCCAGGATCCCCCTCCGTGAAGGGCTGAACCTGATAGTCGGTCCCAACGGGGCAGGCAAGTCCTCGGTGCTTCTGGCGATTTCAGTCGCCTTAGGCCAAGCGTACACCGAGCGCTCCCGGAAGCTTTCGGACCTCATCCGAAGGGGCAAAGAGATAGCCCGGGTCTCCCTCGTCTTTGACAACTCCGCGAAGGCAGGCCACAGGCCGATACCATATTCGAAGTCCGACACGTTCATGCTGAGCCGCTACCTCAGGCGTGACGGTTCCTACTGGTTCGAGGCAGACTACAAGGAGATTGATAAGAGCGAAGTGGTCAGGCTGCTCCGCGAGTTCGGCATCAACCCCGACAACCTGCTGATCATAATGCACCAGGGGATGATCGAAGAGCTGGGCGCCGTCACCCCCCAGGAAAGGCTGAGGATGGTCGAGGAAGCGGTCGGATTCTCGGAGTACAGGCAGAGGATTCTGCTCGCCGAACAGGAGCTAAGCGGCCTCGTCGGGGAGGAGAGCTCACTCCTTCAGCTGATCGACAACGCCAACCAGGCGCTGGAATACTGGAAGCAGGTGTACGACCGCTATCAGGAGAAGAGGAAGCAGGTCGAGCACAGAGACCTCCTTTCCAAGGAGCTCCTGTGGAGCACTGAAGCCAAGCTGAGCAAAGCGCTCCAGGTGGCCGAGGAGAAGATCATGTCGAAGACCAGAGCGCTGGAGGATTTGAAGTCCCAGCAGGCCGAGGTGACGGCCGACGCCGAGCAGACGCACCAGAATCTGCTCGACAAGCAGGTCGAGCTCAGGAAGCTGTACTACGCGCTCATAAGGGCGGAGTCAGAGAAGGCAAAGGACGAATCGGCAAGGGATGCCTATCGTTCTATAAAGGAGGACATGGCGGGGCTCTCGAACACCATAGACGAGCTCCTGGCCAAGGGCGGGGACAAGAGCGGGAAGAGGCTGAAGGACCTGGCCGAATACGTCGAGAAAAAGGGGGAGGCCGCAGAAGAAGACGCGAAGCGCAGGAGGGGGGAGCTCGACAGGGAGGTGTCTTCGCTCCAGCCGGAGATCACCAGGACCGAGGAGCTGATCAAACGGACCACTGACAGCTACATCTCGTTCAGGGTGAAGGCGGAGGTACTGACATACAAAATCAGGGTGACCGAGTCAGATCTTCACGACCTCGAGCGGAGCGCCAAGGAGTACAGGTCCGAGCTGGACAAGCTCGCGCCCGACCTGGAGAACGCAGGTGCAAGGATGGAGACCGTCAGGCAGCCCTACGAAGTGTCAGAGGAACTGAAGCTGGTCTCGGCCCACATCCAGAAGATGCAGGACGTCCCGGACGACGCTGAGAAGATCTACAACGACTATTCCGGGAACATCGAGGAGCTCAAGGTCAAGCTTGCCAAGCTCCAGGATAACAAGAAGTCGATGCTCGTGGAGCTCGGGTCGCGCAAGGAAGTCTGGAAGAAGGCGATGGAGGACCTTGTAGAGACGGTGGATCCCGCTTACCAGGCGGTGCTCTCGGCCGCCGACGCCAGCGGGTTCATCAAGCTCGAGCAGGCCGACGCCATCGAGGATGCCGGGTTCGACCTCTACGTGGGGTTCCGAGGCGGCGCGCCCTCCACCCTCGACCCGTTCACGCAGAGCGGAGGCGAACGGTCGGTGGCGCTGATGGCTTTTCTCCTGTCGCTGCAGGCGAGGATCGTCTCTCCCCTGAGGGCGCTCGACGAGTTCGACATACACATGGACCCCAAAAACAGGGAGGCAATGTTCAAGATGATACTCTCTCAGATGAAGCAGAGAGAAGCGTCACAATACATCGTGATAACCCCCTCCATCCTCACCGTATTCGACAAGAGCGCCCACGTCATAACTGTCCAGGCAGTGCACGGCGGGTCAGAGGTCAAGGAGCTGAAGTGAGTGGAACAGACGAAGCTCGACGACTATCTGAGGGTGATAGAGCTCTGCCGTGACGTGGAGACGAGCAGCGCCAACCCCTTCGACGTAGACATCAGGGAGAAGATACTGCTCCTGAAGCAGCGCCTCCCCGAGTTGAAGTTCCTCGGTGAGTTGCTCGTCGACTCGGAAGCGATGCTCGAGCTCGCCCAGATAGTGAAGCTCCAGGACCAGTGGCTTAAGCAGAGGGCCAGCGCCCTCTACATAGACCCGCTGCTCATCCAACTGAAGCTGAAGCTACTCCACAAGGAGACCCTTTCGGAGGCGTTCGTGAAGAGCTGGCACCCGATCGCCCAGGTGGACCAGCTGTCCTCCCGCGGGCTCGAGAAGGCCTTCGTCTACTGGCGCGAGCTGACCCCCATGTCGGAGCGCTTCAAGAACCAGTTCGGCACATACGGGATCATCCCCGGAGTCGTAGAATATTCAGACCTGGTCAGCCTCGGCGTCTTCACCGCTGAAGAGTTTGAACTCGGTCTGACCCGCCTCTACGACGAGCTCCTTCAAAAGTCAAACGGCGAATGGTTGGACTACCGCGAGTTCATAGAGGGCGAAAGCTATGGGGCCAAGGTCAGGAGGGCGTACATGCTCGCCTTCCTCATAAGCGAGGGGAGGGCGCTGCTGAAGACCGAGCCCCTCACCGGGAAGATCTGGACGATGGCGCTCGCCGAGAGGGTAAAGGGGACCCCGAAGTCGGTGGCCATCTCGATTACGGGGGACAGCTGATGGAGCCAGAGACCGCAGACAGGGCGCTGCTGGAGAGGAAGGTGAGGAGGGCATTCCAGGTGCTTGTCCTTCAGCGCGGGCGGAACCCGGGGGTCAAGGGGTGGGAGATGAGGAGGCACCTGGGCCGCGAGTACCGCAAGATACTCGAAGTCCTCTCTGAAGACGTGGCGCCGATGGGGCTAGAGGTGTTCGAGGTAAAGGGGCCGGACGGCACCGACGACTCGTCGCGGTTCCTTTTGAGGTTCAAAGAGCCGCCGACGATCAGCGAAGCGGAGACGTCGGGGATACGCATCGACGACCTTGCCGTCCTCGCGGCCAGCATCGCCTTCGTCAACTCGAAGTCAGGGCGCGTCTCCCGGCGCGAGGTCGAGCAGTTCCTCCGTGAAAAGTTCCCGAAGTGGCGCGTCGACTACTCCCTGGACAGGTACGTCAAGAGGGGGTACCTCGACCAGGACGATAAGGGGATGCTGCACATAGGGTGGAGGACCCGGGCCGAAGTCGACGAGAAGACCCTGATGACCCTGATCCTTTCGCGCGCTCAGGAAGCAGCGAAGAAGTAGCGCCTGCGGAGCGCTTCCCTCTCGCCCTCTATCACCAGCTCGATCACGTCCCTCCCTTCCTTCCTCATCTTCGCGGCCAGGGCCGAGGCGTCGGCCAGCCTGATGCCCCTCCCGGCGACCAGTATGTCAACGGCGTGGCCGTACTCGGCCCTAAGTTCGGACGACTTCCTGAGCGACTCCACCAGCTTCTGCTTGCTTCCACGGAGGTCCGACCTGCTCCTCGCTTTCATCGCGAGGGAGAAGACGTTCTCGTAGGAGTCGGTCGAGAGCCCGATGGCGGCCTTGCCGCAGGCGAGGCACCTGTCGAGCCCCTCCAGGTCGACGACCTTCCTGAGTTCGAGGAAGTTCCAGCAGTTAGTGCAGACTGCCACCAAGAACGTCGCGTTAATCCTGGCCCTCGTGGACTGATTGAGAAGGGCCCTGAGCCTCTCGGGCGAGACGATCTCCCCCCTCCTGCTGATCTCTTCGACCCCGATGCGCGCTATGGGGGTGAGTGCTTCGTACTCCACCAGCTTGACCTCGATGGCCCCGGCATGGATCTTTCCGACCACGTCAGACGCCCCTGCCAGGTCGAAGTCGTCGTGGAAGATCACGCTCATCGCCTCTTCGTAGACCGGGGTGTCCCTGAGCGCCTCGATGATCCCTGGAATCGAGACGCTGGCGTAGTCCGCATCCTTGGCTATGGCACCGCATTTTTTCCCCGCGTGTATCAGCCTCCGCTTGAAGATTCCGCTTCTCTCTACCGCCTTTTCGGTCGCCACTCCCAGATTGAGTTTGTGGAGTTCCTCGATGACCGAGAGCACCATGGCGGGCGAAACATCAGCTTCTATGACTATCCGATAGGGGTCCTGGTGCACCGCCACCGACTGCCCAATCCTCTCCGAGACGATGTGCCCGATGACCCTGGCGAGCAGCCTGTTCACCCGATGACCAAAGGCGGCTTGAACCACCAGGAACCTGTCCCACTTCTCGATGGTGATTAGCCTCTCCGAAGGTATGGGTAGCTTCGCCTCGTACTGCTCGGCCACTTCCTTCAGTGACTCTTCGAGGACCGCCCGGGAGACCGGGTATGTCCGTACCAGCTCGTCCAAGTACTTTGATTCGGTCCCCTTTGAGAGCTCCTCGGCGTACCTCCTCCTCACTGCGCCAACTTCGGCGGCGACCTCCCTTGGGACGGGTATCTCGTCCCCGACCCAGTTCGGGACGGCTCCGGTAGGGTCTTCTTCAGCCTTGACGTAGACCTTGTTTCCATAGATCTGCTCCACCTTCCAGCACCTCCCCGCCTCGACGAACTTCACTCCGACCTCCCCGTATTCCGAGACGAAGGCCTCGTCCAGGGTACCGACGAAGTTGTCACCTTCGATGACCAGATACTGTTTCTCGTCAGGGATCATCGAAAGGTTGTCGAAGTAGTAGGAGAAGAGAGGCTTGACGTCCCGGGCTCGGAACACCTTCCCGTCAGACTCGCTGTAATAGGCGAGTCTCGGATACCTTTCCCTCATGTACACGAGGACCTTCTTCAGCCTCTCGGCGTCCAGGTCCGCGTAGGCGTAGCTCCGCCTGAAGAGCGCCATCAGGTCGTCGAAGTTCCAGCTCGTCTGCTCGATGAGGAGCCCGGCCACCTGGTGTATCGCGACGTCATAGGGGTTGAAGACCGGCTCAAGGGGCTCAAGCTCTCCCATGACAGACTTGCGGCAAAGGACCGCCGCTTCGAGAGTGTCGTCCGAGTCCTGGGTGATGACGAGACCGTTGGAGACCTGCCCGATTCTGTGTCCGCTCCTCCCTACCCGCTGGATCAGCCTCGTGACCTGCCTGGGGGAGTTGTACTGGACCACGTATTCCAGAAACCCAATGTCTATGCCGAGCTCGAGGCTGCTCGTGCAGATCACCCCGAGCAGTTTGCCTTCCTTGAGGCCCTTCTCGACCGCCTCCCGGGTCGCCTTCGAAAGGGAGCTGTGGTGCACCGCGATGGGGAAG
>JAJYNM010000051.1 GCA_021786335.1 archaeon
GGGGTCGCTATGGGGCTGGAAGATTCGTGTCCGCTGCTCCTTTGTCAGCCTCTTCAGCTCCCTTTCGGCCAGGTCCCTTGTGTACTGGAGGAGGTCGAAGAGGTCCCTCGGAAAGTCCGTGGGGAGGTCTATGTCCAGCCTTGTGATGTACCACCATTCGACGCTGGCTATGTGCCTAAGACACTTCCCGATGGTCCTTGGCCCCCCATTCGGCTTCCGGCGGAGCCTGCTGTTATCCAGGTTCCTGCACAGCTCCAGGAGGTCCCTTCGGGAATGGTTCATCAGACGGAGGGTTCTCCCGATGTCCTGACGGGTGACAGGAAGGACCTCTGACCAGAAGAGCGGCTCGGGCTTCCCCGCTTCGACGGGGTTGTAGCTTACGCGCAGCACCTCGGAGGGTTCGACCTTGATCTTGGTGGGAGGAGCGACCGGTTCCCCATGGCGTTTCGCCCAGGCGTACCAGTTTGACGCCGCTGACTTCGCCTTGGCCAGCGCCCTCTCCTCATTCCTGGCGAAGACCCAGCAGCCTGGAAGTTCGGGAATGAAGGCGCCAGTGCCACCCTCTCCGACCTCCAGACAGGCTTTCACGTGCTGGTTCGGCCTGCGGCGTTATACCCATGTGGGCTTGATTTAAGGTTGGTTCGAAGGACGCGGGCTATACCAATTACCCATCCGGGGCTCGCCCCCACTATCGCACCTCCGACACCTTGTTGATGGGGCCTACTGCGAATAGAAATCCGAGGCTCGACCCTCAATAACAGGCTCGCAGCCATACCCCTCAACTGTGATACGCCCTCTTCTCCTTGAGGACCCAGTACACGATCTTCAGCAGCTTGGCCGACGCCGCCACTATGGCCTTCTGGTCCCCCTTCTTCCTCCTGATTCTCTGATAGAACGTCGCGACCGTCCCGCCCGGCTCCGCTCGCATGTGGATCCTGGCGCACTGGCCCATCATCCACCGCAGGTAGCTGCTCCCAGACTTCATGATGGGGCCGTGGTAGGTGTGCCCTCCTGACGAGTGGGTCGAAGGAGCGAGCCCTGAGTAAGCCACCAGGCTCGCCGAGTCCTCGAACCGCGTGACCTCGCCTATCTCGCTCGAGATCAGCAGGGCGGAGAAGAAGGAGACCCCGGGTATCGTCATCAGGAGCCGGGTGTCCTCGCCTTCTTCCGCCCTCTCCCGGATGGTCTTCGACGCGTCCCTGATCTCCGCGTTGAGGCCGTCGATCAGCCTCAGGTAGCTCTTCACGCGGGGGTCGTCTATCTTCCTGACCTCCTCGACGAAGCCCTTGGTGAAGGGGCGGGCCTCGACCCTGATGTTGTTCTGAAGCAGGTAGGCGTGCACCCTGTTCTTCAGCCTGGTCCTCTCCCTGACCAGGTTGGCCCTGAACCTCACCAGCTCCCTCAGCTCTATGGTCTCCTTCGGCGGCACGTAGCACTCGGCGACGAACCCTCCCCTCAAGAGCGTGGCGAGCATTATGGAGTCCACCTTGTCAGTCTTGATCTTCGCCGACGCTATGGCCTTGTTCTTGAGCGGGTTGGAGAGGACCACGTCGTGCCTCTCTGATAGGAGCCTGTGCGCCCAGTACCAGGTGGAGGAGGACTCGATGACCATCGACGACTGCGCTGGGAGGCTCTCGGAGAACTCCCTCATCTCGTCCAGGGTGTTCTCTATCCTCCCCTGCCTCAGGAGGTTGCCGGCGACGTCCATGACGGCGAACTCGGTGTACTTCTTGTGCAGGTCCAGCCCGACGAACTGCATGCCCGAGGGGATGCCTTTTCGCCTAATACGTGGCGACGCCCAGGGCCTTGGACCGATGCGTTTCTCGCCCACATACGACTAGAAATGGTGTATCCTAGAAAAGCCCTACTTCAGCCTCCGGGCCTTCCAGCCAGGGAGGACCTTCAGGCCGAGCGCTCGAATGTACGCGACTAGCTCTCCTTCGTGCAGTGTTTCGTGCTCAATGAGAGCCATGAGACGCCTCTCGATTGAAATGAAACCGTCCTTTTGGTGCGTCTTCCTCCAATCGATAAGCCGCTTGGCCGTTTCCCCGTCATGCCGGACAGAAAGCCGGCAAGAGAGTCGCAGTCCCGTTTGAGGTGGGCAAGCAGCCTCTCCTTGCCCCCTTCGATTGTGCGGTCTCCAGGCGGGGGGTTCCATGGTTCCGGTCTTTAGTGCCTCAATGCAACAGCCCCCCATTCCGTGCAAGTCGTGTCGGCTGCGGCCGTTCTCGAGGTTCAGGCAACTAGCGGAAAGCAGACGGAAGACAGGCTTCTTTGCCAGCGCATATCTCCGAAGTCGCTGAACTTGCAACTGGGTGGGTTATGAAAGTGGATGCAACAGCAGTCGGGTTCCAGGCGACTGCCGTCGCTCCCCCGGGGGCTGGAGCACCCGGGCCTTCCCGCTCGCTTGATAAGCAGGGGCAGCGGGGAGTGACCTGGCGAACGCAGCTGTCAGACAAGCCTAAGGGGACCCCGGCCCATGACGGATGGGCCCCAGGGTCTGCCGACGCCCTCGCCGCCGGGCTGGTCACCTGCGGGCTCACGCTCAACCAGGCCAAGGTCTACGTCTATCTGCTCCTGAGAGGACCGTCCACGGTGCACGCGATCTCCAGGGACCTGGGGGTCCACCGGGTCGAGGTCTACAGGAAGGTCCG
>JAJYNM010000002.1 GCA_021786335.1 archaeon
GGCTTGTAGGACTGTGGAATCTCCCACGAGTAATCTGAAAGCTGCTTGAAAGAGCTTGTCTGTGCCACCCAGAGCCCCTGCCCTTTTCCTTGCCTGCGAGTTGAGCCTTTAAGGGTTTGGAGGTCTCAGATGTCGAGGACGACCGTCGCCATCCACCTGCCCCCCTCGTGCCTGATGCCGAACATGTGCATGGTCACGGCCTTCACGTCGTTCCTTAGTGAGTGGCGTTCCCTGTCGATTAGCTCCCCCCGCGCCGTCGCCCGGAGCGAGCGGCCGTCGGGTGCTGTTTCTACGCTGTACTCCCTGAAGAGGAGCGAGTCCACGTCCTTGGCTACTATGAGCTCAGTGAGGAAGTCGTACAGGAGCCTGTCTGCGTCGTCTGATTCCAGGGATATTTCTCGCGCTACCGCGGGCTTGAGCGTCGCCGGGTCCACCATGATATCAGTTAGTGCGAGGGCGCAGGATTCGAAGAGCTCGCCGAGTGACCCGGCTTCAGCCTCGAACGCAACGTCGGCGAGTGCCACATCAGGGAGATAGCGGAAGGTCAACCTGCTTCTTCTGGCGTCACCAGGCCTAGCTCTTAACCTGTACGCAGTCTAAGCATGGCCTTGAGCAATGACCACGCCGAGCTCCTTCCCAGCGGTCTCGAAGGCGCCTATGGCGAAGTCGAGGTCCTCCTTCGTCAGGGCTGCATTCATGATGGTCCTGATCCTCGCCTTGCCTTGGGCGACCATCGGGTACACGATGGGGAGGGCGAAGACTCCGATTTCAAAGAGCCTGGAGCTGAGCTTCTTTGCCTTCCCGCTCTCTCCGACCATCACCGGAGTTATGGGGGTCTCGCTGTTGCCGATGTCGAAGCCAAGGTCTTTCATGGCCTTCTTGAAGTAACGGGTGTTGTCCCAGAGCTTCTGGACGTGCTGCGGTTCGTGCTCCAGCACGTCTACGGCTGCCAGACAGGCTGCGGCGACCGCCGGCGGGTGGGACCCGCTCAGAAGCCAGGTGCGGGACTTGTTGTAGGCGAAGTTTACGAGGTCCTTCGAACCCGATACATGCCCGCCCACGACGCCGAACGCCTTGGAGAACGTCCCCATCTCCACCTGGACCTTGTCCCTCTTAAGGCCGAAGTGAGAGACAATCCCTCTTCCTCCATCGCCGAGGACGCCTTCGCCATGGGCGTCATCGACATACACCATGGCTCCGTGCTCGGCGCCGAGGGCTGCGACCTTGTCGAGGGGCGCCACGTCGCCGTCCATCGAGAAGACGCCGTCTGTGATTATCAAGATGCGCCTGTAAGCTGGAGCCGTCTTCTCAGCCTCCGCGAGCACCCGGGCAAGGTCGTCCATGTCAGCGTGTTTGTAGACCTTGCGATCGGCAGCTGAAAGCCTGACCCCGTCGATTATGCTTCCATGGTTCAGCTCGTCGCTTATGATCAGGTCCCCCTTTCCTGCCAACTGTGGGATCAGTCCGGAGTTCGCCGCGAAGCCTGTCTGGTATACGAGCGAGGCTTCGGCGCCCTTGAACTTTGCAAGGCGCTTCTCGAGTTCCACGTGGATGTCCATGTTCCCCGCGATGGGTCTGACCGAGCCCGAGCCTGCGCCGTGGGTCCTGATGGCTTCGATGGCCGCCTCCTTCAGCTTGGGGTGGTTGCTGAGCCCGAGGTAGTTGTTGGAACAGAACATCAGGACCCTCTTCCCGTCGACAGTGCACCACGAAGTGCTCGGTCCTCCAAGGATACGGAGCTTCCAGTCGAGCTCCTGGCGGACAAGATCACCAAACTCTTGTGCGAGAAAAGCGGTAGGATCCCTCATTGATGGCAACCGCCCCTCCTTATGGTTAAACGCCTTTCCCCGCACGCCTCAGCCTGGACCTGAGCTTGGCCAGCATGTCGGCCACCATCCCGGCTAGGTCGTACTCAGGCTCCCACCCCCAGTCTCGCCTCGCCTCTGTATCGTCGATGGACTGGGGCCAGGAGTCGGCTATATTCTGACGGGAGTCAGGGGAATAGGCCACCTTGAACCCTGGGACTAGCTTCGCAACCTCGGACGCTAGTTCTCCGGCAGAAAAACTGAACGCAGCAACATTGTAACCTAGGTGTCGAGGGACCTTGGGCGCGGGTGCCTCCATCAATTGGACAGCGGCCTTTAGGGCGTCTGGCATGTACATCATAGGGAGGACGGTGTCTTCACGCAAGAAACAGGTGTACGACCCCATCCTGATGGCTTCATAGAAGATCTCCACGGCATAATCCGTGGTCCCACCTCCGGGAAGAGCGACGCTGCTGATCAGGCCAGGGTATCGGAGGCAACGGACGTCGAGTCCATACTTCGCGTGGTAATAGTTGCAGAGAAGCTCTCCGGCGACCTTCGTCACCCCATACATAGTCGTGGGGTTCAAGGGGGCATTCTGAGGGGTGTTGGTCTTGGGCGCGTCGGGACCGAAAGCGCCTATGGAACTCGGCCAGAACACATGCGAAACGCCGTTGGTCCTGGAGGCTTCGAGGACGTTCCTTAGCCCGTCCATGTTCACAGTCCAAGCTAGCTGGGGGTCCTTCTCCCCCTTCGCGGACAGAAGCGCCGCGAGGTGATAGACGGTGCCGACCTTGTACTCCTTCAGGGCTGCGACGACGGCTGCTTGATCTCCGGTGTCGAGGACGACCAGGGGGCCATCACTGAGAGACGGGTCCCCCTGGGACGCGTGGACAGCCGCGACCACGTTGTCCTTGCCGTAGTGAGAACGGAGACGAGGGACTAGCTCAGCGCCAATCTGGCCAGCCGAGCCTGTGACCAAGACCTTGGGGGCCAACTCAGGAAGGCGCAGGCGTAACGCGTTTAAGCATTAGCGGCTCAGAGAAGTATCTTCATCGTTATAGTGGAGACCACCCCTGGCTTCGACCTGAGATTCTCCGCTATGATGGACTTTACAGCCTGGTCGTCCGCACCCTCCACCATGACGAGCAGGTCATAGAGCCCATACAGCTGATAGACAGACTTTATGCCCGGAGTCCCCTTCAGCGTAGTGATGTTCTGCTCTTCTGAACCTGGGCTCAGGTTCACCAGTACTATCGCCCGTTCCATGCCTCACCAGACGAGCGGGGGCCTTCGATTAAAGATTACGGCAGGTCTCAGGCGCGCGATATCCGCTTGACAGCGTCCTCCAGCGGCATGGTCTCCTCGGTGCGCCCCTTCATGTCCCGTAGGGTGACAGACCCGGCCTTGGCTTCCCTATCACCTGTAATCACGGCCCATGTGGCCCCGATCCGACTGGCGTCTTCTAGCTGCTTCGACAGTTGCCTATCCTGAAGTGAGGCCTCGCACGGGATCCCCGCGTCCATCAGGGCCTTCCTGACCTTCGCGGCGTAGGCCGAGCCTCCACCAGCAACTGCGACATAGACCAGCAGCCCGGCGGTCCTGGTCTGGGCGGCGATGGACAGCGCCATCCTCTCGATCCCCCCTGCCGCCCCGGTGGCCGAGAGGTCTGGCCGTCCGAACATCCTGGGAAGGGCGTCGTACCTCCCGCCCCCGAAGAGCGAACCGAGCCGCGGGTTCCTGTTGTCCGCGGCTTCGAAGACTATCCCGGTGTAGTAGTCAATACCACGCACTATGCTCATGTTGTACTCCACGTTCCGCACCCCTCTGGAATCGAGGATGTCAGCCAAGACCCGGAGGTCCTTGGTCGCATCCTGGCCCAGCTCAGAGACCTTCGAGAGGACATCGTCAGGACGCCCGCGTATGCTACCGAAGCCTAGCAACTCGCGCACCTGTTCAGGGTCGAATCCTTTCCCCACATATTCGCCGGTCAGCTCGTCAGCAGCCTTCTTCTCGACCTTGTCAAGGGCCCTCATCAGGTCGACTAACTGGGTCTCGTCGGTGATTCCGACCTTCCCTCGGATGAAGCTCTCCACCACCCTCCTGTCGCCTATCTTTATCGTAGCTTCCGACAGCCCAAGCCTGCTGAGCATGGTCGAGCATGCGTCCAACACCTCGGCGTCGATTTCGACTGACGGAGGTCCGAACACTTCCAGGTCCCACTGATGGGACCACCTGTACCTCCCGTACTGGGGCTCGTCGTAGCGCCAGATCCCCCCGGAAGCGGCTAGCTTGACCGGGAGCCTCAGCCCTTTACGAGAGCAGACGTAGCGGGTCATACCCACGGTCATGTCGAACCTGAGCCCGATGTCCCTTCCTCCCTTGTCCTTGAAGGCGTAGATCTCCTTGTCGACCGCTTCGCCGCTCTTGGCTCTGAGGACGCCGAGGTGCTCAAGCGAAGCCGGCTCCATCAACTGGAAGTTGTAGAGCCGCGTCACCTCCTCGAAGGCCGACCTCACCCTCGAGTGAAGCGCGTACCTGTCCGGCCCCACGTCGTCTACCCCCCTGGGGAGCGCGAGGTCCAACTCTAGCTTGCCTTCTCCTTCAGCGAGGAGATCTGGGCGAGCATTGCGGTGAGTTGGAGCTCAGGCTGCGACCCCTGCACGAGGCGGAAGTCGTACTCGGCGAGGATGGATATGACCTTGCCTAGTTCTGGGGCCTTGAGGCCCCCCAGGGACTCGTTGGCGTACTTCAGGAAATCTCGCTCCGGGACGCCGTAGACCCGCGTAAGCTCTACCATCTTCGACCTGGCCGCTTCGAAGTCGCCGCCGAGGGCCGCCTCCATGACGTCCGCCACGCGCCCTTTCACAGCGGTGCCGGTCACGGATTTCACCGAGTCTAGGGTGATTTCGCCTGTGGCGGACGCTGCCTGCAGCATATTGATCGCCTGTCTCAGGTCGCCCTGGGTGGCTTCGTAGATCGCGGCGAACGCTGACTCCCCCGAGTGTTTCAGCCTCTCCTTCCTCGCGATTGCCTTCAGGTGCTCCACCACGGATCCCTCACCGTATCTCTGGAACCTGAAGATCGCGCACCGGCTCTGCAGAGGCTCGATTATACCTGACGAATAGTTGCAGATGAGTATGAAACGGGTGTGCTCGGAGTTCTCCTCCATGATGCGGCGGAGGGCGGTCTGGCCGTCGGAGGTCATCTCGTCGCTTTCGTCGAGAATAACCAGTCTGTATGGCACACCTTCCCTCCTGTCTGCGAACCGGGCGAAGGTCTTGATCCTCTCCCTAACCACATCTATCCCTCGCTCGTCGCTGGCGTTGAGCGAGAGCGTGTAGTCCCGCCATGGTTCGCCGAGTATCTGCCTAGCGATTATCATTGCGGTGGTGGTCTTCCCCGAGCCAGGGGGGCCGGCGAAGAGCAGGTGTGGGAGTTGCTCTTTCTTCCGTAGGAGCGCCTCGAGCCTCTGCTTGACCGACTCCTGGTCGACGAGCTCCGCCATGGTGGACGGCCTGTACTTCTCCACCCACATCATCTCTGAAAGCGGCATTCAGTCCATCCCTCGCGTCGCCCAGAAGTTCCGCATTTTCGAGAAGACTGGCATCCGGTTCTTATTTATCCGTTCAAGGAAAAGGAGGCCCTGTCGAGGACAGCGACGCATTCCAGCTTCCCCTGGGCGACATCGGTAGGCCAGAAGTTTCTGTTCCCATACGAGGCGTCCGCCGATGCGCCATGGGCGCCGGCGTCTGGAAGCGGCATATGCGATGGAGTGCAGCGAGGTCTCACGTCGATTGAGCGCCCAATGTTTATTATCGAGGCGAGCCACTTGGTGCCTGGTTTGTCCGATGAACGGGTCGCCCTAAGGCAGATGCTCGAACGCAGGGAGAGGGAGTACCTGCTCGGGACAGCCAGGGCGAAGATGCGGTCATCCCTCGAGAACCTCTATGTCGGCGACTTCCAGGTCGAGAAGCTGTCCGAGGGGGATGCGGTCGAACTCCCCAGATGGGTATTGGACGAGCTGGCTGCACAAGGCATGGCTGAGCCGGCGGAGGTCCCCTTCGAGAACGAGGTCTTCAACGCCCTCAGCAAGGAGAAGATGATGGGACCGCTGCAGCTTTCAGGGCTGGCACAGGATTTCTATTTGAGGATGAGGAGGCGCCTGGGCGCGCTCAGGGCCGCCGTGGCCGAGGGGAAGGCAAGGAGAGAGGAACTGGAAAGACTGCGGGTCGTCTGCTACGACCTTATCGGGATAAGGCTGAGCAAGCTCCTTTCGCTCTCCAGCTCGTCGACCCCAGCCTCGACCCTGGCGGATAAGCTAACCCCTGAGGAAAGAGAGTTCTTCACCATATCCCAGTCGCTTTCCAAGGAGTGGAAGACAGGGCTGCTTGGGGGCTCGAGCTAAGTGGCTACGCTCACCAGCGGAAAGCTCTCAGAGCAGTTCGAGGACTTCCTGAAGTCGGTCCTCGACCGGGACGGGACCCCAGTATACAGGAGCAAGATTTCGCAGCTCATAGCGGCGGAGGGCAAGTCCCTGGTCGTCGACTTCGGCGACCTCCTGCGATACAACAACGACCTGGCGAACAGGCTACTCATGGAGCCGGACTCGTCCCTCAGTTCTTTCAAGGTAGCCGCCTTCGAGACCATGAGGAGCGAGAACGCTCTCTATGCCGACAGGGTCAAGCGGGAGCTGACAGTCCGGCTGAGGAACCTCCCTGACCTGGTGCCGCTAAGGAAAGTTGACACTTCGTACATCGACCGTATGCTCGCGATTTCAGGGATGGTGGTAAGGACTTCTGAGCTGAGGCCCATGATGACGGAGGCGGCATGGGTCTGCCCGAGCGGCCATCTCACCTACCAAGAGCAGGACGACATGGTCCTCAAGCGTCCCCCGAAGTGCGAGCTCTGCGGCGAAGTTAGGAACTTTGAGCTCGACAAGAAGCGTTCCAAGTTCGTCGACTTTCAGGTGCTGAGGATTCAGGAGCTCCCCGAGGAGCTCCCCCCTGGTCAGCTCCCGCAGTTCTTCGACGTCAATGTTGAAGGAGATATCGTGAACATGGCGAGGCCGGGGGATAGGGTGATGCTCACTGGCGTAGTAAGAGCAGTCCCAGACTACACCCTCGGCCAGGTAAGAACGAGGCTGTTCAGGTCGCAGGTCGACTGCAACCACGTCGAAGTGAAGGGGAAGGAGCCGGATCAGGTGCTCGTGACGAAGGAGGACGAGGAACTGATCAGGAACATAGCGGCCGCACCGGATGCCTATGAGAATCTCGTCAACTCTATCGCCCCAGTCATCCTGGGTCACCAACAGGAGAAGGAAGCGATCCTTCTTCTGCTTGTAGGCGGGAGCGCGACGTCGCTCCCCGACGGGACAAAGCTGAGGGGAGACATCAACGCGTTGTTCGTCGGCGATCCTGGGACCGGGAAGTCAGAGTTGTTGAAGTTCGCGTCTCAGGTCGCGCCGCGCGGCCTCTACGCCTCAGGAAGGGGGACCACTGCCGCTGGCCTCTCCGCGGCCGTGATCAGGGAGAAGAATGTGCTGATGCTCGAAGCAGGGGTGGTCGTCCTGGCCGACCTCGGCATAGCAGCGATAGACGAGTTCGAGAAGATGAAACCTGAGGACAGGACAGCGCTCCATGAAATGATGGAACAGCAGACGGTGACAATAGCGAAGGGCGGGATTTACGCGACGCTTAACGCGAGGACGGCCATCCTTGCGGCCTGCAACCCTGTGTTGGGGCGGTACAACCCGTTCCAGAACCTCATCGAAAATATAGGGACCCTCCCTATTCCGCTGCTGACGAGGTTCGACATCATCTTCGTCTTCAGGGACCAGCCTACCCCCGCGGACGACGAGAAGCTGGCCAGTCACATCCTGTCAGTGCACGCCCGCCGGTCGTACACAGCTCCTCCGCCGATCGAGTTCAGCCTCCTGAAGAAGTACCTCGCCTTCGCCAAGAGGATTTCTCCGACGCTCACGAAGGGGGCCATGGACAGGATAAGGGAGTACTACCTCGACCTGAGGAGGTCGAGCGGGACAGAAGACTCGATCCCCCCCACGCTGAGGACGCTTGAGGCCCTGATTAGGATCGCGACCGCTCGGGCGAAGGTACTACTCAGGGATGAAGTTACCGAAGAGGACGCTCTCGCAGCCATAGGCCTGATGAACAGGATGGTGGAAGACATCCTCACCGACGCGGCGACGAAGAAGACCGATTTCGGAATCCAGCTCGGGAAGCCGGCTGGAGAGACCAAGAATCTCAGGTCCGCGCTGGAGGTGCTGAAGACCCTGGAAGGCCCCGAGAAGAAGCCTGTCGAGCGCAAGCTGTTCAAGGAGGAGCTTGTGAAGGCGAAATTTGCTGACGAAGACGCGGAGAAGATGATAAGGACCATGTTCAGGGAAGGCATGGTGTACGAGTCGAAGCCGGGCTACATCCGCAGGCTGGGCGCCTAGGATGGAATCGCGAGGTGCAGGGGAGCGTTGGAAGGGCAGAGAGCTATCAGCCTGACTCTCATGGCAGCCAGACGATAGGTGGGCATCCGTGAAGGTAGACGAGATAAAGGCCCCAGAGGAGTTGATCCAGTTCGTAAAGGAGAAGGGTATCACCGAGCTCTACCCTCCTCAGGAGCAGGCGATACGCGCTGGGCTCTTCGAAGGGAAGAGCCTGGTGGTGTCGTCCCCTACTGCCTCCGGAAAGACGTTGCTCGCCCTGATGTCTGCCTACTTCAGGGCGAAGCTGGAGAGAAAGAAAGTGGTGTATCTTGCCCCTCTGAGGGCGCTTGCTTCTGAGAAGTACGCCGAATTCTCTGAACTGGCCAGGCTCGGCATACGCACAGCCATCTCGACCGGGGACTACGACTCGAGTGGCGAGACCCTCGGGAAAGCTGACGCCATAGTTCTCACCAACGAGCGGTTCGACTCGGTGATGAGGCACGGGGTGTCATGGGTCAACTCCGTGGGACTGTTCGTCGCCGACGAAGTACACCTGGCAGGAAACGACAGGAGGGGGCCCACCTTGGAGATGATCCTCACGAAGGTCGTCCACCTTGGCCTGGATGCGCAGCTGCTCGCACTCTCGGCGACCATCAGCAACGCGAAGACGATAGGAGAGTGGCTGCATGCAACTCCGGTCGAGATGGACTGGCGTCCTGTCCCCCTGAAGGAAGGGGTCTACGACTACGGCAGAGTGGTCTTCGCCGACGGGGACGAGAAGCCCATCCCCAGGTCGACCTACGGCTCTCCCATAGACGTCGCCATGGACACGGTGAAGGAGGGAGGCCAGTCGCTGATATTCGCGAGCACAAGGCGCAGGGCGGTGAGCCTGGCGACCAGAGCGGCAGAGCTCACTCAGAGGTATCTTAGCCCTGAAGAGAGGAAGGCTGCCTCCGAGGCGTCCAGGAAGATCCTCGCATCTGGAGAAGAGACAAGCCTGAGCAGGCTCCTGGCCGAGGTAGTGGCCAAGGGCTCTGCATTCCACCATGCCGGACTCGAGGGTGAGCACAGGAAGGTCGTGGAAGAGTATTACAAGGCCAGGGCGATCAAACTTTTGTCAGCTACTCCGACACTTTGTTTGCCAACCGGCGAGGAGATTTTCGGGAATCTAGGCCCGGTACAGATCCAAGAACTCGGCGTCAACGACCGTGTCCTTACGCACGGTAACACCTTCGAGAAAGTCATCGGCCCGACTTCGAGGCCCTACGATGGGCCACTGTTGCGCGTGACTCCTTGGTTCCAGCTTCCAATGAAGATGACACCAGAGCATAAGGCTCTGAGAGTCACAAAGGTACACCATTCCATCCATAGCAAGTTAGAGAACAGGCACTGGTGGACATACTCTGGGCCGGAGTGGACCGAAGCGAAGAACTTGAAGCCGGGCGATATGGTAGTGTTTCCAAGAATCAAGACAGTATCAGACATGGAGAGGCTGACCTTACCGCAGATTGGTCCCCTCCGGAGCCAACGAGGGGCGGTCGGCAGCCATCGGCCGCGTCTGAAAGTGAAAAGCATAGGGTTGACTTCAAGGGACCTCGAGCAACTTGGGATGTACTTGGCTGAAGGATTTAGTGAGCCACAAGGGCAAGTATATTTCACTTTTCGTACAAACGAGGATGAACTCACGTCCCTGACCGTAAAATGGTTCAAAAACCTCGGCTTGGTTCCCACCGTCGAAGACGCAACGAGACATAGGCGGAAGGTATACGCCTGCTCAAAGCAGATCGCCTCTCTGTTCAGGAAAATGTTCGGGACCGAGGCTTCCGAGAAGAGAATCCCACATGAGTTTCTGCTCCTCCCAGTTGAGAAGCTCTCAAGTCTAGTCCGGGGAGTCTGGAAAGGAGATAGCAGCGTGACCAGAAAAGATCCCAAATCGGTAAGACTAGACACCACTTCCAGAGCCTTGGCCAAGCAGCTCTTCGCAATACTCGTCAAGATGGGATACATGCCTTCTCTCAAGGTAAGCCGGAGGGCGAGGAAGAAGCCGAGCGGGAAGCTAAAGATAACGGATCGACAAGACCTCTATACTGTTTCGATATCAGGGAGCCAATACAATAGATTCGCTGAGACAGTCCTCCTCAAGCCCAGACGCGCCGCCGATCTTAACAGGGAATCCGGCAGAGGGTATGTCGACGATGACTTCTACTACATGCCTATCAGAAGAATCGAGCCCGAACAGTACTCCGGGATGGTTCACAACCTCGAGGTTGAGGGGCACTCTAGCTACGTTGGATCCTTTGTAGTGCATAACTCGGCTGGCGTGAACCTCCCGGCACGAAGGGTTGTGATAGCAGACATGACCCGCTACGACGTGGAAAGGGGGGGGAACTCGGAGATTTCGGTGCTGGAATACAGGCAGATGGCAGGCAGGGCAGGGAGGCCCCAGTACGACGACCATGGGGAGACGGTGATGGTCCCGCCCCCCTCGCAGCATGCCGCGGACTTCCTGGCACATTACACGAAAGAGCCCCCTGAGCCGATAAAGTCCAGGCTGTCGGACGAGGCGTCGATGCGGTCGCACACGCTGGCGACGGTAGCAACGGGGAGGGGCCTCTCGAAAGGGGACCTCGACAGCCTCTTCAGGGAGACCCTGCTAGCCAGGGAGACCGGACAGGCTGAGATATCGAGGCTGACCGAGAAGGCCCTCGGCTACCTTCTCGCCGAGAGGCTGCTCGAGTCCCACGGAGGGCTCTTCTATGCGACGGACTTCGGGACCAGGGTCTCTGTCCTCTACATAGACCCGGCGACCGCAGTCCTATTCAGGGATGCAGTGAGGCGCGCCGAGCCTGGGAGAGACTACACCGTTGGACTGCTACACTTGGTCGCCTCAGCGCCGGACTTTGAACCGAAGTTCCCTCTGAGAAGCAAGGACTACGAACAAGCCATGACGTTCATGGAAGAGCATGCACCCGAGATGCTGGCTAGGCATACTACGAGGGAGTTCTCCGATTATGACAGGACCCTCCAGGATATGAGGAGCGTCATGGCGCTCCATGGATGGATAGAAGAATGGAGGGAGGAAGAGCTCTTGACGAGACTTGGCGTGGAGCCGGGTGACATGCACAGAGCGGTCGACAACGCCGACTGGCTGCTCCATGCTCTTGGAGAGCTCTGCAAGCTGTTCAAACTCCCTGACATGGTGAAGCAGTCAGAAACACTGAGGAGGAGGGTGGCGAGCGGTGTCGGGAGGGAGCTTGTGGAGCTCACGACGGTCGGCGGGGTCGGGAGGGTGAGGGCGCGTGCCCTGTACTCAGCCGGATTCAGGACACTCGAGGACCTGAAAGAGGCGCCAGCAGAAGAGCTTGCCAAGGTTGACAAAGTGGGAGGAGCCGTCGCGAGGAAGATCAAGGAACAGGTGAAGAGACGCTGAGCCCCGACTACATTGAAGGAGCAGCCCGCGAGCTCGCCGAGCGCATCCAGGCTGCGGTGAGAAGGTCAGTCGCCGGCGAGGAGAAGGTTGCCGTCGCATTTTCCGGAGGGGTAGACAGCTCTGTCGTGGCGAGGTGTGCTGCGGCAGAGACCCGGCTTGTCGCGTGCACTGCCCACGCAGACGGCTCACGGGACTCGCTACGAGCCCGCAAGGCAGCCGACGCCCTGGGGGTGGAGCTGGTGACCACCAGGCTCACCTCTGAAACGGTGGAGCGAGAACTCGTCGGGGTAGACCTCCCCTTCGAGACCACGTTGATGGACCAGAGCCTCTGGTGCCTCTACTCCGTCGTCTCTCGGAGCGCGAGTGAGGCAGGGGCGCGGGTCATTCTCCTGGGCCAGCTTGCAGACGAACTGTTCGGCGGTTATGCGAAATACTCTGCCGCTATGGCGAAAGGAGGTGCGGAAGCCGCCACCGCCATGATGGGCGCCGACCTGGAGGGATACTTCAGCAGGGGGATGGTCAGGGACATGAGAGCCTGTTCCAGGTGGGTCGAGCCGAGGCTCCCCTTCGAACAGCTCGTTGGGTATGCAGCGACCATCCAGACGTCCCTCAAGCTGACGGACGGGGTCAGGAAGGCTGTACTGAGGAGGGCTGCGGTGGAGCTCGGCGTCCCCGAATGGATAGCACGTGAGCCCAAGAAGGCGGCCCAGTACAGCTCTGGGATCCAGAAGCTGATAGCCAAGGCACCCTTTTAACAGCCCGGAACGGAGGCAGTCCATGATACCTTCGCCTCAGCCAAAGGGGAAGCTCGTCGGGTTCAAGCCCCTGCAAGAGAGGTTCAGCTACTACGCCCTCGATGACGGGACCGTGCTCGGGATAAAGCCGGCTATGGTGAAAGTATACAGGCTCCAGAACCCTGATAACAGCCTAGCCACCTCGCCTGACGGGACCCCGGCGTATTACTATACGACCCAGAACATAACACAGGTGCTCACCCCCGGAGAGTACAAGTCCCTGAAGGAAGACGACCTGACCGAATGAGCGGGGAGCCGTACCTCGCTTCAGAAGACTCTGCGCTCCTCAGGGGAGCGTTGACCGCCTACTCAGGCGATAGCTGCCTGGAGATCGGTGCGGGGAATGGTGGGAACCTCCTCGAACTGGCGAAGAGGTTCAGGACCGTGGTAGGGACTGACCTGGTAAGACCTTCCATGACAGACTGGAAGAAGGACACCAACTTCGTCCTGGCGGACGGGGGGGCGTGCCTTCGCAGCTCATGCTTCGACTTGGTCGCTTTCAACCCTCCCTACCTGGAGGGGGACGAGACTGGGGACGTTGCGGTCGAGGGAGGAAGACCATTGGAAGCCCCGAAGGCCTTTCTGTCGGAAGCGTTCCGCGCGGTGAAGAGGAGCGGGGAGGTGGTCTTCCTAGTCAATGATGGAACAGACGTGGAGGAGCTGAGGGCGGCGTGCGAAGAAGCGGGCTTCACGCTCCGGCTGCTCGCCTCGCGCAGGCTGTTCTTCGAAGTGCTGTCCGTATACGAAGCGGTCAGGCGGTCAGAGGGTTGACCAGGGGGATGCCCCCCTCGCCCGGCCGCGATGAGCCTGGAACCGGGACAAAGTCCTAAACCCGAGGAGCTCGTTCCTAATGCGTTAGGGGAGCGATTCAATAGGGTGATTTCCAATTCTGGAAATCGTCTTTCCCGGTTAAATATACGTTCGACACCCTAACCTGTTAAGCGATGCTGAGACAGATTACGCTCCAGGTGAAGACGGAGAGCATACTCCAGGAGGTAGCGAAAGCGAACGGCGTCAGACTCAGCGTCGTGGATTGCAAACCGTTCAACAAGACTGGGATGTCGCTCCTCCTCGAACTGAAAGGGGACCCCAAGAACGTCCGCTCCGCCGTGACGGAAATCCGCAGGGCGGAGGGGGTCAGGCAGGCGGTCGAAGGGGAGATTGAGGGGGACTCCGTCCCGCTCCTTGTGGTGCTGTCCAGGCCAGCGATATGCAGGGCATCGAGCGACGCCGCTATAGTCTGTCTTGAGTGCCCTTT
Organism: archaeon; assembly: GCA_021786335.1. The sequence continues at coordinate 13,724 of JAJYNM010000002.1, forward strand.
GAACTCGGAGTCCCAGCCCGCTTCCTGGAAGCTAATAGTCAGAAAGACCAGCGACTTCAGACAGGTGCTGTCGAAGCTCGAGGAGGAAGGGGTGGACGCGAAGATTGAAGACATCTCCCCTCTCGAAAGGAAGGCCACACTCACAGAAAGACAGAAGGAGATCATGTCTACGGCAGTGGCCAAGGGATACTTCGAGTTCCCGAGGAAAATCAGTCTCACCGGTCTGAGCGAAGTGGTGGGCGTGAAGCCTTCGACGCTCAGCGAGATTCTGAGGAGCGCGGAGCGCAGGATAATGT
>JAJYNM010000059.1 GCA_021786335.1 archaeon
CGAGCAGGACACCAAGGACCACGCCCTCGTAGCCAGGGCCGAGGGGGCGGGCGCGAGGCTGACAGTCAAGCTCTCGGTGGCGCCGAAGACGGGCGTCCAGTCCCTGAAAGAAAAGTACAACACGTCAAAGTACGACCTGGGGGCCGGGTACACCTTCCCTGACTCGCTCAGGAGCATGGTCCCCACCAACGTCCCTGAGTACGTCGACCAGGGGGAGAGCTACGTGGAGAAGGTGTCGAGGGCGCTGTTCTACTTCAAGCAGTGCGCCCTGATAGGCCCGTCAGGGACAGGCAAGACGCACATAGTCTACATGGTCGCCAAGATGGCCGGGCTCCCGCTCTGGGAGATAAACTGCGGTCTCCAGACCTCGGTCTACGACCTCTTCGGGAAGTTCGTGGGGCTGGGGAAGGAGAACTGGATCGACGGCCTCATCGTGTCGTGGTGCAGGTACGGTGGGATACTCTACCTCGACGAAGCGAACATGATGAAGCAGGACATAGCCACCAGGCTCAACCCGATACTCGACACAAGAGGGCACATGGTCCTCACAGAGAAGGACAACGAAATCATACCCAGGCACCCGAACGGGTACGTCATAATCAGCATGAACCCGTACTCGGCAGAGTTCGCCGGGACGAAGCCGCTGAACGCGGCCTTCCGGAGGAGGATGAGCGTCTGGCTCGACTTCGACTACCTGAGCGTAGGCCCCAAGGTGTCAGCTCAGGAGGTGAAGCTGGTGTCTGACAGGACGGGCCTCCCTGCCGCCACCGCCGAGCGGATGGTGAGGGTCGCTGCCGATATGCGGAAGAGGTACAAGAACGGAGACCTTCCTTACGCGCCTTCCGTGGGGGACATCGTCAACTGGGGGACCCTGGTAGCCGACGGGCTGACGCCTAACAAGGCGGCCGAAGAGACTGTCATCTCGGTGACGTCGGACGACCCGGAAGTGCAGGGGACGGTCCGGAGGGTGGTGCAGATGGTGTTCGGGTCCGGGCAGGAACGCCAGGCTTGAACCTACTCGACTACTCCTGGGGCCTCGTCACAAGCGTAGGCAAACGTGACTACGACACCCTCAGGCTGATACTCGACGAAGGGCTCCCGAGGCCCTCCCTCTCGGCTGACAAGAGCGGGATGGTCCTGAAGGTCCCGACCCCGAGGCTCGACGACAAAGGCTTCTACAGCCTCCACGGCCTCTTCTTCGACGCGGACGAGCGCACCTTCGCCGGTCTCTGGAGGGCCTACAGGGCGTCCCTCTACCACGGGGCGCTGCACGCCGCCTACTCGGACTTCCGGCAGTACGCGGGGTGGGCGAAAGGGAAGGACCTGAAGACCGCTACTTTCGTCGTGTCCCTCCTCGAGGACTACAGGGCGACCAGGAGAGCGTACGACGAGTGGCCAGGGATACTCCAAGACATAGCCTACGCCAACTACCTGTCTGCCCTCAGGGTGGCGAACGTGGACGAGATAGTCGGCCCCGAGAGGCCGGCCACGAAGCTCCTCCTCGAGGTCTGGGGGGTGAGCCACGGGCTCAGAGGGGACGAGGAGGAGGACTCTGACGTGAGGCGCCTCGCGAACCAGGTGAGGTCGGCTGTGGTCGCGGCCTCGAAGGCAAACGAGTACCCCAAGGAGCTCTTCGCAGCCGCCGATGCCGTATACTCCAGGCTGACGAGGAGCGGGAGGATGAGGGAGGTCCCGTCGTTCCCGTACACGGAGTCCCACGGCGAGTCGAGCATATTCGGGGGGCAGGTCACGGGGGAGGACGGCTCGGCCCCTCTGGAGGCATCGGCCCTCGCGTCGCTCGGCCTGAAGGAGACGTCCATGGCGAACGAAGACAGCGAGGCGACAGACTTCTTCGGTGCGCTCAGGGCCGCGAACGAGAAGATGCAGAAGATACGGGAGAGGTACGAGGAGCACGTCCGGTCGACCCGGCTCGAGGGGGTTGAGTTCCCCCACGGAGACTACGCCAACTTCATGCGCATACGTTCCTCGCTCTCGGGGCCGATCAGGAACATGAGGGACCAGCTCAGGCAGGTGAAGAACGTCCTCGACGAGACGGGGGGGCACGAAAGCGGGCAGATAGACATGCAGGCCGCGATGCAGGTGGTCGCCTCAGGGGACAGGCGCTCAGACGTCTTCATGAGGGAGGAGACCGTCGTCAAGAACGAGGCGTGGGCGATACTCCTCGACGCCAGCAAGAGCACCTCGGCCTTCGCCCACGAGGTGAAGGGGGTGAGCACCTGCCTGGCCGAGGTCGCGAAGGACCTGATACCCTCCCAGAGCCAGTGGTCGATGTACTCCTTCAACAACGCATTCCAGGTCATAAAGGACTTCAACGAAGGGTACACCTCTGAGACTAGGGCGCGGATAGGGGGGATAGAGCAGAGGAACGTCACCCTCCTCCCGGACGCTATACGGGTGGCCCACAAGGTCCTCGCCGCCCAGCCTGTGGACACGAGGATACTGGTGGTCGCGTCCGACGGATACCCCACAGGGTACAAGGGGGTGGAAGAGGAGCTCGTGTCGACGATAAAGTCTGTGTCCAACTCCGGGACGTTCCTGATGGGCCTGGGGATAGACAGCCACGCCATAGAAGAGTACTTCGCGGTCAACTGCGTCGTCAGCAGCCCGGCGCAGATGATGAAGTCGTTCGTGAAGTCGTACCTGGAGCTGTCGTCGCTGTTCTAAGGCGCAACAGCGCAGCAGGTCGTCCGCAGGGCCCCCCGTGCCGGCCCGGTCAGAGTGACTCTTCGCTAAACCAGTTTGAAGTCGGCTGAGAAGCTGAAAAGCTCCCGCCGCCCGACCGAAAGGTTCGCGACTATCTTCTCGGGGGCGCCGTTCCTGACCTGCAGGTAGTACTGCCCCGCCTCCGGGATCATTTGGCTGTTGAGCTCCTCGAACGACTTCAGGGCCTCCGTCGACTTTGCGAGCTTCGTCTTGACGTCCTCGTGCATCTGGAAGAGGACCTCGGCCATGGCGCCGTTGGGGTCGCTGACGTTCACCATCAAGGTCCCCATCTTGACCCAACCCCTCGACTGCCCCTTCATGCTGGGCTGCGGCTTGTCCTTCTGGTCTTTACCTTTGGAGTCTTTGGCATCCTTGGGGGCTGCCTTTGCCGCCGCCTTCTCCTGTTCGAGGGTCCTGATCAGGGTCCCGAGCTCGTCTCCGAGGGCCTGGCTCTGGGCCTGGTACTGCTCGACGAGGGACTTCAGGAACCTCCTCAGCTCGTCCTTGGAGTAGAACCTGAACACGCCGATGGGCGGGGCCTGGGTTCCTTGCATCAACGCCACTGACCTCCTACTGGCCCGCTATTGAACTTGAAACGAGGTCCTCTTCTGCTTCTGCAGGTGCTTCGCGCTGCTGCGTCTGCCTCTTCGCCGTCGTCCCGGCCCTCTTCATCTCCTTCAGGATCCTGTCGAGGAGGTCGACCCGCTCAGAGGTCTCCTCCCTCTTCTGCGAGAGCGCCTTCTTCAGGTGAGGGATGGCTGATTGGACGATGCTGAGTATGTCTGCAGACCTGAACTTCGCTAAGGGGATAGCTGTGCTTATCCCGCTGTTGTTCATGACGATTACAACCGCCTCCCCTCCGAGAAACGCTTCCTTGGCGTACCGATAGGCAGGACCGAGGGCTGCCCGCTCGAGAGGGACGACCCCTTCGACCGAGGTGAGCACTTCCTTCAGCCCCTCGACCAGCTTCTCCGAGTAGTCGCGCTCCATCTCCTCGAGCTCCGAGAGCTGGGCGAACTCCCCCTGGAGCGCTTTGAGCTCGGAGATGATCATGTCCGGGCCGTTCTGGGCTTCTTTCTCTTCCTGCAAGATGGCCTCTGCAGGGGCGGGACGCATTAATACCTTTGTGGATTCGTAATCTATCCGTCGCGGCGGACTCAGCCATGCGCGCGTGACGGTCTGTCGACCCCCGGCGATGCGACCCTTCGCTCGGCCCCGCCGCACGCCGTAAGTGAACCCCAAATCCATTTTACTTAATATGGCCAGGCTAGCGTTTCACGCCGGGATGGGACTGGTAAGGGACAACCCGGAGACGTTCGAAAACGCGGTCGCATCCCTCGTGGACTTCACGAGCATCCTCTTCGCGTATCAGATAGGCGTCTACGGCTTCGGCATCGCCTTCGGGATGCTGTATGCGTGCTTCGACGCTTTCATTGTCATCTGGATGAGGAAGCCGATATCCAGGTTCGCGAGGTCGATAAACCCGTTCAGGTTCAGGGCGAAGGCGCCGGACGCCGTGAGCGGCCAGGGGCAAACTGATGCCAGTGTGGTTGGCCCCCCGTCACCGGCGCCAGGGCAACCAGCCGAGACAGAGCCTGCCCTCTAGTCGCTCTCGGGTCTGGTCCACGGTTCGGGAGCGGGAACCACGCTTCCCTCCGGCGCCCCGGCACGGGTTCGCAGGATGGCAAATCGGCTTAAGTAAGGGAGTGGCTAGTTTGCAAGCGGCCTTTGAACCGCACCAAGGTGGGCCTGATCTCGAGGTTGAAGTCCCGGCTCGTCTTTCACTTCAGGGCGGTCAACGAGCGCGACAGTGAGTGGATGATGAAGTTCGACCTCGGGACGATGCAGAGCTTCCTGTGGCCCCTCTTCGTCGCGTTCGTATGCCTGAACTTCCTGGACGTGTACACCACCACCATCGCATTCAGCTTCGGCCCCCTCTTCCATGAAGAGAACCCGATTGCGGCCACCCTCTTCGACGGACAGTTCCACGGGTACCTGCTCGCGCTCGTCTTCAAGTACCTCCCTATGATCCCGCTGTTCTATCTCGTGTTCGTACGTGACGGTAACGGTGAGCACAGGCTCCAGATCCGGGTCGTGAAGCTCGCAGCCCTGGTTGCCCTCGCCGGGGGGGACGCCCTCCTCTTCTACATAGTAGGGATAAACAACCTGCACGCCCTCCTCTTCTCAGGGTGATGGGCTGCCGAGCCGTGGCCGCATCTTGCTACAAAAATATAGACTTCAGACACTAATTACTGCTACATAATACTTATTTAAACGGCCGAACAGGTTGGAAAACTACAATGCAGATAACGAACGTCAAAGGAAGAAAAGCCATTTCGCCAGTCATAGCCACCGTCATTCTCATCGCAATCACACTCATCGCAGCCATCGCAATCGCAGGATTCGTGTTCGGCCTATTTGGGTCATTTACATCCACAGCAAGAGTGTCAGGATCAGCCAGTTGCTCATCTAGTACTGCAACCTGTGTGCTTAGTTTAAGTAACACTGGAACTGCTGGCACCAGTCTCACAACCGCAACAATAACCTTTGGATCTTCTACCAATGCGCCGTTGACGTGTAGCACCACTGCTACAGCAATCGATGCGGGAGCCACCACTTCCGAGTCCTGCACCGGCGTCCCCAGTGGTTCTACGACGGGTGAGTCCTTCCTCATCACAGTCTCCCTCGCCAATGGCGGACAGGTACCGATCAGCGGATCCTTCACCTAGAACCACTAGCGAAACAGGCTTCGTACACATCAGTATTTGGGCGTCCGCCCAGATGGGATAGGGGCGCCCACAATTTTTCCTGCTATTTCCCTCATCATAATTCTCAATCTAGTGACAGGGGCGGAATTGAATCCGGTTTGTGATTGTTCTTGCCCAGCCGCAACAGGGACGAGCACATCACAGGTTGTCCGTGCAGTCGAAAGCCTTGGTCCTGGGCCGTCCCCCACCCAACATGTACTTTCGAGCCGCTCAGAACTTCCTTCGGGGCCGTTTCTTAGAAGGGAAGTTACGGGGTCGGCGTCTACTGTCTGCCTTGCTGCGCTGAGAGTAACGGGCTGAGGCTGTTTTCCGCCGGGGGGATCAGACCTCTGTCTTCCTTCAAGTCGAGTGCTACGATCATAGCAAGCACTGTCGCCAGCAAGAGAACGACTTGGAAGGGGCCGAGCGGCGTAATCAGCGTGAGCGCGCCCCCGGCGACGACTATCACTGACGACATCCATGACCTGGGCGATACATAAAGTAGCGACCACGTAGGTACGAGATAGTACCTGTAAAGGGGGTGCACCAGCAATGAGAAGACGAACAGGAAGGCGACCATCGAGCAGGCGGACGCGAGCTCGAGGACTCCGTTTTTGCGTCTTAAGACATAGAGGGCGGGGAGCAGGAGTATCAGGAGGGGCACTGTGATGAGCGGGCTCAACCAGTCTATCAGGTTTATCGAGAAGGAGAGGACCGGGTTAGGGTACGTGATGGTGAGTGTCTGCAGCGTACTCGAAGAAACCGAAGTCAGATTGGCTCGGGCGCCAGTTGCGGTCTGGGTAACAAGCTGAACAGGGTTGGGCAGGAACCCATAGCTGATTGAGCCGAGGTAGTTGATGGGCGTCAGAATCAGGAACGGCAGGGAGAAGGCGAAGAAGATCGCGGCGAATGCTCCGACTCCTTTCAGCGCTGCCCGCCTATCGTTCTTCAGACTCCAAAGCAGATAGACCGGAAAGATGAAAATCGCCTCCTGTTTGACCAGGACCGCCACAGCAAAAATCGCCCAGGATAGCATCTGCCTGTCGTCATATAGGAAGTAGATGCTCAGCAACATGAAGAAGACGACGGGCTGGCTGCTGAACCACAGATACCCCTCCTCGAAGAGCATGAGGGGGGAGAGAGCGTACCCGACCCCCGCCAGAGCTGCCACCCTCCCGCTCGCCTTCTTGCCGACTATCAAGTACACGAGTGGGGCCGTGGCTGCGTCGGCAAGGACGATTGGGACGGCAGCCGCATGGATGCCACCAACAGCATAGAAAGGGTAAAGCAGGTAGAGGAACAGCGGCGTGTATGAGTAGGCGAAGTCCCTGTAAGGGAACAACCCCTGACTCAGTGATTTGAGCTGTCCTCCGTAGTAGTAGTAGAAGTCATCCCAGACCCTCGTGGTAAAGAGCCCAGGAATGGGATGAATTCCATATGTTATCTGCAGGAGCGAGGTGACAACTCTGGCTGACGTTGCAATGGCAAACACCGCCAAAATAGTTCTTCCTTTCATCAATGGGTGTGCCGACCCCGCGGACTCCTTAGGCACTGTCTTCTCGAACCCATGTTATTAGCGATTTGCAACGACGCTCTACTCAGGTTCAATGGAGAAGCCAAACCGCTTTTGGTACGTGTTTAGCCTTCGATCCCTGAATAGCAAGAACCTGACTCGGAATTGAAAAAGGGGTAATGATTCCCCTTTTTCGGTTTGTATGCTCTGAATCCCAAAAGAGACGATTTCTCACTTGCCTGACCAAAAGCGAGCTGATTTGGGCTCTTCAAAGAATCAAGGCTAAACACATACCGCTTTTGTCTATACACCGATGACTGATTTTGACTTGAGTGCAGTCACAAGCTAGATGACACGCATCTGCAGGTTCGCGTCTAGTTCGGCCTAGCCGTTCGGAATTCTGCTTTCGCCCGAGTGCCTGGTCAGTCCAGGACGGCCAATCCAAGAATTGCTGATTGCGGGCACCGTTTCGTCCCGTCGACACAACGGCTCGAACCAACCAGAGGAGAACATGGTGACCTTCGGTCTTCCAGTCCGGGTACACTCTGAGAGATTTGGCATCAGAGGCGAATGACTATAGAGTCGGTGGTTGATTCTCGAAGAGCACTCCTCTGCCCTGGTAGTTCTGAAGTCGAAACCGCTTGTTCCACGGATTCCGCCAGTTTGGATAGGTCCTCGCTATGAGAGTGCAAGGCACGAGGAGGCACGCGAAGACAATGATGCTGGGCCAGCTCCGCGTCTCTGCAGCGATCACGGGGAACGAGAAGCCTGTCCGTGCTGCGTCCCTAACAATCTCGTAGTGGTATCTCAGTTTGTGGGACGCGGCAATCCTTCCTCCCCCCATCTTTCTGGCGCTTGTCTTCACATCATAATCAAAGAAGAGCAGGCAGCCATCTCTGGCCGTCCTGGCCCACATATCCCTGTCCTCTCCCCACTGCAGGTCCCTCCATCCGATTTTCTTGGTTATCTCTCTCGACGAAATCTGCAACCCCTTCAGCACCAGCACGCTGCCCTCGTATTTCCTCTTGTAGATTTCTAAGACGTCTTTGAACACGGGTCTGTAGATTGTGTCCGTGTCAACACTGGCAAACACGTACCTGCCCGTCGAATGTTCAAAGGCAATCTGTCTCCCTAGCCCTCTCGAGCACTTTTTCTCAATGAGTCTAATGCTGCCCTCAGCCTGCAACTTTGCCAAGTAATTCTCGGAGCCGTCAGTACTACAATTGTCGACTACTACGACTTCGAAATCCGGCCCGATTTGTGACAGAATGCTCTGGAGGGACGGTTTCAGTGTCCGCGCACCGTTGTAGGTGGTGATGCAAATGCTTGCCGCCTTATCACTGTCCATCCGTGCCGGATGGCCCCCTCTTCAATTAAATACAGTTGTGGGCGGGTACAGCAAGACCGATTTGCGCTTTGGAGTAGTGCACGACTCGCTCAACTTCGCAGGGGGGGCTGAGAAGGTTTGCCTCGAGACAATCGAGGCTATCCAGGGCTTCGGTCATGCTGTGACTCTCGGGACCATAGACAGAACAGACTGGAGCAGGGTCGATTCACTTCTGGGAAGGATTGTCAGGCCACAGAATGAGGTATTCCTGTGGGATTTCAACAGCTCGGTACTCAGATTGTACACAAGTCAACTCCTCCCCGTCGTCGCGTCGAAGATGCACACTACATGCGATGTCATGGTATGCACAAACCACGACGTGTTCCCGATGAGTGTTGATTTGGGGTATATGCACTACTTGCCCCTTTGTGCCATCCCGCGCTCAGACAAGGGCAAGCGGTACTCCAATCGTTGGTATCTTTACAGTTTCTTGAGCCAGAGAATGCAGAGCAAAATGCTCGACAGACTAGAAGTGCGACAGCTCGTGACCAATAGCACATTCTCGAAGCGAATGATTAGGAAGGAGATCGGTCTCGATGCCCAGGTCGTATATCCTGCAGTAGACGTCAAGAAGTTCGAATTGACCGAAGAAACAGAGGTCCGGAGAAACCAAGTGGTTTCTGTAGGGAGGCTGAGCCCGGAGAAGAACTTCGAGGAGATTCTGCAGGTGGCCGGGAAGAGCCCCTCAACGAAGTTCGTCATAGTTGGAAGCTTCGCCGGCCTCTATTCAAGAGCCTATCTGCGCAAGTTACGACGGTGTATCGCACAGAAGCGGTTGACGAATGTTTCAATTCGAACCAACCTTCCACTCGGCGAAGTCCTGAAGATTCTTCGTTCCTCCAGAGTCTTCTTTCACGCCGCAAAAGAGGAACATTTTGGGCTGGTAATCGTGGAAGCAATGGCAGCAGGTCTCGTTCCGTTGGTGCATCGGTCAGGCGGTCAATGGGAAGACATACTTGCCAAGCAGGATGGAACGTACGGTTATTCATACGCGGATAACCAAGAGGCTTGCGAGAGACTGAGCATGATTATTGGCGACAACGAGGGCTTGGCTGCAATTCAAAAAAGGAATCGTTCTTGGGTTCAGACCTTCTCCCCGACGGTTTTCAAGAAGGGCATGCAGGATGCGCTTGCGAGGATCACCTAGAGGCGTGGAAACTGGATGACAAAAGGGCCTGGGCGAAACTCATTCCTCGTGTACTTGGGGGTCAGACCCTGGGGTCTGGCAAGTGCCTTCAGGTTGTATCTCGATTACACCGTGGCTGTCTTGACAAGATTGCTTCGCCTGAGAAAGAGACTCCCAGGAAAATCATTTCCGGGATCTTTCATGATTGGGAGATCGGGCCTGACAGTACTCAAGTCCGGGATAGTCTTCCGGATAAGGCCACGCACGAGCGATCTCTACATACTATCGGGCGAGGATGCGCCGCAGACTGCGGAACTCTTCAGACCGGAACAAGGTCAGATTGTTATCGACGTCGGAGCGCACATAGGACGATTCTCTCTTGCCGCGGCGCGAAGCGGAGCGAAACTAGTGGCGGTTGAACCTAATCCTGATAACTACTTGCTTCTGAGAGAGAATCTAGAGAAGGATGGAATTAGAAACGCGCTGTGCTCGAATGTTGCGCTGAGCAACAAGCTGGAGACTAGGGAACTACACTACTTCCGTGAGGACGGAGCGATATCCTCCCTTAGGGATAATTGGCTGGCGCTGCGAGGGCGCCCAGGCGCTCAAACCAGAGTCGCAGTCAAGTGTCGAACTCTTGATTCCATTCTGGATGAGTTCGGGATTCAGCACATCGACTGGCTTAAGATAGATGTCGAAGGAAGCGAAATCCAGGTATTGGAAGGGGGCCTTCGGGCCTTGGCAGTCGCTGACAATCTGGTCCTAGAGGTCTCAAGAGGAAACGAGTCGTTGTGCCTTGGGTTGACTGGAGGTGCGGGTTTCCGTCTGCTGCATCGCGAAGAGGGTCCAGTTGTTAGCAATTGGTATCTCCAAGGTCAACATTGCACTGTTTTCTCATCCGAACCCAGGAGGTAGCAAGCGTCGGCCTTCGGCTTAGGGCCTCGATTCATTGGGGCCATGCTCTGGAAGTGTCTCTCTAGGTCCATTTCACATCACGTTTTACGATTCCAACGAGAAGTCCTGCAGTGTAAGAGAAATGAACTGTAATCAACGCTGCAAAGTTCCAAGGGTCAAAGCCTCCGGCCACGAAGATTAGCCCAAGGTAAACGACTGCAGGCCAGTAGAAGGCGTGTGCCGAAGCCTCGATGAAGTAAGCCAGGCCCAAGAGAGGGAGGACGATAGACCCGGCGCGTACCGCCATCCGCGGCTTTGAGCGAAAAACCGCCATCCTGCCGACTCCCGACCTGTAGGCCTGCTTGGCGAGTTGCCTGAAGGTCGACCGGGGCGCGTGGTAGAAGCGGCCCTCTGGGGTGAAGATGGTTGCGTAGCCCAATTCTTTCATCCGGGTAAAGGCATACGTCTCCCAGGCGCCCCGAGGAATCTCTTCCCATCGTTCTTCCAGCACGCGAAGAAGGAGTTCCCGGCGGTACACCCCGACTCCCACAATACCTGTTTCAGTTCTTTCCTCGGCGAAAGCACCCTCTTTGGACCGGCGCGACATCCAGAGGGAGCCGAAAAAGCTCTGACTGACGAAGGCAGCAGCCCGCTCAGTCCGGGTTGAGGAATTCGTAACTAAAGGAATCATTGGCCCTCCTACGAACCCTGCTCTGGGAAGATCGAAGTAAGGGAGGATGCCTTCGAGCCACTTGGGAGGGAACTCAGCATCGTCATCCCATATGGCTACGAGGTCGGCTTTCGACTCCTTCGCCATCTTCAAGGTCTTATCCAGAAACGGCTCAGGTCCCCTATCGACCCTTTCGGAATAGTCGCGAAAAGTCTGCTCTTCAAGCGATTTGAGTGTCTGCTTCAACGAAGGGCGCGATATCGTCGGGATGAAGACCTCCACCGTAAACCTCGGAGCATTGCGTGACGCCGCCATCTTGTCCGAGCCCACCTCTAGGGTCAGATTCTCTCACTACTGGTTGGTTTCCCTCCTGATATTTCCTTTGTGGAGCACAAGTCGGTTCTTTGACCATGATGGAGCGTTGCTCAATCTTGGGGGCTGGTGCCCAAACCGCTACGACCTGCACTTCGCACCACCCATTCGGACGTAGATTGGCAGTATGGAGTCCGAATCCCCAAACGCCAATCAAGGAACTTGGGGTTCAAAGTGTTGAAAGTGAGGGTGGTGGGCAGGAGAGCGGGAATCTCCGAGCTGGATGTCTCTCCAAGGACAGTCTGACCGTTCAATCCTTCATGCTTTCTCAATTAGCTGTGGCCGCTTTGGTGACAGAGTCCTCATTCTCGTTCGTTCGGCGGAATTCACCCCCTAACCCCCTCTTCCGCCTCGCTCATTCGACCCTCGCTACTGCTCGTAGGCTGATTCTCTCGGGCTGATTTTGAATACGACAATTTCGTCTCGTTTTGAGATTACGTAGAGGATTCAGTAATCGCCGACTCTTAACCTATACGAGTTGGGCGCGCCTCTAAGCTTCTTGTAGCCCGGAGGATACGGGGTCGAGAAAAGTTCTGAGATCTTCGCTTCAAGTCTGCCCTTCAGGTCAGGCGATGCCCTTTCGAGGAATGACTTCGCGCGCTGAGATAGGAAGACCTTCAAGGCTTACGAGCCCTGAAGGGGATGGTCTTGCCCAGTTTGTGCTCCTCCAGAGCCTCCTGTCGCGCCAGTTTGTCGTCCTCCGTCATTTCCTCCGCGAGAGCCTCTTCTATCGAATCGAGCCGCTGGCGAATCAGCCTCAGCTCCCTCTCGACCACTTTCTGGGCCATTGATATCTGATGAATCGGGCCATAGTTAAGTCTCTTCTCTCGGCATTTTGTGGTGGTCCAGCGAGCGCGGAATGGTCGTCTCCTGTGTGTGCGATGAGGCGGTCACCTCGGATTTCGACCTCCAGGAACCACCTCCACTTGTCCAACGCGCGCGGCTAAGGTTTGTTCCCGAGAATCCTAACGTTCGTTCGGGTTCCTGCGGCTGCGGCTGGCACTGAGAGAAGCTTCGTTTCTTCGACCCAAGTCCCTTTCCCGAGAGAGCTCGTGAGCGAGGTTTCATATCTCGACCTGTAGTGCCTCCAGGTAGCTGAGGACTTGCTGTTGCCGTTTCCGCGTGGCTTCAATCGAGTCCTGCAACATCGCATAACCTTCGGAATCAGACATGAGATGCGCGGCCACCTGCCGGTCGAGCTCAACCAGGCCTGCCACGCCGCTTTGCGCCACCACCGAATCCAGAGCTGCTGGGTCTCCTTCCTGAGGAAGGCGGAGGCCCTCTCCCCGAGGAGCCTGTTCCACGAAACGAAGAGCGGGCTCAAGGCGCACCCTCTCCCCGACCGAAGGTTTGGCGGCAGGAAGCTCCAGAGGTTCAAGCCCGTCCTGTCTAAGAGGTACAGAGACGCGGAAGTGGAGATGTCCGCCTCGAAGCAGGAATCCGCGTCCGGAGACCTGTTCACGCGCACCTATCATCCAGGCGTCCAGGCCCATGAACAACCATGCGGGGAGGGAGCTGAGGGAACCCATCGGAAGAGAGGAGGGCAGCTCAAGAGTGGGACCAGGATGGCAGTGTTCAGCAGGCTGATGACAGCTGTGCCCGCCTGGAAGCTTCAGGGGGGGAATCTGTTCACGGAATCCAAGATATCCCTGTACAGAAGGCTAAACATATACCAAGACTCAGCGGGGTACATCATGACTGCTTGGAAAAGTAAGGCGGTTCCCCATAGTTTTACTATACAGAGCACGAATCCACAAACGCTATTTAACTTGGAAGGCCCGCTTTTCAAGTTTGAAGTTACGAAACCATGCCCGCCGGGGCGTCTCAGAGATCGTAGGCAGCGTCCTGGCAATCGCCATCACTATAATCGCGGGGGCCGCTGTCTTCGGGTACGTGAACGGCCAGGCGGGGGTCACCGAGAAGCAGTACGGCTCGAGCGTAGGTGTCACGGTGAACTACCTCCAGGAGCAGTTCACAGTCGTAGACATGACCTTCACGAGCTCATCCCAGGCTGTAGTCTACGTCGACAACTACGGGCGGGTCCCCCTGTCACCTGTGCAGGTGATACTGTACAACTCGACCCAGGGGACCTACCTCACTTACAACGCAACCCAGGTCGCCTCCACGGCCCCGAAGAGCTGCACAGTGACGGCCACCACCTCCTACGAGAAGCCGCTCCTCTGGAACTCCAACACGAACGTCGGGATGACAGTCGGGATCGGCTCGATCTCCACCCTCACGCTCACCCTCCCTAGCTGCTCGGGGGCCTCCTTCACAGGCGGGTCGACCTACTACCTGAAGGTCGTCGGCCTGTACGGGAACGTCGTCGCATACAGCCAGGTGGCA
>JAJYNM010000006.1 GCA_021786335.1 archaeon
AGGAACCCGATGTCTATGCCGAGCTCGAGGCTGCTCGTGCAGATCACCCCGAGCAGTTTGCCTTCCTTGAGGCCCTTCTCGACCGCCTCCCGGGTCGCCTTCGAAAGGGAGCTGTGGTGCACCGCGATGGGGAAGCTGGGGTCCCATACCCTGAAGCGGCTCGACAGGGCCTCTGCCTCCGACCTCGTGTTGGTGAAGACTAGCACCGACCTGTACTTCTCAACAAGCTCCCTCACCGTCCTGAGCCTCGCAGCGACCTCCGGATAGGAGTAGATCGAGTCCGCGAGTATCTTGTCGTCCCCGGTCGCTCTGGGGGCGTCTACCTTCAGGGAGAGGCTCTTCTCCACCGGGACCCGCACCACCTCGCACTTTCTCCCGCTCCCCACCAAGAACTGTGCCACCTTCTCAGGGGACCCGACCGTCGCGGACAGGCCGATCACCTGGAATTCCTTCTCCGCCACGTCCCGGAGCCTTTCGAGCCCCACGCTGAGCTGGCTCCCTCTCTTGTCTTCTGACAGCTCGTGGGCCTCGTCCACCACGACCCACCTCAGCTTCGCCAGGTTCTGCCTTATCCTCCTGCCGACCAGCAGGATCTGCAGCGTCTCAGGGGTAGTGATAAGGATGTCCGGCGGAGCGAAGCTCAGATTGGCCCTCTCAGCCTGAGAGCTGTCTCCGTGCCTGACCCCGAGCCTGATGTCGAAGCGCTTGCACCACCACTGCATCCTGTCAAGCATGTCCCTGTTCAGCGCCCTGAGCGGGGTGATGTAGAGCAACTTGGTTCCCTTCTCTCTCGGCTCGCCCTCCCTGACCATGGCGTCCAGGATTGGCAAGAGGGCGGCTTCGGTCTTACCGGTCCCGGTCGGAGCCATCAGGAGGGCATTCTTCCCCTCCCTCACGATGGGGAGGAGCTTTTCCTGAGGGTCGGTGGGGGAGTCGAAGCCGCGCTCTTTCAGCGCAGCCACCAGCGGCGGCGAAAGGAGCTGGAAGGCGTCCTGGTTCGGAATCATCCCTGATACCTCAGGGTGGGGGCTCGGGCAAATCTCAAGAATGTGACGAAACGGCTGAAGCTCCTCCAATAAGTTTACGGTAGGATATCGCCCAGAACGTCGAGACCAAAATGAACCTATCTGTGATGAGAGCAAGGACAAGAGTTCAGAAAACTGAAGGTCACGAAGCACCGGGGGGTTGGTCAACACAGAGACAGCCGATGACGCATCCTTCCCCAGTTGAGTTACCAGAACCTAGAATATTGCCTTAAATATCAGACTATAACATAAGTTATTGAAAACCGGATGTCGCGCCTCATCAGCCCCTATGAGATAGTCGCAAAATCTGCTCTGCCTGCACTCAGGGCCATGGTGGCCAGGAGACTACAGGATGAATATCATCTCACGCAGCAAGAGGTCGCCAAACGCCTAGGGGTCACCCAGGCTTCGATAAGCAACTATGCGAGGAAGACGAGGGGAATCATGGTCAACTTGGAAGGGGACTCTACAGTCGCAAAGGCAGCGGACGGGATTGCCAAGGAACTTTCCTTGGACCATCCTGACACCAGGGAGGCGCTCCGGTCAATGACCGAAGTCCTCGACTACATCCGCTTCAACAAGATGATGTGCGTGCTTCACGGCGACTTGGAGCCCGACTTCAAAGTGGAGGGGTGTTACGCCTGCGAGGGCACCTTCTCCGTAAAGGATTTTGACAGACTGAAGTTGTTAGTCGGCAACTTAACTTGCTAGCCGGACTAAAGCCGAGTTGGCTCACTGTCAAACCTCCTGAAGGGGAGAGCTACACCGACCTGAAGAGCCTCTTCGCCAGCCTGAGCCTTCACACCGTATGCGAGGAGGCTCACTGTCCGAATGTCCAGGAATGTTGGGGGGGCGGGACGGCCACGCTGATGCTGATGGGCGATGTCTGTTCGCGTGCATGCCGGTTCTGCATGGTCACGCCGGGGAAGCCTCGAGGCGCCTTGGACGAGCTCGAGCCCGAGAACGTGGCGTTCGCGCTCTCTCAGATGGGCCTGACTTACGTGGTACTGACTTCGGTGGACAGGGACGACCTCCCTGACGGCGGGGCATCCCACATCGCACGCACAATCAGGCTCGTCAAGGAGAGGAACCCTGGGACGCTCGTCGAGGTTCTAATCCCAGACTTCCAAGGGGATCTCGAAGGGCTGAAGGAGGTGGTCAAAGCCCAACCCGACGTGGTGGCCCACAATATCGAGACCACCCTCTCCCTCTCCGCCATGGTCAGGGATCCACGCGCTGACTACTGGCAGTCGCTTTCGGTGCTGAGAAATGTAAAGAAGCTGGACGCGCACGTCTCCACGAAGTCGTCGATAATGGTAGGCCTTGGAGAATCGGAGGAGGAGGTGTTTCAGGCGATGACGCACCTGCGACGCGCCGACGTGGACTTCCTCACTGTGGGTCAATACCTCCGCCCTTCACATCGCCACCTGAAAGTCGCGGAATACGTCGACCCGGTACAGTTCGGACGGTACCGGGCTTTGGGCGAAGGGCTCGGGTTCCTCTACGTCGCCTCAGGCCCTCTCGTCAGGAGCAGCTACCGCGCAGGCGAGTTCTTCATCAGGACAGCCATCAAAAGGGGCCCAAGAGCACACCACTCTTATATGGGCGCCGCGTCCCGAAAGCAACCTTGACCGAAGTGGACTCTATGAAGAGACCCGGGTCCGACGTGGGCCCCAGGATCTTCAGTGAGTCAGAGTTCAATTACGCCACACCTGAGGACTTCCTCTTCCAGAGGCTGTCCCTCGACGGGACCATCCGCGGGAAGGACCCTAACCTCTCGCCGGAGGCCTTGAGGCGTATTTACGAGCAGTTAATCTTCGGCCGCCTCTTCGACGACAAGGCGACCAACCTCTCGACTCTCAGGGAAATTGGGACCTACGCGCCAGGAAAGGGACAGGAGGCGGCGCAGATCGGGCCTGTCAATGCCCTGGAGCAAGGCGATTGGTATGTCCCCATGTACAGGGACTCGGCGGGGATGCTCGCCTTCGGGATGTCCCCGGTCAAACTGTTGCAATACTGGGGCGGGGACGAGAGGGGGATGCAGATGCCAGAGAGCCTGAACATGCTCCCCATCGCGGTGCCAGTGGCCACACAGCTCCCTCACGCGGCGGGACTCGCGATGGCAAAGCGCCTGCAAGGGGAAAAATCCGTGGTGTTCGTTGCCACGGGGGACGGAGGCACCTCCAAGGCTGACTTCCACGAGTCACTGAACATAGCCGGCGTCTACGACCTGCCCGTTGTCTTCGGGGTCGAGAACAACCAGTGGGCGCTTTCCGTCAAGAGAGCCGCCCAGACCGCGTCGAAGACCATCGCCCAGAAGGCCGTAGCCTACGGTTTCGAGGGCATCCTCGTCGACGGCAACGACGTGATCGCCTCCTACGAGGCCACCAAGTACGCGGTCGACAAAGCAAGACGAGGCGGGGGTCCTACTCTGATAGAGTACTCCACCTACCGGCTCGGGCCGCACACCACAGCTGAGCTGGTCTCCAACAAGCTCAAAGCGCCAGACGAGGTCGTGGAGTGGGAGCGAAGGAGCCCCATCGTAAGGTTCGAGAAGTACCTGATGTCCCGCGGCCTGCTGGACGACAGAGCGAAGGAAGCCGTCGCTGCCGCCGCACAAGCGAAGATGAACGAGGCCGTAGCTGCCTACAGGGGGTCGTCTCCAGTCGACCCCGCGGCGATCTTCGACTACACCTACTCATCACTTACCTCTGTCCTAGCTCGCGAGAAGGCGGAGTTCCTAGGAGAACAGGCCCCTCCTGCCCTTTCAAAGCCTGAACCGACGGCCGCCGGAGGAAAGCCTGGCGTCAACATCAGAAACGCAGTCAACATGGCCCTCAGGGAAGGACTGCAGCGGGACAGGAAGATGGTGATATTCGGGGAGGACGTGGCCAAGAACGGCGGCGTCTTCCAGGTGACGCGCGGGCTTTTTGACGAATTTGGCCCAAGCAGGGTGTTCGACACCCCGCTGGCCGAGCTCTCCATCGCTGGCATATTCGTCGGCCTGTCCATCGGTGGCATGGTTCCAGTCGCCGAGTTCCAATTCGACGGGTTCACCGTCCCTGCTTTCGACCAGATTTTCAGCCACATAGCCCGAATGAGGAACAGGACCAGGGGGAGGTTCGCCATCAGGGGTGTGATGCGCTTCCCCTATGGCGCCGGGATACGGCCTCCCGAGCTACACTCGGAATCCCCCGAAGCCTACTTCGCCCACACGCCTGGCCTAAAGGTCGTAGTCCCTTCGACCCCCTACGACGCCAAAGGGCTCCTCGCGTCAGCATTGACCGACCCAGACCCTGTGGTGTTCATGGAGCCAAAGAAGATCTACGACTCCCCCAAAACCGAAGTCCCGGAGGAGGAGTATCACATCCCCATTGGCAAAGCAAAAGTGGTCAGAGAGGGGAATGACGTCACACTAGTCTCCTACGGCGCGATGATGATCCCCACGAACCAGGCGGCAGAAACGCTCCAGAATGAGCGGTCGGTCTCGGCAGAGGTCGTGGACCTGCGAACGGTCTCGCCCATCGACTTTGAGACCGTGATCGGTTCAGTCCAGAAGACGGGAAGACTGATGATCATTCACGAAGCGCCTCGCAATGTCGGTGTAGGGGCGGAGGTCGCAGCTACGGTGGCTGAGAGAGCTCTGGACTATCTGAAGGCTCCAATCAAGAGGGTCACTGGCTACGACATCCCCATACCGTTGGCAAAACTCGAGGACAACTACATCCCTAGCAGGGAAAGGATAGCGAAGGCAGCGCTAGAGCTGGTCAGCTACTGAGCCCTACCGAGAGAGAGGGTGGTCAGCGGGCCCTGACGGCCGTTCTGTTAGTAGCACAAGGGCAGGCCATTGGCATCGGTCCTCTCAGACGATGCCGCGCCTGAGCGACGCTACATAGTTTTTAACCCCCATCGCTCCTTTGAAGCTGGATGGACTTCAAGCTGCCTGACCTAGGCGAAGGAATCACTGAGGGGGAGGTCCTCAAGTGGCTGGTGAAGGAGGGAGACCAGATCAAGGAGGACCAACCTATCGTCGAGGTGATGACTGACAAGGTGAACGTCCAGATTCCTTCCCCCAGGAGCGGTAGAGTCACCAGGATCTTGGTGAAAGAAGGAGACATCGCGAAGGTCGGCCAGACAATACTTGTAATCGACGATGGGACCGGGGGAGCTCCCGCGGCTACTTTGGTCACGCCCCCCGAACAGGCTCCTGCCAAGGCGGCAGCCCAAGTCCAACAAGCCACTCAATTGCCCGTCCCGTCAGTCCTCGCCACCCCCGCCACGAGGAAGCTTGCGAGGGAGCTTGGTGTGGACATCGCCAAAGTCCATGGGTCAGGACCTCAGGGCAGGGTGACCGACGACGACATCAAGTCCGCTTCGAGGCAGGCTCTCAAAGCTGTGGCAATCCAGGAGCCACGCCTCGCCGGCGGGGGGCAAAAGGAAGAAGTCGTCCCTCTGAGGGGATTGAGGCGGACAATATCTGACAGGATGGCGAAGTCCTTGAGGACGACCGCTCAGGTCACCCATGTCGACGAAGCGGACGTGACTGAACTCGTGCTCCTGAGGGAGGCGCTCAAAGGGAGCGCCGAGAAGAGAGGGGTGCGCCTCACCTACCTTCCGTTCATCATCAAGGCGTTGGTCCCTGCCCTCAAGGAGTTTCCCTACGTCAACTCGTCGCTGGACGAGCAGGCTGGGAACATAGCCCTGAAGAAGTACTATAACATCGGTGTTGCGACCGACACCGAACAGGGCCTCGTCGTCCCCGTGGTGAAGGATGTGGACAGGAAAGACATTTTCGAACTTGCCGGGGAGATAACGAAGCTCTCCGAGAAAGCGAGGACCAGCCAGCTCAGCCTAGACGACGTCCGAGGCGCAACTTTCACCATCACCAACGTAGGTGCGATAGGAGGGCTATTCGCCACGCCTATCATCAACCTCCCCGAAGTCGCCATCCTAGGCCTGCACAAGATCGCAAAGCGGCCGGTCGTCCGCGACGGCAAGATAGAGATTAGAGACACCACCTACCTTTCTCTCTCGTTCGACCACAGGGTGATGGATGGCGCCTACGCGGCGCGGTTCACCTCCAGGCTGATAGAGACAATACAAGAAACAAAGAAGCTGCTGGCCGAAGTCCTTTAGGCTCTAACTGTCCCAGCAACGTTTAAGCCCGAGCGCTGGTTCGACCAGCCTGCCCATGCTGGAAGCAGACGTAGCCATAATCGGGGGAGGGCCCGGAGGTTATGTATGTGGAATCAGGTCTGCCCAACTCGGCCTGAAGACCGTCGTCATAGAGGCAGACAAGCTCGGAGGAGAGTGCCTGAACTATGGGTGCATCCCGTCGAAGTCCCTCATAACAGTTTCAAAGCTGGTCGACAAGGTCAAGGAAGCCGAGAGTTTCGGCCTGAAGGCGACCGGGGTTTCGGTGGACTTCGCCCAGCTGCAGAAGTGGAAGTCCGAGGTAGTTTCAAAACTCGTCAGCGGGGTGGAGGGGTTGCTCCGCGGCTATCACGCCACAGTCGTTTTTGGGATGGCCGAGGTGGTGTCCAAAGACCGGCTGGAGGTCGCTACTTCCCAGGGGAAGGAGGAGGTCTCGTTCAAGAACCTTGTGATTGCTACAGGCACACGGACGTCGGCCCTGCCGGGCCTCGAGTTCGACGGCGACCTGGTGATAAGCTCGAAGGAAGGGCTCGAACTGAAGGGCGCCCCTAGCCGACTGGTGATAGTGGGGGGAGGCGCCATAGGGCTGGAGTTCGCCTCGATGTTCCAGAAGCTTGGAAGCCACGTCACGGTTGTAGAGATAATGAATCAACTCCTCCCGGGGAGCGACCCAGAGGTCGTCAGAGTGGTCCAAAGAAAGCTTGAAGCGAGAGGCGCGAAGGTCCACCTGAAGTCGAAAGTCGTTCGCATCGTAAAGAAGGACTCTGAAGCCGAGATAGAGGTGGAGACACCTGGGGGGAGAACCACCATCACTGCAGACAAGGTCCTCGTGAGCGTCGGGAGGAAGCCTAGGACGGAAAAGCTCAACCTTGCTGCCCTCGGAGTTCAGACCGACCCGAAGGGATACGTCATCGCGAACGAAAGAATGGAGACGAACGTCCATGGGATCTTCGCTATCGGGGACGTTAGAGGCCCCCCTCTTTTGGCTCACAAGGCTTCCAAGGAAGGGATAGTGGCGGCGGAGTGCATCGCTGGTCTCCCTTCTGCCGCGGACTGGAAAGTCGTTCCGGAGGCGGTCTTCTGCGACCCCGAAGTGGCGAGCGCCGGCCTGAGCGAGGCGAAGGCCATTGAAGCAGGGTACAGGGTGAAACGGAGTCGGTTCCAATTCGCGGCGTTAGGGAGGGCGCTCTCGGCGGGGGAGCCTGAGGGATTCGTCAAGGTAATCGCGAACGAAGAGGGAGGGCTCGTCCTGGGTGTCCAGATAGTCGGCCCAGATGCCTCGAATCTGATAAGCGAGGTGGCCCTCGCGATTGAGATGGGGGCTACCGTAGAGGACATCGCCATGACAATCCACCCCCATCCCACTCTGCCGGAGGCGATCATGGAAGCTTCCGAAGCCGCGGCTGGCCACCCTGTCCACCAGCTCAGGACATGAGTTGCTTCCTCTTCGACCTCGGCACCGTGGAGTACGGCCCGGTTCTGGAGTTCCAGAAGAGGCTCGCCGCCAGGAGAGCCAAAGGCAAGATCCCTGACTCCCTGATACTGGTCGAGCATCCACATGTGGTCACCCTGGGTCGGAAGACGAGTCCTGATAACTTCAAGCCACAGAGTATACCCGTCTTCCAGGTAGAGCGCGGCGGCGACGCCACCTACCACGGCCCAGGCCAGCTGGTCGGCTATCCAGTGTTTCTCCTGAATGACCATGATGTCCGCCGCCATGTCCGAAGCATAGAGGAAGCGATCATCAGGTCTGCCGCCGCCTACGGCGTCGACGGGGGACGGCTCGAAGGGCACCCAGGCGTCTGGGTCCGCGGGAAGAAGCTCGCCTCCATAGGCGTGGCGGTCGCAGACTGGGTCTCCTATCATGGGTTCGCGCTCAACGTCAACACAGACCTGAGCTACTTCGACCTCATCAGGCCCTGCGGCCTCGACCCATCCACGATGACTTCGATGCAGAAGATACTTGGAGGGCCCCTTCCGTTCGAGGAGGTCAAAGCGCGTTTCATCAAGGAATATTCGGCCGTCACTGGAATGGAGTTCTCGCGCCAGCGTCTGGATTACAACCTTTAGGCGACAAGATTTTAGCACACGGTCCGGCGGCTGTTCCCATGCCCAAGAGGTCTGCCACTTCCAGGCGCAAGGTTGCCCGCAAGGTCACCTACATCACGCTCTTCGCCGACGAAAGCCTCAATCCGAAATACGAGGCTGCCCTGAAACGCCTCGAAGAGAACCTCGGTCAGAGCCACCCGATGCACATCGGCGGCAAAGAGGTGTGGTCGGAGGCGGGGGAGTTCGAGGTCCGGACCCCCATAGACACGTCCATGGTAGTCGGTAGGTTCCAAACAGGGACCAGGGAGCACGCGAAGGCTTCAATCGCCGCGGCAAGGAAGGGGTTCGAAGTCTGGAGCGCGAGGCCCTGGCAGGACAGGGTGCGCGCTTTCGATAGGTACGCGAAGCTTGTGGATGAGAGAAAGTTCGACATCGCGGCCGTGATAACCTACGAGGTAGGAAAGAACAGGCTCGAGGCATTGGCCGAGTGCTGGGAGGCCATGGACGCTGTGAAGTATTATGCCAGGATGATGAGGAAGGAAGATGGTTACTCTCTAGCCATGGGGCCAGGAGGCCCGGGCGAACGCAACATGGATGTCCTGAAACCACATGGGGTGTGGCCCATCATATCACCGTTCAACTTCCCGTTCATGCTCGCGAATGGGATGGCCATGGGAGCCTTGATGACTGGAAACTCGGTGATACTGAAGCCGACGAGCGCAGCGCCGCTCACCGGCCTTATGTTGTATCACCTCTACGTAGATTCCGGCGTCCCTCCGGGGGCGGTCAACTATGTGACAGGCCCAGGCGGGAACTTCGAGGACGAATTCGTCTCCAGCCCAGACGTGGACGGGATAGCGTTTACCGGCTCAAGGGATGTCGGGATGAGACTCTTCAGGCGCTTCCACACGGAACAGCCCTACCCCAAGCCCATTCTCTTGGAGATGGGGAGCAAGAACCCGACTATCGTCACCGCGAAGGCAGACATTGCCAAAGCAGTAGAAGGCATCGTCCGAGCAGCCTTCGGCTACGGCGGCCAGAAGTGCAGCGCGACTTCGCGGGTCTACGTGCAGAATGGGGCGAAGGACAAGTTCCTCGCCGCGCTGAAAGAAAGGGTCGATAGAGTGGCGGTGGGCGACCCTAGGGAGAAGGATACGTTCATGGGACCAGTAATCAACGCCAAGGCGGTAGATACATTCAGGAGGGCGGTCGAAGACGCGAAGCTGTCTGGGGCGCGCATAGTCTCTGGTGGAACGGTCCTCGATGGGAAGATAGAGAAGAGCGGTTTCTATGTCTCCGCAACAGTGGTGGCAGACCTCCCTGAGGAGAGTCGGCTTGTCAAGGACGAGCTGTTCGTCCCATTCGTGGTCGTGAACGGGTTCTCGGATCTGGACGAAGCGCTCAATATGGCGAACTCGACGGACTACGGCCTCACCGCCGGGATATTCACCAAAGACAGGAAAGAGATCAAGAGGTTCTTCGATGGCATAAAGTTCGGCGTGACTTACGCGAACAGGAGCGGCGGTTCGACCACGGGGGCGTGGCCTGGTGCCCAGTCGTTCACCGGTTGGAAGGCGAGCGGCGCGACGGGGAAGGGAGTTGGTAGTCCCTTCTATCTACTGACGTTTCTCAGGGACCAATCACAGACCGACGTGGTATAGCTACAGCGGGAGCACGAAGAGCACCGCGGCCGCAGCGATGTCGATGGGCCACCAGACGGGGACTTCCATCCTCCCCACCCTGAAGCTCCCCATCAGCGTGGTTGTCCAGTCGTTCTTGGAGACAAGACTCCCCCTCCAGACGAAGTAAACCATGTCTTCTAGGACTGCCAAGAAGAGCGTATCACCTGCCCACGCAGTAAGTGAGGACGCGTACGAGGCGATTACGAACAGGGGGAGCAGCAGGTAGAGATGGTAGGGGGATATCTGCCAGAAGACCGGCTTCTCCACGAAGCCCTCGGCCGTCCTCGTCCAGTCACGCTCATACCTGTTGACGTACCTGTACTCTATCCCGGCATAGACTACACCGAAAGCAATGACCCTGATGAAAGCCACAGGGTCGAACAATTCATTTTAGCGGCACGTAAAGACTAGAGCGACTTGCACCGATGCCAGGGGTGCCGTGTACGACTTTCTTGTTAGTGATCACGTACTCCCCAAGATATCTTCCGATCATCTCAGGTTTGACTTCCAGTGGAACGAATTCCCTCCCATTGTGGACCGCTATGGTGAGCCCCACCATTGTCGGGAGGATAATCATGTCTCTGGCGTGGGTCTTTATCTGATTCTGGAGTTTCCCTTCCTTGGTGGCCCTGGCGTCTTCGAGGAGTTTCCGTTTGTCCTCGGACACCCCACGGTTAAGGGAGCGCCGTGCTCTAGATGGCAGGAGCTCCAGAAGTGCCTCGGTAGACATGGAGTTGAGCTCCTCGATGGTCTTCCCTCTGTATCTGAACTCTTTGGGCATCTACTCAGAAACCTCGGCACTGGCTCTGGCCAATCTCTTCCTTCCCGTCTTCCTGGGCGCTATTAACCCTACTTTCCTTCCAGGTGGGGCGTTCCTGGAGGTGCTGGTCGACTTGCCCGGATGCTGATGCCTACCGCCTCCGAACGGGTGGTACACCACCGCCATCGCTATGCCCCTCATTCGTGGGTAGACGCGTCCTGACGCCCTCATGGCATGGTGCCTCGCCCCCGCAATCAGGAACGGCTTCTCTCTCCTTCCGCCCCCCGCCACCTCGCCGACTGTAGCCCTGCACATATCGCTGACCAGGATGTTCTTACCCGAGGGCAGCTTGATGATTGCCCTACCGTTCGCCTTCGAGAATAGGACGGCTGAGGTTCCAGAGGCCCTGACAAGCCTCCCTCCATCCCCTGGTCGGATTTCGACGTTGCAGACTCTGGTCCCCTCTGGGATACGAGACAGCGGCATGATGTTCCCGCCATCGATCTGCGAGGTCGGCCCGAGGGACACCTGCTGCCCCACTGACATCCCGGCGACAGCAGGGACATAGGTGTACCTGTCCCCTTCGAGCTTGAGCTGAGCCAAGGGCGCACTCCTGCCGCGTTCGTCCAGTATCGCGGTCACGGTCGCCTGCCCTCCGGACCCAGGCTTCGGGTAGCGGACAGGCGCGATCTTCCCCTTTATGGGTGCCCTGAATTGTATCCCTGCCTTCCCGCGCCTACGTTGAAGTATCCTCTTGCCCACTTCTTACACCAGCCCCATCTTGGTCGCCAATTCGGCGGCCTTGCCAGCTTCGGTCAACCTAACGAACGCTTTCTTCCCCCTGGTCGTCCTTGAAGTGTTCACAGAGTCCACCTCGACCTCATAGAGGGCCTGCACGGCACTCGCTATCTGGGTCTTGGTAACCCTGTCTTCAACGACGAAGCATAGTTTGTTCTCGCGCTCGATCTGGTCGAAGGTCCGCTCTGTAACGTAGGGCCTCTTCAGAATCTTCTGGGCGTCTTCAAGCCGCATCTACGACGCCACACCCCTGGCTCTAGAGCCTAGCGCGCTGAGCGCCGATTCAGTCCAAATCGTGAGCCTCCCAGGAACCCCCCCTGGCGCCAATTCCAAGACGCTTAGGCTCTCGACCCGTGTGACCGCGACACCGGGTATCCCTCCGGCGGCCTTCCCGACACCCCTGTCATTGGTCACGACAATCAGCGGTCCCACACCCGTCCGGTACACCCTCCCCCTAAGGCGCCCCTTCCCTGAGTTGCGTTTGACGTGAGAGTCGACCCTTTGGAGCTCTTCCTTCAATTCGACCTTCTCTAGGAAGGAGACGAGATCGCCGGTCTTCTCTACAGTCTCTATGTCGTCCGCGACCACCAATGGAAGAGCGATCTTTGCTACCCTGTGCCCCCTGGATCTGACGGCGTCGACGTTGGCGGTGTAGGCGATTGCAGAGTTGGTGGCTAACCTGTTCTCCTTCTTGTTCACACCCAGATGAATCACCTTCTCAGCTCTTGGGGGATGAGGAAGGCGACCCTTTACCACGCTCGCTACCCCGGCGGCGACGCCACTCTTCGAATACCTCTCTCCCTTGACCCTCGGAATTCTTGATTGCCCAGTCCCGGTAGGTGGGCTGTGGGTCTCCGCGGTAGTCCTCTCGCCGGCCATAGGATCCCTCCCCTTCGGCTGGATGCTGTGTGACCCCACCAACCAGAACATCCTCTTCACCAGGTCAGACCTGAGCGCGGTGGAAAACACAGCAGGGACCTCAACCTCGCCCGCCGGCTTGCCGTTCAGGTCGATGACTTCCGCCTTCATCTGCTCCTCGCCACCGTGCTAACTTCTATCACTTGGGGAGGGTTCTGGTTCTTCGAGAACCCCCTCGCCCTCATCCTGACCATGACGAATCTTCTCGCCGGCCCAGGAACCGAGCCCCTCACTACTGCATAGTCCGCCGTCACGTTGCCGAAGTGCTCAAACCCGCCACTGGGTGTCACCGGGTTCGCCGAGGCGTTTCCGACTAGCAGGATTCTCTTCCCAGTTTCAGTCCTTTGATGGAAGCCCATCTGCCCTGCCCTTGCGATGGTGTACATCACTGCCGCAGGGTGCCACGGCCCTATGACTCCGACAGCCCTGACGCTCTTCCTGGACTTGTGCTGCTTCCTCTTGACGCCAAACCTCGTAATCGGGCCCTCGTACCCCTTTCCTTTGGTGATGCCGAGGACATCCACATACATCCCCGCTTTGAACATGTCAGTGAACTTTACCTTCTTGCCAATCAACCCTAGCACAAACTCTGTCTGCCCTTTGATGTCCCCCCCGGACACCCCCACCTCCATCACTATGGGTTTCTTTTGCGAGAGACCGACGTCACGGGGGATTGAAGACACCAGCGCTGCCACCCTGCTGACCTTGTCGACTGGTAACTTGTCCGAGCCGGTCTGGTTCCCCTGCTTCACGTCAGCTATGGCCATGTCCTGACCGTTTTCGTGCTTGTATAGCCTTAGGCCGATTATCTGCGAGTCTGGGAGGGCGAGGACACTGGATAGGTTGAACAGCGGCTTGCCAAAATTAGGGGTCTTTGCCCTATCGTCCACAGTGATTACATGGGCGGTCCCGGCCTTGTAACCCGGGAAACCCAGAAGCGTCGGCTTTTCCGACTCTACCTTGGGCCATGTCCTGATTCGGGGGATGAGGCTCTTGGCGCGGCCTCTTGGCCTGTACGCGAGGCTGCCTCTGCGGGGCGCAGAATGCTTCCTATGTCCCAATTCACGCTAAACCTTCCTTTTCCTAGGGCCCGTTTTACGGTTCGCACTTAAGCTTTCCCGGTTAGGTGCTGTGTTGCACGACTTGACCTTGTGATCGAATGATTTTGGTTCAAGTATGCTTCTACCTGTCGGATGCTCTCCAACTTCATGTCAACGACAGGCAG
>JAJYNM010000037.1 GCA_021786335.1 archaeon
TCCACCTTTCCATATGCGACGATATTGCACACCATTATATATATCCATTTGCAGCAGCGTTGCATATCGTCCGAGGACGTCGGCAAGGCGCCTCGGAAAGCTGTAGCCCGAGCGACCACGGACGCCAAGGCGGGCCATGCAGAGGGATGTATGATATTATCCTACAGGGATAAGCTTTTATCGGCTCCGGCAGCCCTTGGTCGATGTGAACGCCCTCGAGACTCTGCTGGGGAGCTCGACCAGGAAGTCCCTGGTGGAGGCGCTGGCCCTGTCGGAGAGGCCGCTGACCCCCTACCGCGTGGCAAAGGAGTACAACATCAACGTCGCGAAGACCTACCTGGAGGCGAAGAGGCTGGCCGGAGCCGGGCTCCTCAGGCGAGTGAGGGGGAGCCGAGGGACGGAGTACGAGCTCGCGGACGACGACCTGAAGCGGCTGGCGGTCAAGCTCTCATCCAGGGTCGTGACTTACCGCAGGTGGAACGACGAAGTAGAGCGCGCGTCAAGGTTCAGGGCCGGGCTCCGGCGGGTCCCGGACTTCTTCATCGGAACGCCAGCACGGGGGGCCCTGGCCAAACCCACCAGGCTGCCGGGCGAGCTCGAGGGCCTCGCCGCCCTCGGCCGAAGGAAGTTCGCGAGGAAGTACCGGCAGGTGGGGGTCAGAGAGTACGCTCGCCTATAGCACCGCGAAGAGGGTCATCCTCCAGACAGAAGACCCCACGGAGCGGAAGGTGAGGTTCATGGCCTTGCTGACCTCGGCCCTGCCGAAGCGGGGGGCGAGACCGGTGCTTGTGGGCGGTTCCGCCGTCGAGGTGTACCTCGACGGGGTCCTCCGGACGGGGGACATGGACGTGGTCCATGAGCCCAGGGCGCTCGGGCCTGTCCTGAAGGCATGGAAGTTCGACCTCGGGACGGGCCTGCGGGCCTGGGTGAACGACGAGCTCGGACTGGCGGTGGACATGGTCGGGGGCAAACTCGCGGGCTCCGCCGAAAGGACCACGACCATCACCACGGACTACGGCCCCGCGACCATAATCGGGGTCGAAGACCTCGTCCTGAAGAGGCTCGCGTCGGCGAAGCACTGGAAGGCCCCGGCCGACATGGAGCAGGCGTACCTCCTGGCCAAGGCGTTCGAGGAAAGGCTCGACTGGGCCTACATGGAGGCCGAGGCGGCCCGGGGGTTGGTCTCAGACTACCTAGAGACTCTGAAGCGCATGCTCGCAGACAAGCGCGCGTCAGGGAACAGCTCTCGGTCTGTGAGGAGAGGGACCCCAAGGGGCTCTACGTCAAGGCTAGGCGGGGCGAGATCGACAAAATGACGGGCGGCCAGGACCCGTATGAACCCGAGCAGCCTGACCCCGTCTCAGATACAACCAAGGACGGGCCCGCCGGCGGACCTGCCCGCCCACCTTCTTCCCGCCTGCATGGAGGCCATCATGGCCGACATTGACGCCGCCTGAGCGCCTCCCTAGACCTCGAAGAGGACGCCCCTGCGCCCCGCCGCCTCCTTCAGCACAGGGTCGGTCGTGAGGAGCACCTCGGCGTTCGCCTCCAGGGCTGACAGGGCGAAGCAGTCTGCGAGGGACAGGCCGGGGCGCCTGAGCTTCCATCTACCTACGGAGACCACGGCCCCTTCGTCCGTGGGGACCGAGACTATCTTGGAGCTCCTCACGAGGCCAAGCCTGGCGTCGGCGGTCTGCACCCCGAACTTCCTCCCCGTCTGGTAGTAGAACTCCGCCAGATTCACGTCGGAGACCATGCCCGCAGCCCTCCCCGCGGACACCCTGTCGAAGTACGGCTTCACCTCTCCCCTCCCGGCGAAGTACAGGGCGAAGACCCCCGCGTCGAAGAGGTAGCTACGTGCGCTGGGGCTCGACTTCGGCTCGCCTGTCCATGGAGATCTCCCTTGCCACTTCGGTCATGCGTCCTCCGTCGACGCCGAACGCGTCCTCGAGAGACGCAGTGGGCTCCACGACTAGCCTCCCCCCCTCTTCGGATATTACGACCAACCTGGTGATCCTCAGCTTCTTCCTGTACTCGGCTGGTATCACCACCTGACCTTTGCTGGAGACCTTCGCGACGACGGCCATCGTCTCACGCAGAGTATTACAGTGATTTATGTTTTACCCGTATACATGTAAACCGCGGCTCCCCGCCTCCGACGCACCCTCGGCTGCAGACAATTAGATGAGCGAAGAGGATCAGTGGACAGCCTGGTCGGGAGCTGTTCTACCATGACCATCAGAGCTAACAACGTCCCCCAGGGCCACAGCTGACAGTCGGAAAGAGGTCCTTCGCGCAGATATAGCACGGCCCATCCTGATCAGCGACGGTTCCCATCACCCCACTTCGTCCAGGAACTCCCTGCTCGTGCAAACGTCCGTGATCGCTGTCGCGCTCGACCTACGGAGGTCTGCCCTGAGCGCACTGCCGTCCTCGAGTTCCTATATGCAGCGCGAGGTTCATGCTCTCAGTTTGGACGCGCGGCTCAAGCGGATGGTAGTCGATCCCAGGGTGCTGCGAGGGAAACCGGTGATCGAGGGGGCACGAACCCCTGTGGTGCCTGGTCGTCGATCTCATGGCCTCCGGGATGAACGAAGCCGAGATCCTAAGAGAGTATCCCCGCCTGGGTCGCGGGGACATCCGCGCCGCCTTGCAGTATGCCTCGAATGTCCTGCGCCAGGAAGAGGTCATCCCAATAGAAGCGTAGCCTTTTGGCTCGATTCATCAATCGGTGGTCAAAGCCGGGAAGAACTCGCATTGTATTCCGTCGCAGGGCGTCTAGGATGCGAAAGTGATAAATTTCATCAGAAGCTGGCAAAGTCGCAAATCGTTTGTCCAAGATGCGGGAGTTCCGATAGTTGCTCGTGGTTGTCCTGGCCGGGGGTGAGGGGACAAGGATGAGGCCGCTGACATTTACGAGGCCGAAGCCTATGCTCCCTGTCGGGCCGAGGCCGTCGCTGCACTACCTCCTCCGCCATCTCTCTGACCAGGGATTCAACGACGTGGTAATGGTCGTCGGTTACCTAAAAGACCAGATAATGGGGTACGTCGGGGACGGTTCGGAATTCGGTGTACGCGTCACATACGTGGTCCTGCCCGAAGGGCTCGTCTTTGGCACAGCAGGAAGCCTGAAGCTCGCCGCTCATCTCCTCGACTCGACGTTTCTTGTCGCCCAGGGCGACACCATCAGCCAGATTCCGCTGAATGAAATGTTCGAATTCCATCGGAGGGCGGAGAGGGACCTAACGATAGCCCTGACACCGGTCGAGAGGCCTGCGGAGTACGGAGTCGCCGTCGTGAGCGAAACCGACCAAGTGACAGGATTCCAAGAGAAGCCGCGACCAGAGGAGGTCAAGAGCAACTTGGCGAGCACAGGGTTCTACATCCTGGAGCCCGAGATAACAGACTACATAGCAGACGACAAGTGGGACTTCGCGAAGAACCTGTTCCCTGCGCTGATGGCGGAGGGGAAGACGATCTCCGGGTTTGTGTCAGGCTCGTTCTGGGCAGACATAGGGAGCCTGTCAGGTTATCTAAAGGCGATAGGCTGGGTGCTCGACGGCATGAGCGTGGAAGACAGAGATAGGAAGGGGGCCCTTTTGGGCAAGGGAGTCGAGATGTCGGAAGGGTGCAAGATCCAAGGGCCGAGCCTGATCGAGGACGGGGTGAGGCTCGGGAGAGGCGTCGTCGTCTCTCCCTACAGCGTGGTAAAGTCGAACAGCGTCGTTTCACGAGACAGCGTCATCAGGAAGAGCGTGGTGCTTGAGGGGACGACGATAGGGACATCGACCCAGCTTGACTCCAGTGTCATCGGTGAGACCGCCTGGGTAGGGGATGCGGTGACCGTCAGTGGGTCGATAGTGGGCCAGGGCTGCAGGATAGGCAGAGGAACCAAGGTCGAAGTGGGGAGCAGGATATGGCCGAACATGTCCATAGAGGAGAGGGAGGTGGTCAGCGGGATAGTGGCTGTGCCGAGGGAGAAGGCGTTCTACTTCTACACGTCTCTCGGGGCCTATACAGGTAGAATGGCATCGTCCATAGACGAGTTCCTCGAAGCGATTAACACGGTGCCGCTGCATTCCCTTGAATTCCATATGGCAAGGAGAGACTTTGAAAAGTGGGCCAAGGACGTCGTCCGCTCCATGGTCCTGGCGGACAGGCTGAGAGACATGAGGAGGAAGGGGCTTCTTGGAGAGGAGCTGAAATCAGGCCTTGTCGGATGCGTAGAGAGATGGAGAAGAGAGGTGACGACTAACGAGGGCAGCCCGCCATAGCAGGGGAGGGAGCGAATCCGGATGAGCGGTCCAGCACCGGGAGAGCCAGGCATAGAGCCGAAGTGGACGAGGGGGAACAAGGACGGAGTGGGAACGGCCTATTCGGCCGACAGCAAGCTCTGGTACACACTGTGGAGCGGCATCGTAACCGAGGTCTACTTTCCCACCATAGACAGACCGCAACTCAGGGACATGCAGTTCCTAGTTACGGACGGAAAGACGTTCTTCCACGAAGAGAAGAGGCAACTCGTGCACAGGGTGGAGAGGCTCGCTCATCACGCCCTTGGATACAGGGTGACCAACACGGACCCCGAGGGGAGGTACGAGATAATGAAGGAAATCGTAGGCGACCCTCACCTCCCAGTCCTTCTTCAGAACACCACCTTCCGAAGGAAGGTAAAGGGGCGTACCAACGATGGCAACGATATCAGGCTCTATGCCTTGTGCGCACCCCACCTGGAGGTGGGCGGCTGGGGCAACAGCGCGTTCTCGGCAGAGTTCTCGGGGAGGAAGGTGCTCGTGGCCCAGAAGCAGGGCACGTGGATGGCTATGGGGGCGAGCGTCCCTTTCACGAAGACGTCCTGCGGCTACGTCGGAAAGAGCGACGGCTGGACAGACATTTCGTCAGATTTCAAGATGGACTGGAACTACGAGAGCGCGGAAGACGGCAACATCGCTCTCACGGCAGAAATGCCTCCAGTCGACACATTCACTCTTGCCCTTTCGTTCGGGGAGACTCTGCATAGGAGCGTAACCGCACTCTTCCAGTCTCTTTCGACCCCCTTCGACGCGCAGAAGGAGAAGTTCCTGGACCAATGGGAGAGACCCACCAGACACATCCTCCCTCTCGAACCGCATTCCCGAGACAGCGGCAACCTCTACCACACGAGTTACAGCGTTATCCTGGCACACGAAGACAAGTCATACCCTGGCGCTGTGATAGCCTCGCTTTCTATCCCATGGGGAGAAGTGAGGGGGGACGAAGACCAGGGCGGCTACCACCTCGTCTGGACGAGGGACCTCGTCCAGGCGGCCCTAGGCCTTCTCGCTGCAGGCGACACAGAGACTCCCTGGAGGGCCCTGATATACCTCGCAGTCAGCCAGCATCAGAACGGCAGCTTCCCCCAGAACTTCTGGATTGACGGGACGGCATACTGGAGCGGGGTCCAGCTCGACGAGGCGTCGTTCCCCATAATTCTCGCCTGGAGACTGGCCGAGGCGAATGCGCTGAAGGACTTCGATCCCTTCGTCATGGTCATGAGGGCTGCGAAGTTCATTGTGGAATTCGGCCCCTCAACGGGGCAGGACAGATGGGAGGAGGTCGGCGGATACTCGCCCTCGACCCTGGCGTCAAACATCGCGGCCCTGTGCTGCGCGGCCGACTTCGCAAGGCGCAGGGGAGATAGCGTCACAGCAGGCTTCTTCGAAGAATATTCGGACTTCCTAGAATGCCACCTCGAAGCTTGGACTGCGACTGCGGGCCCAAGGAGACACTTCATACGCGTCCAGCCGGCTGACCGGGACGTCGACGGCCCGGGTCACAAGATGGTGACGTTGGCGAACAGGGAACCTGGCAGCCAGGCCGCGTTCGAGCCCGAGGAGATAGTGGATGCAGGCTTTCTAGAGCTGGTCAGGTTCGGAATACGGAGGCCTGACGACCCGATCATCCGATCGTCGGTCGAGGTGATTGACCGTATCCTTAAGGTAGGCACGCCGTCCGGCCCCTGCTGGCGCAGGTACAACAACGACGGTTACGGGCAGAGAGATGACGGAAGCGCGTACAGGGATGGCTGGGGGAGGGGGAGGGCTTGGCCGCTGCTCACGGCGGAGAGGGGCAACTACGAATTCGCTGCAGGAAAGAGCGTGGCGACTTACATAGGCGCCATGGAGGGCTTCACGTCAGAGGCTGGTCTCCTGCCGGAACAGGTGTGGGACGAGAAGGATGTCCCAGATGCGCACATGTGGCTCGGAAGGCCTACCGGGTCTGCCATGCCCCTCGTCTGGGCGCATGCGGAGTACATCAAGCTCCTCAGGTCGGTTCACGACGGGAAACCGTTCGACAGGATTCGGTGCGTCTTCGAGAGGTACTCGTCGAAGAGGCATTCCAATGTGGAGGTATGGAAGTCAAACAGAAATGTGAAACACGCAAAGAAGGGGTCGAAGCTGAAGATAGTGGCTGAGGAGCCTTTTGTCCTGCACCTTTCTTTCGACGGGTGGAAGACAGTAAGGGATGTTAATTCCATCCACCTTCCGGCGGGCATCGATTTCGTAGACATGTCCCCCGAAGGAGCTACCTTGGCCTTCACGTTTTACTGGCCTGCAAGAGGCGTCTGGGAGGGGAAGGACTACTCTGTCGGATTCAGTTGAAACTCGACGAGACAGCATGCGCAACAGCGCGCGGGTGGTGCCTGGAGAGGGTAATCCGGTCCGACGTCATGGGGCGACCGTTGTGTGGTTCATCGCCTTCGAATCCCAAAGGGTAGCAAGTGCGGGGGGTCTCGGCGGTGCGGTGGCGAACCTTTCGGAGGAGCTCTCGCACGAAGGAATGGCCGTCACCGTCTTCCTTCCGAGCCATGGGATGCACCTTGACGAAGGGGTCAGGGAGAGGCTCAACCTACGGGACACGAAGGTCGCGCTCTCGGGTGCGAGAATCGGAGACGACGGCAGCCTCCACCCGTACTCTATCGGGGTGGAAGAAGGAAGTTATTCGGGTGTGAGGTACCGCCTATTCAAGGGGTTGGACCGTGTCACGTCAAGGTGGCTCGACGGAAGGAGCATCTATGGAGGGGACGAGGCCACATATCAGAAGGCGTCCCTGATGGCAAGAGCGCTGAGGGGTTACGTGGAGGGGAAGACAGTGACAGCAGAAGAGGGATCCGGTCAACCCTCTGTCATCCATATGCACGACTGGCATGCGGTCCCGGCCGGGGTATCGGCATGGCAGGCGTTCGCGGAGCGGGGGAAGGGGATGTGCCGCCCTGCTCTCGTGTTCACGTCCCACCTGCTCGGCTTCAAGCGACTCCCGTGGCACTACGTGTCTGCGGACTGGTCGGGCCTAAAGGAGCAGCAAGGCGGTCAGTACATCTGGGTGGACGGCTCCTTTTCCTTTCGCTCAGGCTTCAAAGAGGTCTGGGAGGCCATGTCTGGAGGCTCTTTCGAGAAGTTCGGCTCCTATGAGGCAGACTTCGTCACATCTGTGAGCCAGTCGTATCTAGCGAAAGAGGTTCTGGGATATGTGGGACAGGGGATAGGAGGAAAGAGCGATTTCGTCCACAACGGATGCGACTGGGACTATCAGGACATGAGAAAAGCAGTCGTAAAGACGCTCGGTCCGAATGAGAAGAGGGGCGGCGCCTCCCTTCCGACCAGGGACGAGGTTCGAAGATTCCTGCTGGAAGAAGTCCTCGCTGAGAAAGAAGGCAGGGACGGCTTCAATAGGGACGGCCCTCTCGCTCTGATGACAGGCAGATTCGACAGGCAGAAGGGGGTGGACGTGCTTCTGGAGGCGGTCCCCCGCGTGCTCAAGCAAATACCGGAATCGAGGTTCCTTCTCCTTCTGCTCCCCAGCGACGGGAACGATTCGTATGCAGACGAGGTCGTGAAGGAAGCCAGAGCCCTTTCAGACAACGTCAGGCTTGTCGAGGGGAATTCGGCGAACGCCGTCTACCAACTCGCCTACCTAGCTTCGGACGTGTATGTCATCCCTTCCAGGTGGGAACCGTTCGGGATAACCGCCCTCGAAGCGATGGCTACGGGGAACCCTGTCGTCGGGACGTCCACTGGGGGAATCAAAGAGACGGTCGTGGACATATTGGAGGACGAGGAGGGTGGAACAGGAAGGCTCGTTCCGCCAGAGGACAGCAGGGAGCTGGCAAGGGGGATAGTCAGCTTCCTGTCCGTGATGATGATATCTCAGGGTGCCAAGGGAAGCACCGGGTCGATAGCTTACGAGTCCCTCAGGGCGGCGGTTGAGGAGGACTTCTCATTCGGAGCAAAGCTGAGGGAAAGATGTATCAAAAGGGTGAGGGAGAATTTCACCT
This sequence comes from archaeon, assembly GCA_021786335.1. Next base: position 8,315 of record JAJYNM010000037.1, read on the forward strand.
GGGCGCACGCAGCGAGGAAGATGGACGCATGTTACCGGAAAGCCGGCCGGTTCGCCGAGGCAAGGTCCCGCGCGAAGTACTGATCGAGGAGGTGCAGTGACCACATGTCCAACCACTCGCCAGAGGACGATGTCTTCTCAGACTACGACGCCTACCTCTTCCACGAGGGGACACACCTCATGCTCCACAAGAAGCTCGGGTCGCACCCCATCGAGGGGAGAAGAGAAACGCTGTTCTCCGTGTGGGCGCCCAACGCGCTTGAGGTCGGCGTGATGGGCGATTTCACCGACTGGAACGAAGGCACGGTCCCGCTCGAGCCCCATAGGGAAGGCATCTGGCAGGGGCGCGTCCCCGGCGCTGAAGTGGGCTCGCTCTACAAGTATCGAGTGAAGCTCAGGTCAGGAGACGTGGTAGACAAGGCAGACCCATTCGCCCTTTACGCCGAGGTCCCGCCTAGGACCGCGTCGGTCGTCTGGAAGACCGACTACAAGTGGGGCGACAAGGGATGGTTGGAGGACGGGAGAGGTGAAAGGAACTCGCAACTGTCTCCCTTCTCGATGTACGAGGTCCACCTTGGTTCGTGGAGACGCGACAGACGTGGGAAGCCTCTGGCGTACTGGGAACTAGCGAAGGAGCTTCCGGCCTACGTGAAGGAGATGGGTTTCACCCATGTCGAGTTGCTCCCAGTGATGGAACACCCGTTCTATGGCTCTTGGGGATACCAGGTGACAGGGTACTTCTCGCCGACAGCCAGATATGGGACCCCGCAGGATTTCATGCGGCTTGTAGACGGCCTCCACAAGGAGGGAATCGGAGTCGTCCTAGACTGGGTGCCGTCCCATTTCCCGTCCGACGCCTACGGTCTCGCCTTCTTCGACGGGACGCACCTCTACGAGTACTCGGACCCGAACAAGAGGATTCACCCCGATTGGAACAGCTATGTGTTTGACTATTCGAAGGGCGAGGTGAGGTCCTTCCTGTCCAGCAGTGCTTTCTTCTGGCTCGACGTCTACCATGCGGACGGGCTCAGGGTTGACGGAGTCGCTTCGATGCTCTACCTCGATTATTCGAGGCAGGGAGGCGACTGGACGAGAAACGCGCGCGGAGGGAGGGAGAACTTGGAGGCTGTGAGCTTCCTGCAGGATTTGAACAGGCAAATCTACAGGTCGTTTCCGACGGCGCAGACGATAGCCGAGGAGTCCACCGCGTGGCCAGGCGTCACCGGACCCGTCGAGGAAGGGGGGTTGGGGTTCGGGATGAAGTGGAAGATGGGATGGATGCACGACACATTGACATACTTCTCAAAGGACCCCATCTACAGGAAGCACCACCAGGAACTCATGACATTCAGCATGTGGTATGCTTACTCCGAGAACTTCGTCCTGCCTCTTTCGCACGACGAAGTGGTCTACGGAAAAGGTTCGCTCCTACAGCGGATGCCGGGGGACAGGTGGCAAAAGTTCGCGAACCTGAGACTTCTGTTCGGGTACATGTTCGCACACCCGGGGAAGAAGCTACTCTGGATGGGGGACGAGTTCGCCCAGGCGGAGGAATGGCACCATGACGGAGGACTGCAGTGGCGGTCCCTGCTCTCGGAGAGGGAGAACCAGGGCGTCGAGCTCTGGGTGAAGGACTTGAACAAGCTCTACAGGAGGGAGAGGTCGTTGCACTCGCTAGACTTCGACCCCGGAGGGTTCAGATGGGTTTCGTGCGACGACTCTTTACAGAGCGTCATAGCGTTCTTGAGAAGGTCCGCGGAGGAGAATGACTTCGTGCTTGTGGTCTTGAACTTCACGCCTGTCGTCAGGCGAGGATACCTCGTGGGCGTTCCAGTGGGAGGAAGGTGGCTTGAGGTGCTGAACAGCGATGGAAAGGAGTATGGGGGAAGCGGTATCGGCAACGCAGGAGGAGTGGATTCTTCTGACGTGGCCTGGCACGGAATGGAGCGGAGTCTGAGGCTCACGCTTCCGCCGCTCAGCGCGCTCTTTCTCAAGCCTGAGACAAGAAAAGGCCACCCTTAAATCGCCAGGCCAACGCCAACCAACGCCCTTTCTTGTTCGCGAAGAGACTTGATGCCCAGGACAAGCTCTATCTTGTAAGCGGATGCGTGGACAACCTTCTGCTGGCACAGGACGAGGCAGAAGGTTGGTTCGTAGCGGCCCCCGGCTACAGGCCCTACGGCGATTTCGTCTGGCACCGGGACAGCGCCGAGTGCGTGGCGGCTCTGGACATGTACGCCTCCTCATCCGGGAAGAAGGACATCTTTGAACGAACCGAGAAGGCACTTGCAAGGTCTTTCAGGGCTATTGCGGAGAAAGAAGAAGGCGTGAAGAAACTTTCGGAGATGAAGGCCAAAGTTTCCAACCCCGACTTTTATGACGACAGATTCCACCCCCATTGCAGGCTGAAGAGGGACGGACAGGAGGTCGCTGAGCCCTGGAACAACGTGCAGTATGACAGCGTGGCCCGGCTTATCGTGGCGCTGTCGAGGCACCTGGCCCTGTCAGGGCGCGTCGACCCTGGGGCCTTCGAGAAGGGCCTCAAAGTTGCGACGTCCTATCTCTTCGACTCGATATGGGATCAGGTCGACGGGAGGAAGTGGCTTACGGTCTGCGCGAACGAATGGGAGGAGAAGAACGAGCCTCACTTGGGAGGCCCTCTGTTTTCATCCGTGGTAGGTACGATTTATGCCGCGAGCCTTGCAGCGGGGGATCTGCAGCAATTCTTTCCACTCCCCGAGGTGAGGGAATTCACGAAGCTAACGATGGACATGCTTCTTGGGCTTTTCAGGGAGGGGGAGAGTCTGAAGATGCTCAAGAGATACTACGAAACGCCAACCGGAATCTGCTCCACCTCTCTCTGGCTTCTCACGGACTACGAGGTCTTCCCGAACGATTCGCCCATGTTCAGGAACACCATATCCGAGATTGTGAGGTCCCTGTACACAGAAACAGCGACAGAGGCAACCGGAGGAGAAGTGCACCTAACGGGCGGGCTCCGGAGGTACCTGATACCCGAAGCGGGCCACGACCAGCGCGGTTTTCATCATGATAGCTATTGGGGTGGGCAAGCATGGATGATTACGACTGCTCAGCTCAGCAGGGCAATGGCCATTCAGAGAAGGTACGATATCGCCGAGACCCTGCTGAAGAACTGCCTGGAAACCAGGAGTGCCGAAGGAAGGCTGCCGGAACAGTTCGAGGGCACCTTCCTTGACCATAGGCAGCACGAGCTTTGGAAGACGAATACAGGGGAGAACACCGCGCCCCCCTGGCTAGCGTGGTCGCACGCGGAGGTCCTGAAGGCTTACGTCACACTTCGGGAGATGGATGCAATCTGAAGGTCAGCTCTTTGGTGACTGACAAGCCATAAGACGGCGGAACGGGCATCTTACCGCGTCCCGGGAAACGAGAGGTCGGCCGGTGTCGATGCGGTCGTTCTGCTTGCAGCCTGAGGCGGGAGCTGCAAGGCGCCGCAAAAGCCGACCCGTGCCTGCCCCATCAAAGCCTAATAATGAGGCCCGGGGGTATCAGAATGTGAGTCGCGGCAAGAGAGGAAAGAAGACGCCTGCCGGGGAGCGAAGGGCGACCATGGAACTGCCTCCCGAGAAGGCGTTCTACTTCTACAGGGGCTTGGACGAGCCGTTGGGCGTGGCTGCAAGCAGCATTGTTGATTTCCAGAGGAAGCTGGCGAATGTCGAGACAACCTCTGTCAAATTCCACGTCGAGAGAGGCGACTTCCAGAACTGGCTCAAGACGCTGGGGGAGATCGACTTGGCCGAGAAGATCGATGGCCTGAAAGGAAAGGGAATCCCGCCTGAAGAAATGAAAGGGAGAGTGACGGCCCTCGCAGCTGAAGCCCTCAGGGGCAAGAAGCCTTAGAGCCATCCCAGCATTGTCCTCCTGTAGACGGCTAGGGAGCAGGCCAGCTGGACCAGCGCGAGATAGTTCTCTGCCTTCTTCTCCCACCTGATGAGGAGCCTCATGAACCGGTTGAGCCAGGACGCGCTCCTCGAGGCCTCCGACGCGCTCGGCACGGACGAGCCGACGGTGGTCACGAAGGGCGAGGAGAGGGTCTTGAACGAGAGCGGCAAGAGGATTGACGTCATCCCTGCGTGGAAGTGGTTCCTTCGGAGCGGGTAGAAGGCGGCCGTCCCTGGCTCCCTTGGACG
>JAJYNM010000052.1 GCA_021786335.1 archaeon
CCACGTAGACGGGGCAGCGTGGCCACGTCGCCATAGGGCTGCTCCCTCCCGGACCTCGCCCGGTTCGGCAATCAAGAGTCAGACCCTCTCCTTCGAGAGGGCTCCCCCTCATGACCGCCCACCCCGGCGTGAGTTCGTCTCCCCAGCCCGACGCGGGTGACGAGGAAGATGGTTTTACCCGAGGGTTGCTGGCCGCTGCGTAAAGCCGGTTTCAGCTTAGCGAGGACGGCTATCCCCCGGACCCTACCCACCGCCGAAGGCACTAGGCTCAGCTCGGCTTTTAACGTGTTCCTCCACGGTCGCCTTCATCCTGCACACGCTGCAAAGGCCGCTGGACGAGGGCCTTCCGCACTTCGCGCAGGGGACAGAGCGTTTCTCGCCGTTGACTGCGTAATGAGAAATCACGTCAAGGCTGCTGCGGAGGAGGACGTTCTTGAGGCCCGGGTGGTTCGCCTCCATGATGTTGAGATAGTCCCTGACTTCGCTCCTGAGCCCCTCGTGCATATAGGGACAGCTCACGCTTTGAAGGGGGACCCCTGCCTGGTGGGCGTAGAGGGCGACCTCTTCCTCATAGAGCTCCATGAATGGCTTGACTCTCCTCAAAGGGAACGAGACGTCGGTGTGGCTTGGGTCGAGCCATCCGATTCTAGTAACGTCTCCATGCATAAGATTCATCATAAACGTTTGAACGAAGTCGTCGAGATTATGGGCCGTCGCCACGACCGATGCCCCGGCCCTCCGGGCCGCTTCGTCTATTGCCCTGCGCCTGAAGACCCCACAGAAGCTACAGGAAGACGCTTCGCGTTCTTCCTTCCAATCCAGGGCTTCGTCGAGAGAGAACCCAAACATCTCTTTGTAGGAGACGACAAGGTGTTTGACCCCAAGCTCACTCGCGAGCGAACGAGCGTGGGACAGCGCTTCGTCTCTATATCCAGCAACCCCTTCGTCAACCGAGACCGCCACAATGCTGTTCCCCCTGGAAGCGTAGAGTCCGACGAGCACTTTGAGTAACGAAAGACTGTCTTTCCCCCCGGAGACTGCGACTGCCACCTTCTCCCGTGGTCCTATCATCCTGTACCTCGAGATGGTTCTGCGTGTCTTCTCGACAACCGAGACGTCGAAGCAAGAGACGCAGAGGACCTCGCCGGAGTAGCGCCTTGTATAGAACGGCTTCCCTCCGCAGACTGAGCACCCGGCCATCCGGCCGAAACAGAGACCGGGTCGATTTAAGGTATCAATGCTTAAAGCGAGAACGTCCTCGGTGCCCTCAAAATGGGGCAGGAGAACTTCAAGCGGTTCGAGCTACATTATGGTGTTGTGCTGATGCTCAGGACCAGGAGGTTCCTCACTGCGATGGACCGGATGGGGCGCAGCCGCATCACAAAGCCGATGAGCTGGCTTTTGCTCTATCTGATGCCCGTCTCAGCGGGGGTCGCCTTCTTCATTTTCATCAGCGTATTTAGGGGGCTGATCTCTTCGAGAGGCCCGCAGATAGCCCAAGGCATCGTGAGCCTAGGTCCCCTGGTCAACCTCGGGATACCTGGGCTGAACCCATACATTCCCATCCTGTACGGATGGATTGCCTTGGTCATCGGCATGATTGTCCACGAAGGCGCCCATGGGGTGATAGCTCGAAGTCTCGGCATCCCGGTGAAGAACTCAGGGCTTATCCTGCTCTTCTTCGTGATACCAATCGGCGCTTTTGTCGACATCGAAGAATCGGCGATCAAGCAGGCTCCCAAGAGGCACTCGGCCAGAGTCTTAGCGGCAGGGGCGGGGACCAACCTGGTGCTGGCGGTGCTCTGCCTGCTCCTTCTCGTTGGCGTTGTCAGCACCATGTCTCCAGCAGTCAATGGGGCCGCGATAACAGCGGTCGGCCAAGGGACCCCGGCGTACGCCCAGGGGGTGCATCCCGGGGACATAGTGACAGCGGTCGACGGGAAGCCAATAAACAACCTCGACACGATACTCGGTCCGAGCACGAACCTGACGGCAGGTCAGACGATCAATTTTACAGTCTACCGACACGGCCAGACCATAGAAATCGACAACATCAAGCTCGTCTGCTGCACGAAGATTATAGACACGAGAACCAACCAGACACTGGCTAGCTACCCCTACATCGGAGTGGACTCGGTATCAGAGGCGAACCTCCGTTCTGCCGTCTCGAGCTACACCAATGTCCTCGGAGACCCTCTGCTATACATCGGGTGCATCCCAACGCTAGATATCGGGAACTGCCAGCAGGCGGTGCCGTTTTCGAACTCGGACTCGGTATTTTATGTCTCCCCGCTAGGGAGCGCCTTGGTCCCTATAGCCAACGTACTCTATTGGCTTTTCTTCCTCAACTTCAATCTCGCTATTTTTAACTCGCTCCCGATCTTTCCGCTTGACGGTGGCCAGGCCTTCGGCGTCGGGGTCGAGGCGCTGGGAAGAGGCCGCCTGTCCGAAGCTGGCACCATGAGAATCACCATGGGTGCGACGATGGCTATGTTGATCTTCCTGCTCGCGATAATTGCGGGACCGTACTTCTACGTCTACTTGTTCGGCTGAAGGCACGCGGAGAGAGCTCAGGGCACCTTGCGATAAGGTGCGGAGGGCGCGTTAAATATGGAACTCAGGCTGTCATTTGATGTCGAGCCTGCAGCCCCTGGGCGGGGTCGAGCCTCAGATTCAGCAGTTCGCCCAGCAGTTCGTGTCGTCGATGACCCTTCTCCTTTCGATCGTCGACACCACAGTGATAGACCTGATGAGAATTGTTTATGTCTCCCTCCTGATAGTCGGTATCCTCCTCTACTATTCACATGTCGCCCAGAGGCTCGGGAAGGATCTGATCAAAGGAGGCGTGGCGCTAGCCATCATCTCAGAGTTCGTTGTCCCATGGTTAGTCAAGCTTTGAGGGCATATCTGAGGAGAGCCGCGATGCCCCCGAACGAAGAGACTTGCTTGCCGAACTCCATCGAAGAGTCGACCAGGAAAACCCGCCCTCCCTTCTCCTCTATCTCGTTTAGGATGCCGACAAGCTGAGACTCGTCTACTCCCCGTGAGAAGACGTCGTCCGACACCGCGCACGACTCCACGGCTCCCGCTGATGTGGCCGCGGCCACCCGCGGCAGGGCATACGCCACTTTTGAGTCACCTCTGGAAACCCTCGCCACTATCTCCCCCACCAGCCGCTGCATTTCCACGACCACTGACCCCTTAGCAAGCGCTTGGAAGGGTGGCGACTTTATCATGGCCCGAACCCCGTCTCCCCCCGTCAGGTCGGGACCTTCAACCACGTTCACTTCCACGGACTTCAGAACCTCCCTGATTTGGTTCGCCACTGAGTTCTTGAAGTTGCCGGGGCCAGCCACGACGACCTTGTCTCCGTGCTGGAAAAGCTGGGAGATGGTCCCAGCCACCTTGGAGAGATAGGGGCGAGGACTGCGTTCCTCGCCCATCTTCCCACCGAGGCCAGAGTCGATGGTCGTGGCGACAGAGAGATGTGAGCCGGCTAGGAAGCCTATCCCGGCCTCGCGCCTGTCGACGGCCACCAGGATGAACCTAGTGTCCTGCTCGACGGGACGGACCAACCGTATGTCAAGCTGCGACCAGCGGTGTTTTCTTAGCGTCAGCGTGTGCCCCGGAGACAAGGTCACCGAGTGTGAACCCGCCTTCGTCACGCTCTCGTCGCTGGCTTCGATGATGGTCCCTCTCACCCTGATCCTTTCGATGCTGCTGTCCAGGTGCACCTCGTCTACCACCAGCGCCAGGGTGACTTTCACCCTCTCCCCTTTGTCTGGCCTGGAGTACTCTTCTTCCCTTTTGACCACTCTCGATCCAGTGGTGACAACTACGTCCCCTTTTGCGATGAGCCTCCGTAGGGTCCAGAGATCCTCTGACGACTCGATGGTCAGAGAACAGTAGCCGTGCTTGGGATTGAAGTCGTTGACTTTCAACTGACCCGGCTACTCGAGCCCCAGGTCCCTGAAAGTCCCTATCCTGACGTCTTCTGGAATCTGTCCGAGCTCGCCCGTGCGGTGCCCGATGATACCTTTGACGCCGACCCTCGCCGCCGATTCTACAAGCCGCTGAGTCACTATCCCGTCGAAGATGAGATATTGGGCGCCGTTGGTCCCTTCCATCTTCTGCACCAGCTCGCTGATAGGAAACCTCCCGACTTCCTGGAGCCCCTGGTCGAGCAGTATCGCCTCCAGCGTGCCATTGAGAGCCGGAAAGAGTTCCCTGGTCTTCACAACCACCGGTTCGTCCGGTTCCTCATGCTGACGGGCAGGTGCGCTCTCGGCGGCCTTCTGCCTCCTTGAGACTAACTGCGCCGCGTCGACCCTCTCTGCCTTCAGCAAGTTGATCACGTCTATCGGAGTGAGGTCCTCTACCTCCTTCCCCTGGGGCGCGTGGATTATCTTCTCGACATGCATCACTTGATTTAGCTCCTTCTCGATGAGCTCCCCGCCCCTGTCACCATCCAGGACTGCTATCAGTCTCTTCTTCTTGCCGAATTCTATTATCGAGTCCGGGATGCTGGTCCCTTCGAGCGCGACCACGTTTTCGATACCTGCCCTCAGGAAGAGCACTACGTCGGCCCGTCCCTCGACCAGGTAGACCAAGTCAGATGAGTGCACGCCTGGGCCTGCCGGAAGATTCTCTATCCCGTAGCTGATTACTTTGGCCCTCCTAGTAGACTCCGTGACGTCCTTGAGAAGGTTCTCGCCTTCGCTGGAAGTCTTTGAGCTCCAGTCCCTTACAATCAGCTTCGCCCTGTCGACTATCTGCTTGCGCTTGACCGCCCTCACGTCTTCGATGTTGCCCACGCTGAAGTGAGCACTGCATGGACCGACCTTGTCCACGCTCTCGACAGCCGCGGCGATGAGTGCTGCTGTGCCGATATCAGTTGACATCGGTATGATCACCTCTCCCCTTGTCCTGTCGTTCTTCGACTCCAGGTTGATCTCTATCCTACCGACCTTCCAACTCTTCTGAAGTTCGTTCAGGTTCATCTCAGGGCCGAAGAGACCCTCGGTCTGACCGAAGATCGCCCCGATCACGTCGGCCCTTTCAACGACCCCGTCTACTTCAAATCTCAGTCTGACTAGATACTTTACTATACCCGAATCTGGCAATTTCTTTCTCTCCGACCAATCTATGGTTCACTCGTCCTTAACGGTGTTAATCGTTAATTGGTTCCCACCAAATTTATCGTGGATATAAACTTCGTGTTTTTCGGCTCTCATTGGGACGGGCGGACGTCTTTCCCGACCGGTCTTCGAAGATCACGTGACTGGCCTATGCAAGCCCTCTGCCCCGCCGAGGGGCCCGTCGGGCTCCAAGCTGCTGGCCTCTACTTTCGCGAACTTCCCCAAGTTCTCAATCTGGAGGAAAACCCCCCGAGACGCTAGCCTGAGCTTACTTCGTTCGCCAAGCGACGTCACGAACCCTTCATGGATGAGGGACTTGGAGTATTTCGACGCGAGTAGGGCGCCCTCTCTGTCCATATCTGTGAGGATGACAATCTTTTCCACCCCGCCAAGGGCAGCGGAACCACTCTTACCCAGGACTGAGACCGTCAGGATTCGCCCCTTGTAGCCTAGCGTCCTCAGAGCGATGGAATCACGCTTTCCTTCAACAAGAACTGACCACCCGTCTTCGGACTTGTAGTTGAGGTCGCTGACGAAGCAGGACAGGAACCGCTCAAAGTCACCGTAGATTCGTTCGTGCCTTTTGTTCAGGACCAAATTTCACCTCGTTATGGAATGTTGCCCGTCTCTGACGAGCTCGGATCATGTCCCAGCTTTAAGCGGGGAACATCACTGAGCCTCTTCAACGGGCAAACGGCCTCCGTCTGTCGCACGCCTGGGTAAACCATCCGCTCATCAAAGCGTTTCCGCCTTCGCAGGTGGCCGTTTGGCGCGCTTTAGAACGAAAGCCGTCTGCCGCGGAGGCGGTGTCGTTCTATTTTAGCAGTTCGTAGAGTTTCGAGAGGTCAATTTCGAATCCCGACACAGGGACTCCCACCCCGAAGGCGTCGATGGTGCCAGGCCTCAGCTCGCCTATGTATCCCAGCCCCTCCTCTTTCGCGGTGACGGACGCGCACCGACCGGGTGAGAACGCCCAGTGCTCAGCCGCCTTGGTTACTACCTCAAGCCCAGCCAAGAGTCTGCAAGCCGCTTCTAGGTACATTTTCGCCTCGGTGTAGGAAGCCTGCGAGTGGGCGATGACGCAACCTAGGTGCCAGAATTCCTTGACGCCGCCGAGTGCGCGGGTGTAGACCCTGCCAATCTCGAAGACCCGCTGTGGATAGTCAGACTTCACGTTTCCTGACAGAGCCGCCAGCAAGGATGGGAGGAGGGCATCTCTGAGCATCGAGTGGTCGAGGCTCTTCGGGTTCTGGACCATCACCTTCTCAGAAGACGACCGCTCGAAGGAGTCGTAGAGGGACCCTCTACCAGTCAGCTCGTAGGTCATCATCTCTATCATCCCAGCTCCTGCCATCACCGTCGACGCAGAGTCGAGGAACTTCTCGAACTCGTTGAGCACCCCAGGAGTATTGCTCGGCGGGTACACGGGCTTGATGCGTTCTATCCCGTAGCCCAAGGCGACTTCCTCGGCGACATCCACCGGATGCAAAAGGTCAATCCTATACCTGGGGCCCAGGACCATGTTCCCCCTGACGCCCATCCGACTCCTGGCTAGGCAAGCAAGCACCTCCCTCCGTGAGAGGTCGAGTCCGATAACCGACCTCACAAGGTCGAGGTCGAAAGGAAGCGCGGTTGGTGCGAGGTCAGGTGTGACCCTAGCTTTGTTTGGGTATTTTATTGCGACAGTCCCCAGCCTCCCCCCCGCCTCAGAAAGGGTGGTAGCCAAGATGGCAAGCACGTCGTCCCCATCCTTCTGGCTGGTGCTCGTGACGTCGACGAACATCCGCCTGGTCCTAGTCGTGACCTTGGTGGCATTTCCGTTGATTATCGGAGGGAACGAGAGGACCGTCCCCTCTGAGTCCGAGATAACAGGGAAGATTTTGCTTCTGTTGAAGACATGGCCATAGGTCCTTCCCTCGTAAGAGTCAGACAGGATGGAACAGATAGATGATGGCTTCTCCCCATCCAGCGGTATGAACTCGAAGGTGGATGAGACCGCTCTGTAGGACAACGGAGGGGAGATTCGGTCGAGGTCATGGAGGCCGACTGCAACTGTCTTCCGCTTGCGTCCTAAACCATTGTGCAGGTCCTCCTGGAGCGAGATTATCTGCCTAACGTCTTCGTCGTCGAGGTCGAGCCCGGTCGCCACGCAGCAGGCTATGTAAGGCCTGACTTTGGCGAGCCTGCGGTCCACAGTCACGGCGATTCTCGTGGGCTTGGTCTGGAATTCTGGGAGCCCTGTCTCTTTCCCGAGAAGCCCTCTGAGGGCGCGAGCGATCCCATAGTCTGTTCCGAGGTCGGGCCTGTTGGGACTATATTCTACGCGAACTGAACTGCTATCTGTACTCTCTATGTCGAGGCCGATGTAGGGGAGCCGGTCAAGTATCTTCTTCTTACCAGCCCCGACCATCTCGGCGAAGCGCGAGAGTTCGAGTCTAACTACCGGCAAGCTCTCCCCTGTTCCTGAGCCAGGATAAGTCTGAGCCGTACAGCGCACGCATGTCATCCAGGCCGAACCGCATCATCATCAACCTCTCAATACCGGGGCCCCAGGCAAGGACAGGGACTCTGACGCCGAGCGGTTGCGTGACCTCTGGTCTGAACACCCCTGACCCGCCAAGCTCTATCCAGCTCTTCAACGCCTTTGAGTAACCGACTACCTGCAAGGAAGGTTCCGTGTAGGGAAAGTAGGTTGGCCATAGTTTCACGCCAGCCATCCCTAGCTTCTTGTAAAACTCGATAAGGAACCCCATGAGGTGCCTGACGTTGAGGCCCGCGCCTACCATTATCCCGTCCATCTGGTAGAATTCTGCCAGATGCTTGTAATCGAGGTTTTCATTCCTGTAGACCTTCGATACCGCGAAGACCCTGGATTCCCTTTCCCCTGTCTCCGACAGCGCCTTCACAGAGAGGACGGTGTTGTGGGTCCTGAGTACCAGCCGCCTGGCCTGCTCTATGCGCCAGTGATATCCCCACCCCCTGCTCCCAGTCTTCCAACCATCTTCGTGGACAGAGGCCACCTTCGCCACTACACCGGAACGTTTGAGCGCTGTGTCCGACAGCCCGTCCAGATAGAAGGTGTCCTGCATCTCCCGTCCGGGGTGATCCTGGGGGATGAACAGTGCGTCGAAGTTCCAGAAGGCAGGGTGGACGCTGTCGCCCTGGAGTTCGGTGAAGCCCATAGAGAGATACACCTCACGCACTTCTCGGATGAAATCACGGACAGGGTGACGCCTTCCGGGGAAGAAACTCGGGGCTTTCGCTTCGACGTCGATGGGGCGTAGTTTTCCGCCTCTCCAAGTCCCGGAAGCCAGGATGTCCGGAGTGAGCCTGTCGATGAGACCTGCGTCCGCTGCCGGTGAGGAAGAGCTTCTGCCTTTGTCAGTGATGGCGACGGTGATCGTGCGAGTCTCGACGCGTCTGACCAACCCCCGTTTCAGCAGGTCTGAGACGATACCCGCCTCCTCGCTGGTCATATCATCCTCTGCATTGCCGGAGGTAATCGACCGTACGACAGAGCGGAGAGACTCTATCCCAGTTGCGTCGGCAACCCGTACGACCTGTGCCGGTCCCTCTTCTACCCTTATCCAACCAGAGCCCCTCGCCCTCCCAAAGGCGGCGGAGAACTCGTCGGGCGACTCGAACTTGCCCCTCAGTTCTCCTACTGTAAGCGACGCGGGCGCCTGGCTAACTTGGCGTACCAGGTCCAGCTCAGGTGGCTCCCTGACTAGCTCCAGCCTGCTCTCAACTGAGCTGCCTATGGAGACAAGCCCTTTCGATGCTAGCCACTGGAGGGCTCGCCTGACCTGATCCTCGTTCAACGAAGCGGCCGCGACCAGCGCCTCAAAGGGGGCCGACCCTAGCGGAGCGAGCGCCGAGAGAATCTTGCGTTCGAGCGGATGGAGTGCGCCTGACATTTCTGGTCTACTTTCCCCCTGACGAGAGGTAGGCTCTGTTCTTAGCCAGGAGCTCGGCCGCATCTTTCATCAGGGCATCACGTTTCCTGTGGTGCTCTTCCAAGAACGTCTTTACAGTTCCTATAACTTCCTGTTTGCATTCGCCGCAAAGGCGTATCCCCTTCGTACACTCGTAATTCACCCTCTGGACGTGCTCGTCGTCCTTGGCGAAGTGGAAACGATAGAGGTCGTAGATGGGGCAGATATCAGGTCTACCTCCGAGTCTGCGCTGCTCCTCCACCGTGTCCCTCCCTCCGGTGTAGGCTGACCTGATCCTCTTCGACGCGTCGGCTGACGTGTCGTCCAGAGCGAAGCCAGACTCAGGGTCCCGCTTTGACATCTTCTGTCCTCCTGTGAGCGCCAGTTCAAGCCGATGGTAGATGGCAGACGGAGGTATGAACCCGAACTCTGAATGATAGCGGTTGGCAAGATCCCTGGATAATCTGATGTGTGGGTCTTGGTCGGCCCCCACTGGGACCAGGACCGGCTTCGGCCCACCAAACTCCGGGAGCTGTGGCATGAGGATGTCTCCTGCCTGTATGAGCGCGGAGATGTAGAGCCCTAGCTGTCGTTCTCCGTAAATCGCCTTCATCATGTTGTTGGTTACTGCGCGTGAGAAGATTGTCGACATCCTCATCACTCTCATCTCTTCGCTCTGCTTGTACACGACGGCACGGTCGGGATCGAGCCCCAAGGCAAGGATGTCTGCCACGTTTCTTACCGCCGTCTTGGATGACTCGTTGAACGAAAGGCCGTTGTCTGTGTAAGCTTCCACGTCGGCGATGGAGTAGTAGACGACTCCTTTCTTAGAAAGGGACTGGAAGTAGACCATGTCGTCGGCAGTCAACTTGTTTCCCAGGTGGAAGACCCCGTCAGGCTTGATGCCGCTCATCACAGCGTAAGGCTTGTGGCTGTCTATTGCGTCGAGGACCCTGGCCAGGTCTCTCTGTCCGAAGTCGATTCCCCGGCTTATGTGATGGCTCGGAGCCTTGAAACGAGGAACAAGGGGGGCGAGCGCTTCGATACCGAACTCAGACTGCAAACGGCCGTAGTCCTTGACCACGGTCGTCCCCCACGGATCGAGCCTGTCCTTCTCCACACTGACTCGCCTGCAGGCGTTCTGATTTAACTACTCGGGACGAGGATCTCTCCCCTTGAACCCAGGCCGTCTTGTGAGCCTCCCTTCGGCGTCTATCTCGCCTAGCCTTATTCTGGTAGATGAGATCGGCTTCGAGTCGTCAGCAAGGACGTAATCCACGACGACGACCTCTAGCGGAGGGTAGCCGTTGGCCTTTCTGAGCCTGTTGGCGATAGGGACACGCTTTGCTGTCTCATGGGTCACCACTATCGCCTCTACCTCTGGAGATGCGATGCCCGGACCGAAGTAGTCGTCGAGTTTGGCGATGATGTAGTCTCTGCCGGGATATCTCTTCTCGATGAGTGCGCTCAAGGCTCCGGTGCGCTCTTCGTAGCTCTGATCAGGGTTCTTGCCTTCCTTCAGCGCGAACTCGTCAGAAGTGACGCCTATCACCACGCGGTCCCCGACCTCGAAGCTCTTGGACAGGAGCGCGATGTGGCCTCTGTGGATGTGGTCGAACGTTCCCCCTGTCGCTACGGTCTTGTATCTCACTGGGGAGACACCCCGTAAATCAATTGAAATACCACGTGCGCATCCACTAACTCTAACTGCATAAAGGATTTGTGAGAGAGTTGGGACTCCTTCCTGGAGGATATCGGAAATCTGGTAAGATCACCAGCGAAGTGAAGTCGGTCGTGAGGTCGGCGGTCAAGCCTGGCGTCGCGTACCTCGAGATTTCTGACCTGGTAAAGAGAGAGGTAGAGTCACGCGGAGGTAAACTGGCATTCCCCACCGGGATCGGGGTCAACGAGGTGACTGCTCACTACGCTCCTCAGGACGGCGTCGATTCGGTCTTTCGCGAAGACGATCTCGTGAAGGTTGACTTCGGTGTCCATGTAGACGGCTATATCACCGACACTTCGGTGAGCGTCACATACAACCCGGACTACAACCTCCTCCTCGAAGCGACCGAGAGGTCCCTAGAGGCGGCGATAGCCGCTGCAAGGAAGGACCCAAGGGCGGGCGAGATCGGGAGAGAGATTCACCGGGAAGCGGCACGGTTTGGGTTCAAGACCGTTGAGAACCTCACCGGACATACTGTGGACAGATACATAGTGCACGCCGGGAAGAGCATACCCAATCTGTATATGCCCGGTATGCAGACGCTGAGGAAAGGTGAAGTTTTCGCCATCGAGCCGTTCCTCACGCTCGGGACTGCGGCGGGCTATGTCGTCGACGGTTCATCGAGGACCATATTCTCCATTGTAGCGAGGAAGAAAACCGGGGCTCCCGAGTTGGACTCGTTCGCCGACATGATATGGGATGAACGCAAGACCCTCCCGTTCACCCCGCGGTGGTACGCCGCGGAGTTAGGCGCAAGGAAGGTCTCCGATTTGGTCGATAGGCTGGTGGCCAAGAAAATCGCAAGGGCATATCCAACATTGGTGGAGGCTTCAGGCAGCCCGGTGGCGCAGTTCGAGCACACTATGGCCCTCGACGAGGACGGCCTCGTGGTCCTAACCTGACTGCTTCATGCTTTCGGCGTAAACCAGGCCTATCCGTGTAGGGTTCCCGCACTTCGAGCACTTCGCAGCCTCCTTCGTCACGTAGTCCCCAACGGCAAATGCCCGCTTTGTCTTTTGCCCACAGACGGGGCACTCCTCGATTGTGTAGACGAGCAGTTTCGACTTCTTGTCTGGGCCTGGGACAGAGCTCATCATTGCGCTACACCCAGTGTGTTGCCTATTCCCGCCACCACTACGTCGTCTCCTTCCTTCGTCTTCTCTTCGATGACCCTGTTCAGGACCTGCGTGACCTTGTCCGCAGCCTCTGCAATCTCCTTTCTCATCACTGTAATCGCTTCGAGGATGCTCTGCTTCACTAGTATGGCATAGAGCGGGACCTTGACTCTGGTTGCAGCCTCCTCTATCTGGAACTTCTCGACGCCGATCCCCCCAATCGCAGCGCCGACACCCTCAGCTATCTCCCCTGTCTTCTCCCCCTCGAGCTTCAGCGCCGCATCGATCATCACGATGGCACTGGGTTTGACGCCCATCTCCCCGACGATCTTTTGGATGGCTACGCCTGGCTGCCCCA
>JAJYNM010000024.1 GCA_021786335.1 archaeon
CGTCGCGTGAATTGATACTAAGAATCCAATTTAAGCTCTGAACAAGACGCATTCGACAGCGCGCCTTCAGGACGCGGTTTTGATACGTGGCGGCAAAAGCCTAAAGTGAAAGGCCGATTACCTCAGGAAACCAATAGAAATGAGTGGGAGAGCGTCGACCAAATCCGACTCGGTCACAGGAAGGGTCGGATTCGCATCGAAGTTGTACACTTCGGACTCTAGATTCCTAAGGGAGCTTGAAGGGACTCGTCAACTGTTCATGACCAAGAATCAGGCTCAAATCTTTGGCCTAGTTGCTGCTCGATTCTCCCGATTTAGGGCGTGTCACTTTCGAGAACCTCTCCTCGCGAAAGGTTAACCAAGTGTCTTGCCTGTTCGCCGCGGTTGATTCGGTATCCTGACCACGCCGAGGCGAGGATGGCCGAACGTTCAATCTCGAGGGAAGCCATCGAAATGGGGATTAGGAATCCCCTCGAGGTCATACCGGTCAAATATGGCAGGCAGGCATGCAGTCAGCAGTCTGCTACCTGACGGGAGGTTCCTCGTGATAATCTACGAGCAAGAGGAAGAAGAATTTGTAGTCACAGCTGTCAAATCGAGCAAGGAGGGTGCTAGGAGAGTTGGCTTCACTCGAATTTGATAGGAAGACCGATGCCCTTTACCTAAGATTGAGGAGGGGCAAGGTCTAGTCGATCGAGCCTCTCACTGACAACATGGTCGTGGACCTCGACTCGAAGAGGAGGGTGCTCGGTATAGAGTTGCTCCTTCCCCCCAAAATGGACAGAGAAATCAAGTCCCGATTAATCAAGCCCCGAAAGCACTGAACCAGACCACTTCAGATCGCGATACTTCCGGCCCAAACCTTGGCCTCCGCGACAAGGGATCGGGTCGGCCTGGATTCGAAACCTTGGCACGATGCGATGTCATCATGGGATCAGTCGAAGCCCTATACCATCGACCGATGTTTGGCCACCCACATCAACGACCTTTTCAACGATTTGTACACAGTGTTCGGTGGCTGATGCACCATGAACCCTTTACAAGGTCGAAACTGAAAACGCCCAGGTTTCAGGTTATCCTGTGCGCTCCTACGAGGACCCTGAGGGCGTTCAGCGTTAGCATTTCGTTGGGCCCGTCTCGTCCCCAATCGACCACGTCGGTATTAGGCCCGGGAAGCCCTCCCTTCGCGGGCTTGACTTCGCTCATCGGTCGCCAGTAATGCCCCTCTGGCCGCCAAGTGCCGTCCTTCATACGTTTGGATTCGATGATGTCGAGTGCTTCGGTTGTCCTTGGGTCTCTCAGCTTGCCCGCCCGGTCCAAGATTACAAGAGCCTGAAGAATGTCGTAATGCCAATACAGCGGGTAGTGGAGCTTTTGCCATTCAGGGTTGATTACTCCTCCGTTGGTGCAGGACCTGAACAGGTGATGTTTCAGGAAGAACTCGGCGGCCCTATCGACGGCTTTCCGTACCTCCTTGTCACCAGTCCTCTTGAGGTACTCGCTCAGGCCCCATAGGGTGGCAAGGCTCTCGTAGAACGAAGAATGTCTGGCATTCCGCCTAGAATCGCAGTTCCAGCCCCCATCTGGCCACTGCCACTCA
The DNA here is from genome assembly GCA_021786335.1 of archaeon. The sequence continues at coordinate 1,601 of JAJYNM010000024.1, forward strand.
ACGAGCTCCAGTGCCATCTTGCTCACTCTGGGATCGCGGGCGAGTCCGAGGTAGCTGCACACGCCCACAGCGTTCCCAGGTTCGGACGCATGGCACCTCCAAAGCGCAGCGATTCTTGGCGGCCTCAACCTGGTAAGGTATCCCGACAAGATGTGATTAGCAGCTCTCCGCACACTTTCGTTTCTAGTCGGAACCCCGAGCTCCACGGCAGAGACGAGCCGCCAGTGCGCCCCCGACCACTTTCGATACTGATGAACTCCAAACCCCCCATCTGCGAGCTGGCCTGACAGGAGCGCCCGAAGACGAGGCCCATCGGGAATCTGATTCCTGGTTTTGACGACTCGGCTGGATTGTTCCGGTTCGCCTAGGATTTCGGTTAGCGTGAAGTATCTAACTGATGGGTCTTTTGAGTGGAGGAGCCAACTTACACCAAGGTCATTCCTGTTCAAGCCGAGCGTGCCCTAGGAAGGGCTACGATTTGAGCTCAGCGTAGGATGCGTAGTTCCCCGGCGGAGCGAGTTGAACCATAATTACGGCGAGCATACTTCGGATAGCGCTTATCTACCAAGACTCTGCCCTCGGGAATCATTTGGCGTCCCCCGAATAGGCCATCGGCATCCGCGACTTGGCCCCAGGACTGTGGATTTGGCGTGGAAGACATCCCTTTTGGAAGGGCGGGGACGGCTGGCAACCGGTCGTCAGATACCTGCTGGACCGTCCGATGAGGTTCAACGAGCTGCTGAGGCTCGCAGGGGGGTCGGCGCTCGCCACCACGTACTATGCTCTTCCATTGATGTTCCGACGCAGAGGAGGGCTCATAGTGAACACTCTGTGGTGGAATCGAGGACGATATCTGTGGGACCTCTTCTTTGACGTTGCATCCGCAGGAGTTGGCAGAATGATCTACGGCCTCTCGAAAGAGACTCTGTCTAGAATAATTGCCACGGTCGCGGCCTCTCCCGGGTGGACCCGAACCGAACGGATGACCGACGTTCCAGCCTCGAAGCTGAAACAACTCCGTCTCCCGAGTACGTTGGAAGGGCAGTCGTCTACTTGACGACTGACTCTGCTGAAGAAGACGGGGCGTGTCTTTGAGCCGGGGGAACTTGCGAGGGAGTACGGCTTCAGGAACGTAGACGGTCGATTGATTGACTACCAAAGTCGCAAAAGACCCTCGCCGGTTCCAGACTGACGCCGATGGGGATTTGATTTCGGTCGTTTCAGACGCGCTTTGGATCGGTGAAGTGGAAGGCATACCGCACATTCCACTGTGTCAAATGGACATGTTCCAACCGAGAGCGAGAATGCGCTCCATCCACTTACACGGATACCTATTTTGTACAGTGCGTGGGTGGGACTCGAACGCGCCTACCCCTTCAGGTGGACAAAGTTGTGTGCCCAGACAGTAGACGTGCTTTGGGTGTCGAATACATACATACGTGTATACTTATCAGGCAAACATGGGGAAGACCAAGGTGACCCTGTCCGTGGACGACGACCTTCTCAGGGAGTCGAAGGCATACCTGGCCGAGAAGAACCTGACGGTCAGCGGGACGTTAGAGAAAGCCCTCTCCGAGATATCAATCTCCAGCGTCGTCGAAGAATGGCCACAAGCCTAGGGGGGGAAACTTGGTTACATCGGATACGAACAGGTTCCAAGAAGGCGGCCGAAGGGGAAGGACGCAGCGAAGACAGTCAGGGAAGCAAGGGGAGAAAGGGCGAATGCAATACCTCGATAGCAGTGCGCTGGCGAAACGTTACGTCGAGGAGGAGGGCTCAGACGAGATGGACCAGATTTTCGAGAGGGCCGAGAAAGGGGAGGAGTCGGTCTTCTTCTCGATGTGGAATGTCGGTGAACTAGCCGGGGTGCTGGACAAGTACGAGCGGGAAGGGCTGCTGGAAGCCAAGCCTGTGATGATGACCTTCTTGGAAGAAGCGAAGAGGCTTGGGAAGTCGAGGGCGGCAGAGATAGTTCCCGTCTCTGGCTCTCTGATGGCACAGGCCTTGACCCTAGCATTCAAACGCCACATCTATGTCGCAGACGCCCTCCAAGTAGTCTCCTGTCAGACGGTGACTGGTGCAGGGGTCGTGACGGCTGACCGCCGGCTGGCGGGCATCGCGAAAGATGAAGGGCTGAAAGTCAGCCTCGTTGGATGACCTCGACCCATAGTAAATCGCAAGAGGTATCCACCCGCGACGGTGAACATGCTTGCTGGGAATCACGCCGTCTCATGCGTCTGAGCCTCCATTCGCCAAAGTGCAACTATGACTGTTTTGGACTCTCCGATTCTCACCTGCTTTGTTTCTCCTGAAGAGGCTGGCACACAGCTGTTAGGGGATCACCTGCCACGCCATCTTCCTTGCGATTCCCCCCTACGAGGTGCATTCCCTATTCACATGCCGGGATGCCCTCAGTGCACTTTCCAGGGAGATAGCTCCTCGTAGGTCTTGTTCTCCTTCAGCATCCACCAGGCGTAGGCGCCAGCTTCCTCGCCACCACGGTGATCGCCTTCTTCTCCCCTCTCTCCCTCTTCAGCCTGAGGTAGAACTCCTTCAGGTGCGGGTCCCTCCTCACAGCCGCCCTGGCGCACTCCAACATGTTCCTCCGCAGGAACCTGTCCCCAGTCCTGGTTATGTGCCCCATCAGGCTCACGTCTCCCGACTGGTGCATGGAAGGGACCAAACCCAGGTTCGCGGCCAGGTGCTTCGAGTCTTGGAAGCGGTTGACGTCCCCGATCGTGGAGGAGAGGGAGAGGGCCGTGTACGGCCCGACGTCCGGGAGGGTGTCGAGGAGCTTCGCGTTCTGGTCCATGGGAACCGTGTTCAATATCTGAACGTTGAGTTTCTCGATGATCGATTCGACCAGCTCCAGTTCTTCGAGCCTGAAGTCTGCCTCCTGCAGACGGAGCTCTCTGAGACTCTTCCTCCCCTCGTGGTTGAAGGTCTACTCGATCCGGACCCCCTCCTCTTCAGGAGCCACCTGATCGTCGTCTTCAGCAGCGCCCTCCGCAGCCCGAACTTCACCCTGTCGGCGATTTCGAACCTCTTCTCTCTGGTCTCCTCGCCCTCCATGTACGACGTGGGCAGGAAGTTCGTCCTCAGAAGCTCTCCCAGGATCCTAGCATCCGCCTTGTCGTGCTTCAGCCTGCCCCTGGCGATGAGCCTGACGTTGTTTGGGCCTGCGACGGGGACCCTGCATGATTGCAGCTTGGAGAGTCTGTCGTAGATCGGGTAGACGAACCCGACGGACTCGATCGCTATCTTCTCCCCTCCGGGGAGTCCATGAAGGATTCCAGGTCACCAGTTGGAATCCTCTTCTCCTTCAGAAGGGAACCGTCTTGGCTAAAGAAGGCAAGCTGGGACTCCCTCTCGTGCAGGTCCACCCCTACGAACGGGGTGGAGTCTTGGCTTCGCATCATACCCTTGGACGCGAATCGCTTCCTTTTCAAGGGTCATAGAGTTCACACTCTGTTGAATCTTCGGCGGAGCGACCGGAAAGGCGAGGCGGGCCCAGGTGAGAGGGGCGCCCGAGGCCAACCCTTAATGCACCTCCCTCTGCGAACGCCGCCATGCGGAAGGTGATACTGGACACAATAATCTCGCTCGACGGCTACTACACGAGCCCGAAGAACGAAATCGACTGGTTCGACTTCGACAGGCAAGAGGTCGAGTGGTCGAAAGAGATACTCCGGAGGGTGGATACCATGCTCTACGGCCGGGTCACCTACGAGGAGTTCAGCGAGTTCTGGCCCAAGGCGAAGCCGTCCCCGGACGGGTTCGACCCCGAAATCATAGGACAGCTGAACGGGCTGCGCAAGGTCGTCTTCTCGCGCAAGATCAAGGACGCGCCCTGGAAGCCGGCGGAGGTGGTCCGTGGAGACCCCGCGACGGAGGTGGCCAGGCTCAAGCGAGGGCGGGGGAAGGACATGGTCGTCGTCGGGAGCGGGACCCTGGTCGCGGCCCTGGTGAGGGGCGGGCTCGTCGACGAGTACAGGGTCCGCGTCCGTCCCATCATCTTGGGGGCGGGGAGGCCCCTCTTCGTGGACCAGAAGGCGAGGCACCCGCTCAAGCTCGTCTCGGCGAAGGCGTTCGGCAACGGGGTCGTCGCGCTGCACTATGAGCCTGTCCGCTGAGAGGCCAGGGGCCGACGCCGAGCAGCTGTGGAGGGTCCCTCCAGCCGAAGGACCGGAGGCTCTCGGGGGCCCTAGCGGGGCCGTCTAGGACAACCCTATCTGCTTCATGAAGCCGACGAGGTCGTAGAAGAGGCGCTCTTCGACTATCTCCCCCTCGTCGTTCCACCGCGCGATCGTGGCGAACTCCACCTCGAACTTCTTGCCTGTGGGCGGAATCACTTTGCCGTCGGGGGTCTTCATCGGGCCTGAGAAGGTCCCGGTGAACCGCGCGACCGAGGCGGTGTAGTCCCCGGACGCGAAGAAGACCTTGTAGGGCCTGTTGTCGAGGTGCTGGTCGGGGAAGGCCTTGAAGAACTCTACAGCTTCGAGGTCGTGGTTGTGCCTCCCGACGGTCGGGGGAGAACCCCCGGGCCAGTAGACGGCGACGTCCTCCGTGTGGCGCTTCTTGAACGTCTCCCAGAGAGGGCTCCCCGGGCCCGCGTTCCAGGCGTCGTCCAGAGTCTGCATCAGTTCCATGTTTCTCTGCTCCTTCGTCGTTTGTGATGGATTCATACTACTTGATAGGAAAAAGAAAGTTAATATACTCTGTTGGCCCCTCAGCCAGCAGGTGGCACAGATGCCAGTGAAGATGACAGAAGCAGCGGAGACGTACGAGGTCTGCCCCGTCGTGGAGTCTGTCAGGAAGGTCGGGAACGAGTGGCGGCTGATAGTCATCAGATACCTGCTGGACCGTCCGATGAGGTTCAACGAGCTGCTGAGGCTCGCAGGGGGGGTCGACGCGAAGACCCTGTCGCGGGTGCTGAAGTATCTCGCGGCCGAGGGGATAGTCAGAAGGGAGGTGCTGAGCACGCAGCCGTTCAGCGTCCGGTACGAGCTGACCCAGAAGGGGGAGCAGCTGAGGCCGGTGATCGAGTCGCTCAGGGCGTGGGGGGATCGGTGGGTCATCCCCGACATCCCGCCCGCGCGCAGGTAGCCCACGAGCCCCCAGCAAGCCCAGGACATGGGTCAGCGGGGACGCGTCACGGTAGGCCCGCGCCAGCTCCTTTCGCGCGACCCTTCGTTCAACCCCGGGTTCGGTCCCCGCGGGCATCGGTCCGACACCCCGCCGGGGAGCACATGGTCGGGTTGGTCCGGACGTCGCGCGGGCCTATGACCGGGCCAGAGGAAGAGGAGGCGCCGAACTTGAAGCTAGACGAGAAGCGCGGCGGTCGGATCGGAGCAATTTGTGGAGGGACCGCCGCCTTCGCACCAGGTTCGGCCTCGACATAGCACGGCCCAGACCCTCCGCCTCCGATTAGACAGCGCCTCGCGGTCAGGGAGCGCCCATAGGAGCGGATGCCTACTCCAGGATGTCCCGCATCTCTTTCAGGATCTCCCGGATGACCGACTCCCTGAGGTCGAGGTCTTCTGAGAGCCTCCTCACGTCCATGTCGTGCTCATCTAGGATGCTGAAGATCACCCTCCGCTTCGCCCGCCCGTCCACCTTCTCGAGGGCCCTCGAAGCGGACTCCATCGCCTTGTTCCTGAGGTAGAGGAGCGCCGCCCTCTGCTCTTCAAGGTCCTCCAGCTTGCGGTCCAGGCGCCCCAGGAGCTCGGCGACGGCCGACACGTCGACCTGCTCCTCGCCGGATATCTTCGAAGCCTCCGCCCAGATCTCCCTTTCTTCGGTGGACAGCGCCCTCCCCTGGATCGAGCCGAAGGAGAACCCCCTCTGGATGAAGAGGTTCGGCGCCAGGTCGAGGGTGATGGAGACGCTCTTCGCGAGGGAGTAGGTCCTTCTCTGGGGGCCGCTGTCGCTCGCCATGTGGGACGACGTGACGACCCCAGCCTCCTCCATCATCATGAGGTGCTTCGCGACGAGGGCCTGCCCGAGGCCCAGCTCCTTGGAGAGCTGGAGCGCATAGCTGGGCCCCTGGCTCAGCCGCTTGACAATCCTCCTCCGGATAGGGTTCTCCAGGACCTGGAGGAAGGTGTCCAGCTCATCGTCTTCCATGCTCAAATCGCCTGACATGGCGTCGTCAACCTCGCTCTGTCCGAGGACCCCCGGTCCCGACCCCCTCGTCCCGTGGCAGGCGCCTACTTCTTGTCGTCGTCCACCACTCGGTAGCTCGCGTCGCTGACGCCAGACCCTCCCCCCTCCCCTCTCGGCGGGACGGTCTGCTTTTGAGCCTGCTGGTACACCGACCCGCCGGCCTCCTGCAGCGCCTCCCTCAGATCATCCAGGGCCTCCCTGATCCTCCCTGAGTCTCTCCCCTCCAGGGCCTTCTTCACCCCCTGGATAGCTCCGTCGACCTTCCCCTCCATGGCCTTGTCGATCTTCCCTGTGAGCTGCTTCTTCGTGGCCTCAGCGGTGTACAACATGGAGTCTGCCTCGTTCCTCAGCTCGGCCTCCTCCTTCTTCTTCCTGTCCTGTTCGGCGTACGTCTCGGCTTCCCTCGCCAGCCTCTCCTTCTCCTCCTTCGAGAGCTTGGTGGAGGCAGTGATGGTGATCCTGTTCTCCTTCCCCGTCCCCAGGTCCTTGGCCGCGACGTTGAGTATCCCGTTGGCGTCGATGTCGAAGGTGACCTCTATCTGGGGGACCCCCCTCGGGGACGGAGGTATCCCGGTGAGGTTGAACATCCCGAGTGACACGTTGTCCCCGGCCATGGGGCGCTCCCCCTGCACGACGTGGATCGTCACGGACGTCTGGAAGTCGGCGGCGGTGGTGAAGACCTTGCTCGCCTTCGTGGGTATCGTGGTGTTCTTCTCGACGAGCTTCTCCGCGAGCCCCCCCATGACCTCCACCCCGAGAGAGAGCGGCGTCACGTCGAGGAGGAGGATGTCCGTTATCTCCCCGGCGAGGGCGGCCCCTTGCACCCCCGCTCCGATCGCGACCGCCTCCATCGGGTCGACCCCCCTCTCCGCCGGCTTCCCGACGACGTCCTCGACCGTCCTCCTGACGAGGGGCATCCTGGTCATCCCCCCGATGAGGACGACCTTGTCTATGTCCTTCGGGGCGAGCTTGGCGTCGTCCAGCACCTTCCTGATGGGCTGCTCGATCTTGGTGACTATGGGCTCGGCCAGCTCCTCCAGCTTCGCCCTTGTCAGAACGTAGTGGAGGTTCTTGGGCCCCTTCGAGTCGCTCGCGAGGAAGGGGAGGTCTATGTCGGTCGAGATCAGGTTCGAGAGCTCTATCTTGGCCTTCTCCGCGGCCTCCTTCAGCCTCGCCATGGCGGTCCTGTCGCTGCGGACGTCGACCCCGGTCTTGCTCCGGAAGTCGTCCGCAAGCAGGTTGATTATCGCGTTGTCCACGTCCGCCCCCCCGGTCTGGGTGTCCCCGCTCGTGGCGAGGACCTGGAAGACCCCCTTCCCGAACTCCATCACTGTGACGTCGTGGGTCCCCCCTCCGAAGCTGAAGACCAGGACCTTCATCGTCCTGTCGAGCTTGTCCAGCCCGTAGGCGAGGCACGCGGCGGTGGGCTCGTTGATTATCCTGACGACCTCGAGCCCCGCTATCTCCCCGGCGTCCTTCGTGGCCTGCCTCTGGTTGTCGTTGAAGTGGGCGGGGACCGTGATCACAGCCTTCTTCACCGGGTAGCCGAGGAAAGTCTCGGCGTCCTTCTTGATCTTCTGCAGGATGAATGAGCTGATCTGCTGGGGGGTGTACTCCTTCCCGTAGAGCCTCACCGTGTAGTCGGTCCCCATCTTCCTCTTTATCTCGAAGACCGTCCCGTCCGGGTTCGTGACCATCTGCCTCTTCGCAGGCTCCCCGACCAGCAACTGGCCGTCCGGGGTGAACGCGACCACCGACGGGAACATCTTCCCCGCAGACGTCGGCCCCTCCGCGCTCGGGATGACTGTCGGCCTCCCCCCTTCATAGAGGGCCGCGGCCGAGTTGGTGGTCCCCAGGTCTATCCCGATTATCTTCTCAAAGCCCTTCTCACTCAAAGTCTCTCACCACAATAAAAAAGGTCAAGGGGGCTCACTTCAGGGCTACCTTCGTCAGCTTGCTCGAAGTGGGCTCCCTCTTGGGTATCCTCATCGTGAGGATCCCGTCCTTCATAGTCCCTTCGACCTTCGCCCCTAGTATCTGCTCGGGGAACTGGATGACCCTGTTGAAGGCGGAGTACGTCCTTTCGTGGCTGACGTACCTGGTGTCCTGAGACTTGCTCTCCTCCTGGAGCTGGGCAGTCAGCTGGATGACGTCATCCCCCACCTGGACGTCGATGTTGTCCTTGTTGAAACCCGGGAGCTCTGCGGTCAGCTCGTAGTACTCCCCGCGGTCGGCTACGTCGACGACGGGGTACCTGGTTGGGAGTGTCTCTGGTAGTGCCGGCGAGACGCCCCACGGCTGGAGCAGGGACGGCCCGAAGTAGGGTTCCCCGGGCCACGGGGCCGTCAGGAACGGCGACATGATGTCGTTGAAGGAGCTCCGAAAGTCCTCGAAGATCCTGTCAAGGTTGTTGGAAAGGCTCGTCTGGGCCAGGCTGGGTGCCTGGGTCCTGTTCCTCGAAGGGACTACGCTGCCGTTTTTCCGCGTGTTGTTTCGTGTGCTCATTTTTTAGACCTCTTGTATACTACCCCAAGTAGTATACCTAAATAAACTTAGCGCATCCACGTCCCTGGGGCGTCTCAAGGAGGCGCGACTGGGCCCCGAACTCCCGGAGCAGGTTCGTCAGGGCCCCCTTCGCCATGGACGCCAAGACCGCCCGGTAGCAGGGGAAGTTGAATAAAGTCGTCGTAGGCGTACCTCCCAGGCTCCCCGCCGATGGAGGCCGCCGCGTCTCGCACCGCAGCGCCCGCCCTCCTCGGCCAAAGTCAGGGGGCGGTAGCGACAGGCCTCAGAGAGGTCGGAGCCGGCCGCCAGCCACCTGCTGACAGAGGGGGCCCCCAGGATACGTTCTAAAGCGCGCGTCGGTGGCGACAGCCACGGGAGCGCATGGGTAGGAGGAAGCTGAGTTTCTGGGAGGCCACCGCAGTCGGGCTCGGGAACATAATCGGGGCCGGCATCTTCGTGATGGCGGGCTCAGCAGTCAGCGAGGCGGGGGCGGGGGCGCTGGTCGCCTTCGCGATCACGGCGGCCCTCGCCGTCACGGTCGGGCTGAACAGCGCGGAGCTCTCCTCGAAGCTCCCTGACGTTGAAGGGGGGGTCTACAGCTTCGCCAAGGTCACCCTGGGCGACACCATGGGGTTCCTCGTGGGGTGGTTCAGGCTGATCTCCTACGCGGTGAGCGGGGGCGCGGTCGCCCTGGGCTTCGCCGCCTATCTCGTCGACTTCGGGCTGCCGCAGCTGGCATACTTCCCCATCGCAGCGTCCCTCATCGTCGTCCTCTGTCTGATGGAGACGAAGGGGGTCAAGGTCGCCTCCGAGTTCGAGAAGTGGCTCGTGGTGTTCACCATCGCCGGGCTCAGCCTGACGGTCGGCGCCATCCTCTATTTCGGGAGGTACACCCCCGCCCACTTCGTCCCCCTGTTCCCCCTCGGGTCCCTGGGGGTCATCCAGGCCGCGAGCCTCGCCTTCTTCGCCTACTCCGGGTTCAACACGATAGCGACGCTCACCCCTGACGTGGAAGACGGGGCGAGGAAGGTCCCGAAGGCGATAGTCACCTCCCTCGGGGTGAGCTCGGTCTTCTACATCCTGGTGGTCTTCTCGATGCTCTACGCGATGAAGTGGACCGGGTACGGGACCGCCTCGAACCCAGTCACGCTCGCCCTCGCAGCGGTCCGCGCCCCGGGCCCGGTGTCGAGCGTCGTCAGCGTGGCCGCCCTGACGGCGACCCTGACAGTGACACTTTCGCTCATCATAGCCGGGTCGAGGACGACCAAGCAGATGGCGGAGGACAGGATGCTCCCCTCCTTCCTTGGCAAGGGGTCGAAGATGCCGACGCTGGTCATAGGCGCCGTGATGCTCTCCTCGCTCGCCCTCGGGAACGTCGAGTCTATCGCGCTCGTCGCCAACTTCGGGGTCATATTCTCCTACATGCTTTCAGGGGTCGAGGTGGCGATAACCAGGAAGAGGCGGATGAGCGGGGGGTACGTATCCCGAGGCTACCCTTACGTCCAGGCGTTCTCAGTCGTCCTCTCCGGCCTCCTGCTCCTCGCCCTCGGCGAGCGGTCGCTCGTAGTCGGCTCACTGACGCTGCTGGTGGGGCTCGTCGTGTACTCGGTGTACGAGCACATCATCAAGAAACCTCTGGCGTCGTAGGAGACCAAGGGGCACGGGGGCGCGCCATCCCTCTTGACGGGCCCCACCGGCGGCCTTTGGCCTCCCCTCCGGGGGGCTCTTGGCAGAGTGGACCCGGACGGAGGGCGGTGCCGGGGGCGGAAAGAGCTCGAGCCGGCGCGGTGCCTAGCTCTTGATCGCGGCGCTTACTTTTGCCGCCACGTCGCTAGGGATGG
>JAJYNM010000027.1 GCA_021786335.1 archaeon
AGGTCCTCCGTCCCGAAGAGGACGCCCGCAGCCATCTCCTCCATCTCGAGCCCCACATCCATCGGGACCTCTGCCCCCTTGTTGAGCAGTTTCTTCGCCAGCATGACGGCCACCGGCGCCTCCGAAGACGCGAGCTCCTTCGCGTATCTCACCGCCTGCTCGTCAGGGTCTCCTCCTTGGAGGAGCCGGTTTACCAACCCCATCTCGTGCGCCCGACTCCCCGTGACGCTTTCGCAGGCCAGTATCATGGCCGATGCCCGTGACAGCCCGACCAGTCGGCCGAGCCTCTGAGTCCCTGACCATGCGGGCACCAGGCCGCGCGTGAGCTCAGGGAACCTCAGTTCCACGTCCTCGGTGGCGAGTCTGAGGTCGCAGGACAGGGCAAGCTCGAGGCCCCCTCCGAGGGCATATCCCTTCAGTACGGCTATCGTGAGCTTGGGAATCTCGCTCAGGCGCCTCATGGTCCGTTCTCCTTTCCTGGCGAACTCCATCATCCCAGCCGCGCTCGAGACAAACTTCGTCATCTCGAAGCCGGCAGAGAACACCGTCCCCTCCCCCGTCACTACGATCGCCCTGATCTCCCGGTCGTTCCACAGGTCGGTCAACATCCCATCCAGCCCGTCAAGGACATCGCCGTTGATCAGGTTCAGCCTTGGTCTGTCTATCACGATCTTGGCGACCCCACCCTCGAGCCTTTCCAGGCGGATCGCCCCACGTGCCGCGGTGGGTGTCGCCGCGTTCGCCTCGGCCAAGGGCGCGTCCCGACCGGGTGCCGAGTGGATCCTCCCCTCGATGGCGTCGCGGAGCCTCCCTTCTGCTATAGAGCGAGCCGGGGCGAATACGCCGCACTCATACTTGGTCGAGAGCTCTTCGAGCTTCGCCTTGACCTCCGCGCTGCTCAGGTCCCTGGCGACTGATATGGGACCGAACGGCCTGTTCATCCCCAGGACGACCCCCTTCTCTATGTCGTCTGGCGTAGCCACTCCCTCCTCAATCAGCTTCACTGACTCGTTGATTTCGAGGGCGAAGATGTCCATGATTGATACCTTGTCGGTGGGGTCTGCTTTCGGTATCTCAGCCTTCCCTTTCGACCAGTCGTAGAACCCGCGGCCCGTCTTCTTCCCCAGGCGGCCGTCCTTCACCATCTTCGCGAAGGTGGTCCCCTTGCGGTACTCCGGTGAGAGAACCGAAGCGAAATATGCGAGCGAGTCCGCCCCTACGTCCACTCCGACGAAGTCGAGCAGCTCGTATGGACCCATGGGGAGCCCTTGCCCTCTGGCGAACGTGTCAACCTCCGAGGGGCTCGCGACCTCTCGGTCGAGGAGCAGGCAGAAGAAGAGGGTGTCGGCTGCGTTAATCCTGTTGACTATGAATCCGGGGGAGTCCTTCAGCACCCTCACAGGCGTACGCCCGAGTTTCCCGCAGAGGTCGAAGACCTCCTGGGCGACGGCGGGGTCTGTCTTTGTCCCAGGAATCACCTCGACCAGTTTCATCAGCATTGGGGGATTGAAGAAGTGCATCCCGACCATCCTCTGCGGCCTGTCGGTGGCTTCGGCCAGGTCAGAGATCTTGATGTTCGAAGTGTTCGACACAAAGATCGCCCCTGGCGGGGCCGACGCCGAGGCCTCTCTGAGGACCACTTTCTTCAGGTCGACCGACTCTGGAACGGCCTCCACCACGAGGTCCGCTGCCGACACCGCGCTGCCCAGGTCTCCGGAGTACGCCAGCTTCGACTTCGCGTCCTCGGACTGCTCCTTGGTGACCCTCCCCTTCTCCACCAGCTTGTCCAGGCTCGACGATATCCTCCCCTGTGCCTTCTCCAGCGCCTGCGGGAACTTGTCGACCAGCGTCACATGGAACCCATTGACCGCGAAGAGCTCTGCGATGCCGTGGCCCATGTCCCCGGCGCCGATTACCGTCACCCTCTCGATGGCCATGGTATGGGACGCAGGGGCGGCCGGCTTAAGGCTCTTTCCACTGGAAAGCGAGGTTACGAAAAGTAATCGCGTATATATGGCCGAGGGACAACCAATCCAATGAGCACTTTAACGCCGAGCTCGTCCGACTACGTGATCTCAGTTTCAGAGGAGCATGAGGCTTTCCGCCAGGCCGTCAGGGAGTTCGCGGAGAAGGAACTCGCGCCGGTGACCCAGAGGATAGACAGGGAGAACCAGATGGACATGGGCCTCGTGAAGAAGGCCGCCGCGTTGGGCCTCTTCGGCGTCCCCTTCCCAGAGGAGTACGGCGGAGGGGGGGGAGACGACCTCTCCCTCGTCATCGCCACGGAAGAGATCGCCCGGTTCTCCGCGGCGTTCTCAGCGGTAGTCGGCGCCACTTATCTGGTCTCCACCCCGATCTTCTTGTTCGGGACCGAGGAACAGAAGAGGAAGTACCTCGTCCCCATCGCGAAGGGGGAGAAGATAGCCGCCCACGCCATGACCGAGCCGGGTACCGGCTCCGACGTGGCCGCCATCTCGACCAGCGCCAAGAAGGAGGGTGACAAGTATGTCATCAACGGGAAGAAGATGTTCATCACCAATGGGGACAAGGCTGAGACTTTCCTGATCTTCGCCAGAACCAGCCCCATGGAGGGAGGGAAGAGGCACCAGGGGATTACTGCGTTCATAGCCGAGAAAGGGATGAAAGGACTCAATGTCGGGCAGCGGACCGACGTCATCGGGCTCAGGGGGGACCAGCCGGTCGAGCTGATGTTCGATGGTCTCGAGGTCCCGGAGGAGAACGTGGTGGGGGAAGTTGGGAGAGGGGTGAGGATCGCCCTGACCTGCTACGACCATGGGAGAGTCGGTGTCGCGGCCCAAGGCACGGGCCTAGCCCAGGGGGCACTCGAAGCGGCGCTGCGGTATTCGACTCAGAGGCAGACCTTCGACAACTACCTCTTGAGCTACCAGCAGGTCCAGTTCAAGATAGCAGAGATGACTGCCGCGGTCCACACGGCCAGGCTCCTCACCTACTGGGCGGCCACCCTGACGAAGAAGGGGAAGGACTTCATCAAGGCGTCGTCGATAGCGAAGATTACTGCCACTGAGGCCGCAGAGAAGAACGCCCATATGGCCATGCTCATCATGGGCGCCTACGGCGTCTCCACAGATAGCCAGGTGGAGAGGATGCTCCGGGACTCGCAGATCATCAAGACATATGAAGGGACCAACGACATCCAGAGGCTCACCATCATGAAGGAAGTAGCGAAAGAGATGGGCGTCCTGGGCTGAGCCCGCCTCCATGGAGACAGAAGCTATGTCGACCTCCGGGGTGTCCTCACGGTGACCAGGGTCGCCGTGGTCGGCATCGGCCACAGCAGGTTCGGAAGGCGGACTGACGTCAACATAGGAGAACTCGCCTTCGAGTCTATCAAGCAGGCTATTGATGACGCCGGCGTCGAGCGTAGGGACATAGGCAATGTCGTGGTGGGGAGCGCCGGGGGCTGGTACGAGGAGTCTCTCCCCGCCGTCGTGGTCGGAGAATACGCAGGGCTCAGCGGCGCGGGGACCATGAGGGTCGAAGCTGCCTGTGCAAGCGGGAGCGCGGCGGTCAAGGCAGCCTACAACAGCATCCTTAGCGGCGAGACCGAGGTGGCCATGGCGGTTGGGGTGGAAAAGATGACCGAGGTGGACTCGCCTACTTCGGTCGAGCTCATCGGGAGGGCCGGCTCCTATACATGGGAATTCGAGAACTACGGGATGACCTTCCCGGCCTACTACGCGCTCTACGCAGTAGCGCACATGAACCAGTTTGGCACCACCCAGGAGGACCTCGCGAGGGTGTCTGTGAAGGCGCACAGGTACGGCGCCAGCAACCCGCTTGCACACTTCCAGAAGGAGATCACGCTGGAGAAGGCAATGGGCTCACAGATGGTGGCCTGGCCGCTGAAACTCTATGACGCATGTCCTTTGTCGGACGGATCGGCCACGGTGGTCTTGGCCTCAGAAGAGGCAGCCAAGAAACTTACCGACACCCCTGTCTGGATCCGAGGGGTGGGCTATTCATCCGACACAGCGAACCTCAGCAGGAGAGGTAACTACGTCGGGCTCCGGGCGGCCGTCGAAGCCGCTGCGAGAGCCTACGCCATGGCCAAGGTTTCGCCCGGGGACATCGACGTCGCCACGGCACACGACTGCTTCACCATAGCTGAGTTGATGGCCTACGAAGACCTAGGGTTCTGTAAGAAAGGGGAGGGAGCGAAGATGGTCCGCGAAGGCGAGACCGAACTCGGCGGGAGGATCCCTGTCAACCTGGACGGCGGGCTGAAGGCCAAGGGGCATCCCATAGGGGCCACAGGGGTCTCCATGGCTGTCGAGATTACAAAGCAGCTGAGGGGGGAAGCCGGGAGGCGCCAGGCTCAGATCAAGAAGGGACTGGGGTTGACTCACAACATCGGGGGGACGGGCCACTACGCCTACGTGACCGTCTATTCGAGGGACTGAGGCATGTCAGAAGCGCCTGCGTTGCACTCGAGGCGGCCGCTCACTCTCAGGTTCGACATCCCCATATCAAGGACCCACGAGTTTTGGGACTCCTTGCGGACCGGTAGGTTCGTCACCACCAAGTGCTCGAAGTGCGGGAACGTCTCCTTCCCGCCGCAGTCAGACTGTTCCAGGTGCATGGGGAGCGAGTTTCACTGGGTCGACCTGGGTCAGGGCGCCACCCTTGTCACGTACACCCAGGTTATGACGGTCCCTGCGAGCTTCTCGGCTGAAGGCTCATACACGGTCGCCATAGCGGAGTTTCGAGGGGGGGTCAAGGTCCTCGCCTGGCTCGAGGGGGTCAGAGCGGAAGACGCAACCCCTGGCATGAAGCTTAAGGTGGAGGCGAGAACAAGGTCGGACGGAAGCCCCTACTACGTCTTCGTCCCTGCCTAGAATTCTTTCGGGACGTCCCTCATGACTTCGGCGACCCTGACGAGCCTGTCCCTGTACATAATGATCCTGGGGAGGGAGCCCTTGAACTTGAGCTGGCCTTTCAAGACAGCCGACTGGATGTCTACCTCGCCCTTGGCTACCTTGCACCACGAATCGTAGGTTCCATCGAAAGAGAACTCGGCGTTCGCGCCTGGCTCAGCCTTCTTGATCGCCGTCGTCCCATTCTCCACGGTCATCAGGTAGCTCTGGCCGGAGTCGGCGACGTTGAAGGCTATGCTCGTCTTGAACCCCTTGGTGGTCTCGGCCCACTTGGGGTCGGCCGCGAGCGTGGACTGCACCTGGGCGACGTACTCATCGCTCATGAACTTGGTCATGGGGTCGCTGCCCCTCTCGCTCGCCTTTTGAGGTTACCTACTGCACCAGACGTAAGGATAGGTGTCATCTTCCTCCCCCCGACCGCACCCGTCGCGCAAGCTTCCCTCAGCCGTCGGGCTGACTCTACCGTCCCCTTGACTATGACCGCCCGGGGGTTCCCGTCCACCCCAAATACCTTCACGCCGCCGAACTCGCTCCCAAGCACCTTCGCCAGCGCCTTCATCTCTTCCTCAAGGACCGCTCCTTCGGCCATCAGGAGGAGGTATCTTTTGGGCAATCTAGGTCCCCTCCAACTCCTTCGAGTAGAACTCCAGAGCTCCTCTTTGCATGGCATAGAGCCTCGGCTTGACCTTCACTCTGATGGAGTCAGTTGTCCCGATTTCGGGGGCCCCAGAGATCAGCTTCTGCTTGTCCAGACGCAGGTACAGCGCCGAGTGCTCGTCGACGAGGGCTGCAAGCTCATCGGAGATGGCATCCCGTACCTGCGGCGGGAGCCCCGCGACGATATGCCTGAACGCCGAGGCCGCCACGTCGCCTGTCAGGTGGATCCTTATCCTGACGATCTGGTTCCCGAAGTGACCTTCGAGGACCTCCCTCTGTAGTACGGGACTACCGCCCAGAAGCCTCGCCACAGCGTCCCCGACCTTCTTCTCGTCCTCCGTGGCGTGTATCAGATATGAAACCTCGACTGACGCTATGGGGGGCTTCAACACCTTTCCTCAGGGGATCTGTGTGTATAAGTTCGTGGACGAAAGGACCCCCTTCGGGCCGGCCTGCCGGGGTCAACATTAACTATGCGTCGGTAGCCGCTCCCGGTGTGCCGCGCAAGCTGACCGTGGAAGACGTGCTGTCGGACGAGCTGAAGAGGGAGATGAACCTCGACACCGACACATTCGCGGTCCTAGACGACTGGGACTCGGTAATGAACAGCGTCTATCAGATGCCGATTGAATACGCTGGTTACACGAGGAAGGTGAGCGAGATGAAGCTGCTCAAGGAGATGATAGACACCCTGGCGGCGGCTGACTTCGACCAGGTGAAGCGGAGCGAGAGCAGGAAGAAGCAGTTGGCCCAGTTCACCAAGACCCTAAGCATGTATTACAACGTCGTGTTCACTAAAGGGGAAAAGAAGACAGGCTACGGGGCCCTGATCCACTTTCCTAGGCTAAAGTCCGACCCGGACAGGAGCGGAGGGATCGTGCTTGCGGCCAAGATCGTATTCGAGGGGGGGAAGCACGCGGTCACCTTCGAGAGGGCCAAGTTCGAGGACTTCCTGGTCGAGGTCAAACCCTACGTCAACCTTCTAGGCGACCTCTACCGCCAGACGCGAAGGATGTAACCAGGGATGAAGAGCATAGTCATCGGCGTGGAGAGCACAGCACACACGTTCTCAGCGTCCGTGGTCTCTTCCGACGGCGAGATACTCTCGAACCCGAAGTCGGTCTATAAGGCGCCTCCGGGGGGTGGGATTCATCCATTCGAGGCCTCCCAGAACCACCTTGCCGCGGCGCCTTCGGTCCTATCTGAGGCGCTCCGTTCCTCAGGGGCGGGGCTTAGCGACCTCTCCGCGGTCGCCTACGCCATGGGCCCCGGACTCGGCCCCTGCCTGCGCGTCGGAGCCGTCGCCGCCAGGACCTTGGCCGCTTCCATTGGAGTCCCTCTCGTCCCTGTCAACCACGCCGTCGGGCACATAGAGCTCGGGTGCCTTCTGACAGGGGCCAAGGACCCGGTGGTCCTCCTCGTCTCCGGGGGGCATACAATGATCATCGCCTACTCTGGACTGAGATGGCGGATCCTTGGGGAGTCGCTGGATCTAACTCTCGGGCAGCTCCTCGACCAGTTCGGGAGGCACCACGGCCTGGCATCCCCCTGCGGGCGTGCCATCGAAGAATCGGCGTCCAGGTCCAACAACTATCTCAGGCTCCCGTACTCGGTGAAGGGGAACGACGTCTCATTCTCAGGGCTCCTGACCACGTCGAAGTCCCTCCTCGACGCTGGGGCCTCATTCGAGGACGTGGCGTACTCTCTTCAAGAGACCTCGTTTTCGATGGTGGCCGAGGTCACCGAGAGGGCACTTGCGTTCACGGGGAAGAAAGAGGTCATGATAGTGGGGGGCGTGGCTGCGAACAAGCGCCTGTCGCAGATGATGTCTGCCATGGCTGAGAGGCACGCGGCGAAGGTCCTGGCGGTCCCTCTAGAATACAGCGGTGACTGCGGCGCTCAGATAGCTTGGACCGGGGTCCTCGCCCATGGGAGCGGTATCGAGGTCCCGGTGGCCGAGTCGACGGTCAGGCAGTCGTGGAGGCTCGATGTAGTTGACATCCCCTGGCGAGGCTGAAGGGGTCCCAGGCCGTCTCCTCTACAGGGGGGCCGAGGCGGATGTGGTGCTTGGCGACTGGCAGGGCCTCCCGGCCGTGTTCAAAGTCAGAAAGCCGCTGGCCTACAGGCTGGCATCCCTCGACCAGGAGATCCGGCGTCAGAGGACGGTTCACGAGGCTGAGATGATATGCCATGCGAAGCGGGCCGGGGTCACGACCCCCTTCCTCTACCACCTCGACCTCCAGGCGTCCACCATGGTCATGGAGTACATCGGCGGGGAGATGCTCAGGGACCTGGCGAGTCACATGGCGGAGAAGGAAGTGGAGGGTCCGTTCTTCAAGTTCGGGGAAGGGGTCGCCCGCCTCCACGCGGCGGGGATGATGCACGGGGACCTCACCACGGCCAACGTTGTTTCCAGGGAGGAGTCCCTCGTCTTCCTGGATTTCGGCCTGGCCCATCGCACCAGCAGGCTGGAGGACTACGCCGTGGATCTCCGTCTGATCAAAGAGACGCTCGTAGGTGCCCATCCAGGGATATCCAGGGCAGCCCTGGACGCATTCTTCAGAGGTTACGAGGCCAAGGCCGGAACTCCAAGGTTCCGGAGGGTCCACAGCCAGCTCCGGAACATCGAGCGGAGGGGGAGGTACGCCCGAGTCGCATGAGACGAGGACATGGCGGGCAACGTTTATCAGTCAAACCCGGAGGACTCACTTGAACTTCTGAATCATGGCCCGAATCCATTCTCACAGGCACGGCAAGTCCCACCAGACCAGGCCCCCTAGCAGGAGCAATCCGAGCTGGGTGACCAGCACCCCTGACGAGGCAAAGAACGTTGTCCTCAAGCTCGCCAAGGAAGGGCTCACCCCGAGCAAGATAGGACAGACGCTCAGGGACGACTACGGTGTCCCGCTGTTCAAGCCCCTGGCGGGGAAGTCGATCGGGAGGGTCTTGGCAGAAGGCAAACTCGCGCCGAAGATGCCCCAGGACCTGCAGGACTTGATTGAAAGGGCCCAACGGGTTCAGAAGCATCTTGACGTGCACGGCAGCGACAGGAAGAACGTGCATTCTCTTGAGCTCATCGAGGCAAAGATATACCGGCTTTCAAAATACTACAAAGACAAAGGTGCCATTTCGAAGGACTTCAAGTACGCCGCCGTCGTCGCACAGCTGGCCTAAAACAGGGGCGGGCCCGTGGCCGACATCGAAGGGCTCACCACGCGATACAGGGCCCTGGCTCCGAACATCCTGAAGATGGCCACCGACGGGAAGAGGATCCTCGTGGTGACGCACATAGACGCGGACGGCTTATGCAGTGGGTCGGCCGTGTTCGCGTCGCTCAAGCGTAAGGGCGCCAACGTCGCCCTACGCACCGTCCCCGACCTCGACGCCAAGACCATCGGGTCACTGAAGGGACTGGGATACGAGTTCCACATTTTCACCGACCTGGGGTCAACCCTGGTCACGGAGCTCGAGGGGACTTTCGGGAAAGACTTCCTAGTCATGGACCACCATCAGATCTCAGAGGCTGACATAAGAAGCCCAAACGTTGTCAACGCCTGGGCTTACGGCTTCGACGGGGGGAAGGACGCGTGCTCCTCGGCTATTGCTTACCTCTTCGCTGTAACCCTCGACTGGGCCAACGCGGACCTCTCGCCTCTAGCCGTGGTGGGGGCCGTAGCAGACCGCCAAGATGCGGGACCTGGGAGGTCGCTGACGGGGCTCAACAGGGTAGCGCTTGCGGATGCTCAGTCGCGCGGGCTGATGTCCGTGACCACCGACTTGATGTTCACCGGGCGAGAGACTAGGCCGATCCACGAGGCGGTGGCCCTGACTTCCACGCCTCTCCTGAAGGGGCTGACAGGGAGCAAGGACGCGGTCCTCGCTTTGCTGCACCAGTCCGGGCTCCCTCTGAAGGATGGCGGGTCTTGGCGCACCGTCTCATCCCTCTCCAAGGGAGAGAAGGAGAGCCTCGTCGAAACCCTCGCGGCAGCCCTGGGCTCCCAGGAAGGCGCAAGCGACGCGCTGGCGGGTATCTTTGGGGAGGTGTACACGCTGCGGTTCGAGGACGCCTTCACGCCGCTGAGGGATGCGAGGGAGTTCGGGACGCTCCTGAACTCCTGCGGGAGGATGGGCGTTCCGGGGATAGGAATCGCGATCTGCCTAGGAGACAGGTCCCACGCCCTGAGCGCCGCCATGAAGTCCTTGTCAGAGTACCGGGGAGGGATAAACAAGGCACTGAGCGGCCTCGCCTCGGAACCGTCGAGGATGGAGCGGCACGGCAGCGTCGTCTTCGTGAACGGGGAAGGGCTGGTAGACGAAAAGCTGTTGGGCCCAGTGATCTCCATACTCACCTCCACCCCCGAGTTCAGAGACAAAGTGGTGGTGGGGAGGGCGACGGGGCGGGACGCGGAGGTCAAGATATCCTCGAGGGTAGGGGACGCCTTCGCGGGGGAAGTGAACCTGGGCCTGGTGATGAAGGAAGCGGCGGAAGCCGTGGAGGGGGTCGGGGGAGGGCATGAGATGGCCGCGGGCGCCAAGATACCTTCATCAAGGACGGAGACCTTCTCTAGGGCTGTGCTGGCGAGAGTTGCTGGTTGAGGACCCGAGTAGAGCTGCGGATCGGCTGCAGGGACGGCTCGACAGTAAAGTGCTTGGCGTCGGTCCTCGCGCCTGACAACGAGGGCGCGCCGAGGGGGATGAAGCTGGCTTCGGCGGTGGAGGCGGACCACCTGACGTTCACGGTCGAATCCGACTCCGCCTCCAGCTCTCTATCGACCGCCCTGGCAGTCCTGAGAGACGCGACGCTCTTCCAGGAGATATGGCTTTTATCGCGACCGAGGCGGGGTTGAGGCAACCCGATGCTAGACGTAAAGCTACTGAGGGAGGATCCAGAAGTGATCAGAGCAGATCTCAGGAAGAGAGGGATGCTCGACAAGCTGCACCTCGTGGACCACGCCATCAAGGCGGACTCCGCGTGGAGGACGGCCAAGACCCGGGCGGAAGTCCTGCGCCACGAGCTAAATGAGGCCAACAGGGTCATCGCCGACCTGGCCCGGAAGAAGCAGCCCATAGAGGCTGAGCAGTCGAAGGTCGCTGAACTCTCAAAGCGCCTCGACGGTCTCGCGAAGGCCCAGGACGAAGAGCAGCGGACCCTGGAGAGCACCCTGATGTCATTCCCGAACATCCTTCACGAGAGCGTGCCGGTAGGGAAGGACGACACAGAGAACGTGACCGTCCGGACCTGGGGGACGGAGCAGAAGTTTGAGTTCGAACCGAAGGACCACGTCGAAGTCCTCGCCAACCTGGGGATGGTCGACATGGAGCGCGCTGCCAAGATCTCTGGTTCCCGGTTCTTCTTCCTCAAGGGGGAGGCGGTGAAGCTCGAGCATGCCATCATGAGGTATGCCATCGACGCCGTCTCAGCAAAGGGGTTCATCCCGGTGGAGCCTCCGTTCATGATGAGGCGGCAGCCCTACGGCGGGGTGACGGACATGAACGACTTCGGGCCGGTCATCTACAAGGTGGAGGAGGAGGATCTGTACATGATTGCGACTTCGGAGCACCCTCTGGTGGCCATGCACTCAGACGAGATACTGTCCGGGAGGGAGCTCCCGCTGAAGTACTGCGGCTTCTCGCCCTGTTTCAGGGTCGAGGCCGGCGCCCACGGAAAGGACACCAAAGGGATCTTCAGGACCCACCAGTTCTACAAGGTCGAGCAGGTCGCCTTTGCCCGCCCGGAGGACAGCTGGGTCCTCCATGAGCAGCTGATAGCGAACGCCGAGGGGATATTCAGGGGCCTGGGGCTCCGCTATAGGGTGGTCAACGTCTGCACCGGGGACATGGGGACGGTGGCCGCGAAGAAGTACGACCTCGAAGCTTGGATGCCCGTCCAGGGTAGGTTCAGGGAGATGGTGTCGTGCAGCAACTGCACCGACTACCAGTCTAGGCGGCTGAAGATAAGGTTCCGGGACAAGCAGAACGACACGACCAGGTTGGTCCACACCCTGAACTCCACCGCCGTCACCACCAGGGCCCTGGTAGCCATCGTCGAGAACTTCCAGCAGAAGGATGGCACTGTGACAATCCCGGAGCCCGTTGTCCCCTACATGGGAGGGGTCGACCGCCTCCAGCGACGCTGACATTATAAGCGAGATTCGAAAGGGGCGCTTTGGTTTGCCTAAGAAGGTGGCGAAGGTCAGGGACAAATGGAAGCTGAAGTCCTGGGTCACTGTAACAGCGTCCCCCTCATTCGGGAACGCCCCGATAGCACGCGTCCCTCTCACAGACGTCGAGAAGCCCGCCGGCAGGGTCATAGAGACTACCCTCTACGACATACTGAAGCAGGACCCTCAGCACTACGCTTTCAAGCTCTTCTTCCAGATCGACAGAGTCGAAGGCGAGACCGCCTACACAGTGTTCAAGGGGCACGAATATTCGAGGGAGTTCCTCAGGAGCCTGATACGCAGAGG
>JAJYNM010000005.1 GCA_021786335.1 archaeon
CCGACTTCCTGCAGGCTGACATCACCAACATAGGTGGGATCACCCAGGCGAAGAAGGTGAGCGTCATAGCAGAGGCCTACGGGGTGGAGATGGCCTTCCACAACGCCTTCGGTCCCATACAGAACGCGGCTACTCTCCAGGTGGATGCCACGATACCCAACTTCCTCATCCAGGAGTCGTTCTACGACGTCTTCCCAGAATGGAAGAGGAAACTAGTGAAAGGCGGGAATCCTGTCCTGAACGGATACTCCAGGGTGCCGGACAAGCCTGGTCTCGGGGTGGAGGTCGACGAGCGCATATTGAAGGAACACGCCTTCGACGGCCAAGAGTCCTTCGATCCAGACGAGCCTGTCTGGGTAGTGAAGGACACCTGGAAGAAGTCCTAGAGGCTGCCGCGTATCGCGATCATGACATCATTGACGTTGGTCCCGGTAGGGCCGGTCATGATGAGGTCGCCGAGAGCCTTGAAGAACCTGTTCGAGTCGTTGTCGTCTAGGTATCGCTGAGAGTCGAGTCCCATCGCCAGAGCCCTCTCGACCGTCGTGGAATCTGCGTATGCTCCGGCCGCAGCAGTTGACCCGTCGATTCCGTCTGTTCCGAAGGACACCACCGCAGTTTCGAGCGCGTGCTTAAGGCCGATGGCCGCGGCAAGGGCCAGTTCTTGGTTCCTCCCTCCGATCCCATCCCCTCTGACTGTGACAGTCGTCTCGCCTCCCCAGACCACCGCGATGCGCCTCCCTGGAGTAGACATCGCCTTGCGAACCAATCGCGCGCCAACATCCTTGGCCTCACCGGCGACCCTTCCAGCCGTTCGAACTTTGTATCCCAGGCGTTGCAGGGCGTCCTTGGCAGCCGCGGTGGCGGTGTCATTGGTGCCTATCAGCGCATTCGTGACCCTGTCGAATACAGGGTCGCCTGGCTTTGGCGTCTCCCTGACGCGTCCCTGGGTGCCTGAAGCGATAACCTCCCTGACAGACGCTGGAATCTTTCCCCATACTCCCCTGGCCCTAAGGACTCCTTCCGCTTCGGCGAAGGTGGTCGGGTCCGCCACAGTAGGGCCAGACGCCACCGAACTCAGGTCGTCTCCTACTACATCAGAGATTATCAGGCCAAGGACCTGGGCCCCCCCTGCCTTCTCGACCAGGCGGCCACCCGCTATCTGAGACAGGTGCTTCCTCACGCAGTTCATCTCTCTTATCTCCGCGCCGGACCTCAAGAGGAGGTTAGTGGTGATGTCAAGCTCTTCAACGGTCAAACCTTCGAGCGGCGCTGGCATCAGCGCGGACCCTCCACCGGACAGCAGGGCAATCACCAAGTCGTCTTCCGATACCCCCTTCAGCGCGCCAAGCATTTGCCTGACCCCTTTCACCCCCTTCTTAGAGGGGAGCGGATGGGTCGAGGTCACGAACCTTATCTTCTCCAGCTTCGGGAGAAACGTCTGATAGTCTGGGACAACCACGACCCCCCGGTCAAGCTCCCGTCCCAGCAGATGTTCAAGCTCGACAGCCATAAGCCCTGATGCCTTCCCCCCTCCCACCACCACGATCTTGCGGAGGTCCGCCAGTCGACGGGCAACGTCATTCACCTCAAGTTCCCCCCCATGGACCCGGACGGCCCTCCTCACGAGCAGGGCCGGATCTGCAACCTCTAGAGCAGCTTTGACAGCCAAGAGGGCGTCCCTTCTGATCCCCTTTGCCTTCTCGATGTCTGCTCCCAAATCTCCAGTGGGCATAAGCCATGGCATCGCACCCCAACATGTAAATACGATGCCCGGTCAATTGTCCTTGAGTTTGACTCTTGTAACTGAGATGATGTACATCGATGGCGAGTGGGTACGCGGCTCGCGCGAAGAGACGATTGACGTCGTCAATCCGGCGACGGAGCAGATCTTCGCCACCGTCCCCCGAGGATCCAGGGAGGACGCCAAACGGGCCTTGGATTCTGCCGCTGAAGCGCAGAGGGGGTGGGAACGAATAGCTCCTCTTGAGCGAGCGTCTTACCTGAAGACCATGGCTCGGCTCATCAGGGAAAATAGTGAGGACCTCGCAAAAGTGCTTACATCGGAGCAGGGCAAGCCCCTCTTCGAGGCGAGGCTCGAGGTAGAAGGCTCAGCAGAGCACTTCGAATACTACGCGGAGTTCGCACGCAGGATTGAGGGGGACGTCCTCCCCAGCGACAATCCGAGGCAGACAGTCATGATACTCAGGCTCCCTATAGGAGTAGTGGCCGCGATCACGCCGTGGAACTTCCCGTCGGCCATGGTGGCGAGGAAGCTGGCACCTGCGCTCATCACGGGCAACGCTGTCGTGGTAAAGCCATCGAGCAACACCCCGCTTAGCGCCATCGAAATAGTCAAGATTGCGCAGCGAGCCGGAGTACCAAAGGGGGTCGTAAACCTAGTGACCGGGAACGGGTCAGAGGCAGGAGATGAGCTATGCGGGAACAAGAAGACAGGTCTAGTGACCATGACCGGGAGCACGGAGGCAGGGAGGAAGATAATGCAGCGGGCATCGACGCAGATCGGAAAGCTCATCCTCGAGCTCGGCGGGAAAGCCCCCCTGATCGTATGGCGGGACGCAGACCTGGAGTGGGCGTTGAAATGCGCATTATGGGCAAGGTATTGGAACTGCGGTCAGACCTGCATAAGCGCAGAGAGGATGTATCTTGACAGAGAGGTCAAGGAGAAATTCATGTCGAAGTTCGTCGAGATGTCGAGGAGGCTCAGGATAGGCGACCCCGTATCCCCCGGGACGGACCTCGGCCCGATGGTGAGCGCCCGTGAGCGGGAGACCAGCGAGAAGTTCATCGACCTTGCTCGAGACGCAGGGTCGACTCTCGTACTCGGCGGGGTGCGCCCTCCTTCGATGCCCAAGGGATGGTATCTAGAGCCGACCATAATCGATGACGTCGACCAGAGTTCACCACTCGTGCAGAAAGAAATCTTCGGACCGGTCGTACCGGTGCTGGAGGTGGAGTCATTCGACCATGCCGTCGAAATGGCCAACGACTCCGATTACGGACTGGCCTCCTACGTCTTCACCAAAGACAACCGCAACGTCATGAAGGCGATGCACGAAATCAAGTTTGGCGAGACGTACATCAACCAGGTGGGACCCGAACAACTCCAGGGGGCTCACACAGGCTTCAGGATGTCCGGACTCGGAGCAGAAGGCTCAAGGCACGGCCTCGACCTCTACACCCAACTGAAAACTTGCTACATTGACTGGAGCGACAGTCCTTCCCTCTCGTACTTGTTTCCCTACAGCTGAGCTGCCATGAAAGCTGTAACTGTCACGCCAGGGACTGCGGGGTCTGTTTCGCTGAAAGAGGTCCCGGTGCCTGCCCCGAAGCCTCGACAGCTTCTCCTCAGGGTCCTGAAGGTTGGAATCTGCGGCACCGACATGGACATCGTGAACGGGTTCTACGGGGAGGCCCCAGCGAGGTCCCCATATCTGATCCTTGGTCACGAGTCACTGTCCAGAGTAGAGGGCATCGGTCCAGGATGCAAGGGTTTCAAGAAAGGGGACCTAGTGGTTCCCACGGTACGGAGGGGTTGCCCTGAGAACTGTCTCAACTGCAGAAGCGGGGAGTCTGACATGTGCCTCACAGGGCACTACAAGGAGCATGGGATTAAGGGCCTCCATGGGTTCGCAAGCGAGTTGACAGTCAGCGACTCACGGTTCGTCGTCAAGCTCCCTGAATCCCTATCTGAGGTGGGTGTTCTCCTCGAACCGCTTACAATAGTGGAGAAAGGAATCGAGCAGGCCTTACGTATCCAGAATGCGCGGATGAGATGGAAGCCGAGTACAGCCCTGGTACTAGGGTCTGGGCCAGTCGGACTCCTCGCTACTGCGCTCTTACGGCAGATGGGGCTGGCTGTGACCACCGTTGCCAGGAAGCCCGCAGACACCCCAAAGGCAAGGTTGGCCTCTTCTACCGGTGCTGTCTATGTCGATGTCCAAGACAGGCCGCTGTCGTCCATGGAAGACAAGTTCGACCTGGTCTTCGAAGCGACTGGCTCAACATCGGTGGCGCTGGAGGCTCAGAATCTCTGCGGCACCAATGGAGTGGTCTCATTCGTAGGGATCTACAAGTCGCAGGCCGAAACGGAAGATGCGGGGAAGGTGTTCACCAATCTGGTGCTGGGGAACCGCGTCTACTTCGGATCTGTCAACGCCAACATCTCATACTTCCGCAAGGGGGCATCTGACTTGGTCAAGATCAGGAGGAAATGGAATGGCTTCCTCGAAGGAATCTTGACTAACCATGTACCTCTGACGAAGGCGGAGTCGGCTTACACCCCCAAGGGGGAAGACGATGTCAAAACCGTCTTGGAAATGGAATGACTTTCAATGTCGTGCTTCCGATGCTAGCAACCCGCGTGCAAATCCTGAACGCTGAGTCGTGAAACGTAAATACCGGTCGGCGGCGCTACATCGAGACCACTCGTGTTTGCATCAAAATATCTGTCAAAGGCGCTGTTTGCCGTCCAGAAGCAACGCCGGATGTAGTCGATTCGCCAATATGACCATCATCTGCTGGTCCGCCAGAGTTCACCATGGTTTCTCATCGCACGACTGACGCTGGCGAGATGCAGGTAGGAGGCAGTCCGAAGCCATTCTCCTTGCCCCCGCCAGACGGCTACAAGCCGATCTCCGGGTATGGAATCATCGGGAATACAAGGACGGCTGCGCTGGTCGGATACGACGGTTCCATAGACTGGTGTTGCATGCCCAAGTTCAGCTCTCCGAGCATCTTCGCCGCCATTCTGGACCGCGGGAAGGGAGGGCGATGGGGGATACAGCCGACCGCCGGGGCGATTTCGACCCAGTCCTACCTAGAGGACACGAACATACTCAGGACCGAGTTTCGTAGCGTGACATCCCGCGTCATCCTGACCGACTTCATGCCCTGTTCTCTCACCCAACAAGCGTGGTCTGCGCCGCCAGAGATCCACAGGGTGGTGCAGTGCTTGAGCGGGAGGATGCAACTCAAGCTCGAATTCAATCCAGTCTTCAACTATGGCTACTTGACGCCCAAGTTCGCCGCGACCACTTTCGGGGTCAAGGCGACGAGCAGGAAGGAGGAGATCGCCCTCTCGAGCTCCATCCCATTCCAAGTATCCGAGTCAGGGGCGTCAGCAGAGTTCACCTTGACCCAGGGGGAAAAGAAGGCCTTCGTACTCAGCTATGGCGAAGACGAGCCGCGGAAAGTGGATGAATACCACACCGAGAGGCAGCGTGCTAAGACCGAAGTGTTCTGGATGGACTGGGTGGCACTTTTGAGGTACAGGGGGAGGTGGAGAGACGCGGTGGTACGGTCTGCCCTCACGCTGAAACTTCTCATCTACTCGCCGACTGGAGCCATGGTCGCCGCGCCGACCACTTCACTACCAGAATCGATAGGAAATGGGCGGAACTGGGACTACAGATATTCATGGCTCCGAGACTCGGCCAGCGCCCTCTGGGCGTTTCACAGCATAGGCTACAAGAGTGAAAGCGAAGCTTACCTTCACTGGTTGATTGACAACAACCCATCTCTGGACATGGACCTCAGGCTGATGTATGACATTGACGGGGGCAGCAGGATACAGGAAAAGGTCCTCGACCAACTCGAGGGATACAGAAGGTCGTACCCGGTCAGGGTCGGGAACCAGGCCGTCAGACAGGTGCAGTATGACGCCTACGGATACATGCTGGATGCTCTCTACTTCTCAACTAGGCACGGCCGCCAGGTGGACAACGAAATGTATTACAGGTTCGTCAAGCCCCTTGCCAACTTCATAGTCGAGCACTGGTCCGAACCGGGGAACGGAATCTGGGAAATCAGGGGCGAACAGAAACACTACGTATACACGAAGGCGTGGTGCCACGCGGGTCTGAAGAGAGCAGTCAAGATAGCTGAGACGGCGGGGCATGAAGACGACGTACCCACATGGAAGGCCGCGATGAGGCAGATCAAGGAGGAAGTACTCCACGATGGCTGGAACGCCAAGAGAGGCTCCTTCGTCATGCACTATGGGTCAGAGTTCCTGGACGCGGCGACGCTGATGCTCCCGCTCATCGGCTTCCTACCGGCGAACGACGAGAAGATGCGAGCGACCATCGAGGCCGTCAGAAGGGAGCTCTCGGAGGGGGCCCTCGTCTACAGGTACAAGGCTGAAGATGGCCTTGAGGGGGAAGAAGGCGCGTTCGTGCTATGCGGCTTCTGGTTGGTCGCCTGCCTTGCAAGGCTCGGCATGGTAGAGGAGGCTACGAAGAATTTCGATGAGCTCCTGGGGCACGCAAGCCACTTGGGCCTCTATCCTGAAGAAGTCGACCCCAAGACAGGGGAGGCACTAGGGAACTTCCCTCAGGCCTTCAGCCACATGGGGCTCATACTCGCGGCCAAGGAAATCGAAGACGCCACGATGAGGACCAAGTAGTCTATCGAACAGACTGGCTCAGCGGTACCCAGCCGCGGTCTCCTCAAGAACCGCCTTTATTCCCTTTGCTGCGTCGCCAACCAGACACCTCTTCACAGTCACTGCTCCGTTATCCCCAAGATGCTCACCGCTGGGACCGATGGCCTTGAGGGCTCCTTCTGCGAGCCCCGCGTCATCGCCGGGTTTGAAGGTGTATCCGTTGGACCCTTCGATTACCAGTTCCGACACCCCTGCCCCCTCGCTGACCACTGCCGGCTTCTTGTTCAGCCACCCTTCGAGTACCGTGATCCCGAACCCCTCGATTCTCGACGGCAGTAAAACTGCTGAAGCTAGAGCGTAGGCCGCCCTGACCTCTTCCACCGGGGCATACCCCAGGAACGTCGTCCTGTCGCTCACCTTGAGCCGCTTCGCCGTGCTGATGAGGTGTTCCTTCCAGACGGTCCCCTTGTCCCTCCCCAGGCCGCCTGTCCTGCTCGACGAGAAGCTCCCGTTGCCCACAAGCAGTAGCCTGACCTTTGCCCTGTTCATCATCCTCGCAATGGCTCGGATTGCAACATCCTGGGACTTCACAGGGTCCATCCGCGCAACAGTGAGCAGTAACTTCTCGTCTGCCTTCAGGCCAATTTTCTCCCTGAGCGCCTGCTTCGCAGCCGAGGATGGAGCCTTCCATCCCTCCTCGTCTATGTATGGGTAGAGCTGGTGGGCATGTCCTCTGTATCCAGACTTTAGCAGGCCTTCAAGGTCCTTCTTCGTGCTGACTATGACCGAGTCGAAACCCTCGAGCGCCCTACGCACGAAACCTCCAAGGCGGCCGAGGTTCTCGGGCCTGAACGGGACGTGCCACCGAAGCACGGCGGGTGCGGATATCCCAATCAGCTGCCCGGTCTGTATCAGTTGGAAGTCATGAATGTAGAAGATATCGACGTCTCCGACGTAGTGGAAGAGCTTCTCTGTGTTCGCCCAGTTATAATGTACGTAACCTAGGTACTCCTTCCTGTTGAACGGACGGGCTCCTAGACCATGTATGATAGACCAGAATTCTTCTTTGAAGGATCCGTAGTCCTTGAGATGCCGGTCTCCGAGCTCCACATGCGAGACCACGACGTCATCTAGCTTGACCCGCGGCGGATATTTGATCCCCAGGCTGATCCAGACAGAATCCTTGGCAAATCCCGTCTTGGTAAGGTTCGATATCAAAGGGAGGACCATCGCCGTGACCCCTCCAGGCGCAAACACGTAGTCGACCCCCTCCCGCAGGGATTTCAGGTCGACTGGGTCGTCCAGTTCGCCGTACTTCTCTTGCAGCTCCGCATAGTCAACCTTGAACCTCACCGGCGGGGTCTGAGTGTTGATGCAGATTCTCATAGTGTCGGATCCGCGCTCCCTTGAAACAGATCCCTAATGGCTTCCATTGTCCCCTCTCCATCGCTGCTATCTGCGACGTAATCAGCCCTCTGTTTGAGCTCGTCTATCGAGTTGGCAAGCGCGACCTTGAATCCCGATACCTCGAACATGGGCACGTCGTTCTCCCCGTCCCCTACGCAGGCAGTCCGCTGAGAGGAGAGGTTGAGCATCTTCAGGATGGAAGCGAGTCCTGAACCTTTGTCCACTCCCGGGGGCACAATCATCAGCCTGTCTCTGTTGACTTGTATTCTGGCCAGTCGCGAGACCAGTCTTTGCGCTAGGGGCAGGTTCTCGATTGAGGAAGAAATTATCACCTCTTCGCACCCCTTCTCGAACTGAGGGAGCAGCCTACTTCTCTCGTCAATCCATCCGTCAGGCATCTGCAGCCTTCTGGTCGACCCCGTGGTGAGCACTGCCCCATTTTCTGCGACGATTGCATCAAACAGTCCTTCCCCTGTGATTCCGATGGCTTCCACGGAGCACCGGCCAGTCACAAGGATTAGTTTGACACCATTCGCCCTAATCCACTTCATCGCGTGCACCAGACCAGGTTTGAGGGGCTGCCCTCCTGATGTGAGGGTGCCATCCAAATCCGTCGCGAGGGCATCTATCTGCAACCTTGCGGCTGGATTCTTCATGTAACAGAGGACGACTGCTTACCTGCACTTATATATTTTGTATATCGAATAGTTATGATATATCGAACTCTTAAATAGGCGCACCTGTCGATGACTTTTGGGATTCATCTGAAAACAGACGAAATCGTATCCAATGGGATGCTGGTTGCCAACGAGGGGCGATACCGGTTCATCGACTATAATCTTGCTGACCTGTCAGCATCGCCGACGGAACTGAAGACGGGCCAAGAAGCACGCGGGCACGCGCGCCGCTCAAACGAAGTCTACTGCTTCCCTGGTGGAAGGGCGGGGTTGAAGATTGGTGACAAGAATGCCGACATAGAACATGGCGTCGTCTTCATACCCAAGGGCGATCCCCACAGGGTGCCGAACCTAGCCGAAGGCCAGGAGTTCAGATTCGTGCCTGTCTTCCCCGGGGGATGAAAGGAATCGAACGCGTAACACTCACAGAGAGCGAGGGCAAGTGGTGCAATCAACAGCAATCCCCTCGGCAACAGCGAACCCTCATGGGTCACTCGGCGTGAAGAGAACGGCTTGTCTCCCGTCTTGGAGTCCGTCCAACGCAGCCCCCTCCCAGCGCCGAATAGGGAGTAGCCATAGGTGGCACATGCTTTGACCAGCACGCTTGGAAGTAGGCGAAGATTGACCAATCGTCCGTCGCAATCCAAAATCAAGCTGGTCCAGATAGTCAGAGACAGCAAGGCCGCAAAGCTGATTTCAGACCCTATGCGGCGAGCCATTTTGAACCTCCTTCGCCGTAGGTCCATGTCCCAGTCCGAGCTGGCGCAGAGCCTGGGGCTCACCGACGGGACGGTCAACTACCACCTGGGGCTTCTCACGAAGACAGGTTTCCTGAAAGTAGCCAGAGTAGAGATGGAAGAGCATGGGATATTGCAGAAGTTCTATGCTCCGACCGCGTACCTCATACTCCCCGATCTAGAGTCACTGCCCCTGGAGGCAGCCAGATACTACTACCATGTGAACATTGAAAGAGTCAGAGGAGCCCTCAGTGCCGCAAGAAATCAGCTCCCAGCACCCCTTTCAAGAGGTGACATCGACGCGCTTGCAGAGGAATTAGCGAAAGAAATAGTGAAGATTGCGGAGGAGTACGTCGAGGAGGAGGTTTCCCAGGGGGAAGGCGAAGAACAGACGAATGAAATCTACTCCAGAGCACTCACGAAGCTTGTTCGTCGAACTGGTTCCATATGAAGAAGCAGCTAGGGAGCGGCCGCCCATCGTTCCTGTCTCCGAAGGGCCATGTCAGTCTGGGGGTCGCTCTTCTTCTCTCCCACTCAACATGTCTTGGTAGGCGTCTTCGGTAGTGCGTTTGGTATAGTACTGCTCGTAAAGGGACACATGTCTGTCTTCGAGTCCTGCTAGATATTCATGAACCCTCTGCGCCGCCTCCCTCCCGTGCCCCATAGCCTTGACCACCAATGTCTCTCCAGTCGTCGCGTCGCCCGTAGCGAAGACTCTGGCCATCGAGGTCGCATAGCGGACATCTACCACAATCGCCCCTTTGGGCCCTGTTTTGAGACCTTCTTTCTTCGCCAAGAAAGAGTCCGGTCCCCTCCCCACGGCAAGAATCACACTGTCGCATCTCACTATGGCAGTCTGCCCGGGGATTGGCTCCGGATGCTTCCTCCCTGTCGAGTCAGGGGCACCTAACCGCATAACTTGCACTTTCGCCCCGGTGAGCTTCCCGTTCTCGCCCAGATACTCAGAAGGGTCCGACAGAAACTTGAACTCGACCCCCTCCTCCTGGGCTTCCTTCACCATTATCGGGTCCGCGGGCATCTCTTTCTCGTCTCTCCGGTATAGGACCGAAACATGCCCCTGGGTGAGCCTGAGGGCAGTCCGCGCACAATCGAGTGCGGTGTCTCCCCCGCCGACCACCAAGATTTCGCTGCCCAGGTTTTTGCGATTTCCGTTGAGGTACGATTCAATCCCGGCCTCATACACCTCGCGAAGGAACTCGTAACCATCCAGCACGCCATCGAGGTCTGAGCCTGGCGTATTGAGCTTCTTCACGTCCCTCGAACCCGTAGCGACAAGGACTGCGTCAGATTCAGAGAGAAGGGAGGATATGGATATGTCCCGACCTACCTTGACTCCTCTAATGACCTTCGCCCCCTGGGTGACTATTCGCTCAGCTTCATAGGTTAGGACATCTTTGGGCAGGTGGTAGTCAGGTATGCCGTACCATGCAGTCCCACCGAGACTCTGCGCCTCTTCGTATACCGTCACGCTATGTCCATAGCGGAGGAGAAGCTCAGCAGCCGCCAATCCGGCAGGCCCTGCGCCGACGACTACGACCCTCTTCCCTGTGGGGGCATCAGACTTGGGGTCTGGTTGTCTCGACCCAGCCTGTTCCCAATCTGCAACGAATCTCTGGACCATGCCGATGGAGAGGGGCTGTCCTCCCCACCTGACCACGCATGCGTCTTCGCAGAGGCCCTGGAGTTGAGGGCAGCATCTCGCGGTCACGCCGAGCAGAGGGTTGGTCTCCCTGATGCGATGGTAAGCCCTCTGAAAGTCGCCGTTGGCGACCGCGTCCATCATCCCTCTTACGTCCAGCTGGACAGGACACGCGTCGATACAGACGGGGGTTCCGCATCGGAGGCAGCGGTCCGCCTCCAGCATCGCCTGTTCCTTGGTGTAGGGCTGCTCGACCTCCGAGAAGCCTTTCTTCCTCTCTTCGGGGTCCGACTTCGGAAAAGGGAAAGGGCCGACTCGGTTGGGCTTGATTACTACCAACCGCGCGCACCCTGGCCTGAGTTGTAGAGCAGATATAGCGCGGCTGACAGCGGGAGTCCGATTTCGCTAAGCTCGTCGGAGAGTGTGACCCTGAACGCCTGTGGGCTTGCTCCATAGATCTCCCCGACTGAGATGCCCCTATGAAGCCTCAGGCGGCCCCAGGTTTCACGGTCCACCTCATCTAGTCCCGAGAAAGGGAACGAGTCAAGCCTGCTGACATGGCGCTTACCCAGGACGTGGTCTGCCGGCCTGACTTCTTCGGGTATGCCAGTCAGAAGGTAGGCGGCCCCCTTGTAGAAGAACAGGTGGTTCCTTATCTTGAGTGCGAGTCCGCTCTTGCCTTCGCGAGTAATCTCTGCTGAGAACGGCCTGATCTCCCCGTCGTCACGGAGCTCGACCTTCCACTCTCCAAATGATTCCGAAAGGACGCTGAACATCGCCCTCCCGCGAGGGCCTATCATCGCAACCTCCTTCTCTTCGACGAACATTCTCGCTGACCGCCCTTCTGTCGCCTTGACGACGAACTCCAACGTCGGGTCCGATTCGATTGTTCGTCCGGGCCTAAATGACTTTCGGATTCGTCGATTGCCAAATATAGGCGGTCCACGCATCACAACTAGCTGCAAAGGATATCTCTGACTTGGGCGGCTACGAGCCCTTCCTCAAACTCCTTGAAACTGCTCCTCTGCTCCGAATCCTCAAAACTGTTCCGACAGCAACCATCACACTCT